>NZ_JBVHXY010000043.1:27498-71234 GCF_055569215.1 Kitasatospora sp. NPDC029312 | reverse complement strand
GTTGACTTTTGGCACGCTGTTGAGTTCTCAAGGAACGGACACTTCCTTCAGGCCGCCTTCCAGCGGGCCCTCCGGGCGCTTCGTTCTTTCGTGTTTCCAGCTTATCAGATGTTTTCCGCTCCGTTTTCCGAAGTTTCATTCATCCGATTCGGCTTTTGCCTTTCGGCGCTCCCGAACTCTACCAGAGTTTCTCGGTCCGTTTTCCCGGTCCTTCTCGAATTCAGATTCGAGAACTTCCTTGGGGCTCGTCCCGTGGGGCAACCCGGAGAACATTACGCACCGGGTCGCCCCACGTCAAACCAGCCCCAGGGGGCGGACGAGACTCAACCGCAAGCTGAGGAGGAGCCTCAGACCTCGACCACGACCGGCAGGATCATCGGCCGGCGGCGGTAGTTGTCCGCGACCCACTTGCCGACGGTCCGGCGCACCAGCTGCTGCACCTGCCGGGGCTCCAGCACGCCGTCGCTCGCCGAGCGGTCCAGTGCTTCCTGCAGCTTGGAGGCCACCGGTACGAAGGCGCCGTCGTCGATGCCGGAGCCGCGTGCCTGGATGGTCGGGCCGCCGATGATCTTGCCGTTGGTCGAATCGACCGCGACGAAGACGGAAATGAAGCCCTCCTCGCCGAGGATCCTGCGGTCCTTGAGCGAGGCCTCGGTGATGTCACCGACCGAGGAACCGTCCACGTAGACGTAGCCGGCCTGCACCTTGCCGACGATGCGGGCGACGCCCTGCTCCAGGTCGACGCAGACGCCGTCCTCGGCGATGACCACGCGGTTGCGCGGGACACCCGTGGCGATGCCCAGCTCGGCGGCGGCGCGCAGGTGACGCCATTCGCCGTGGACCGGCATCAGGTTGCGCGGCTTGCAGATGTTGAAGAAGTACAGCAGCTCGCCGGCCGAGGCGTGGCCGGAGACGTGCACCTTGGCGTTGCCCTTGTGCACGACCTTGGCGCCCCAGCGGGTCAGGCCGTTGATCACGCGGTAGACGGCGTTCTCGTTGCCCGGGATGAGCGAGGACGCCAGGACGACGGTGTCGCCCTCGACGATGCGGATCTGGTGGTCGCGGTTGGCCATCCGGGACAGCGCCGCCATCGGCTCGCCCTGGGAGCCGGTACAGATCAGCACGACGTCCTTGTCCGGCAGGTCGTCCAGCTGCTTGACGTCCACGACCATGTTGCCCGGGACCTTCAGGTAGCCGAGGTCGCGGGCGATGCCCATGTTGCGGACCATCGACCGGCCGACGAAGGCGACCTTCCTGCCGTACTCGTGCGCGGCGTCCAGCACCTGCTGGATGCGGTGCACGTGGCTGGCGAAGGAGGCGACGATGATGCGCCGGTCGGCGTTCGCGAAAACGTTTCGCAGCGCCGCCGAGATGTCCCGCTCGTGCGGGATGAAGCCGGGGACCTCGGCGTTGGTGGAGTCCACCAGCAGCAGGTCCATGCCCTCCTCGGCCAGCTTGGCGAAGGTCGGCAGGTCGGTGAGGCGCCCGTCCAGCGGCAGCTGGTCCATCTTGAAGTCACCGGTGGCCACGACCATGCCGGCGGGGGTGCGGACGGCCACGGCGAGGGCGTCCGGGATGGAGTGGTTCACCGCGATGAACTCGCAGTCGAAGGGGCCGATGCGCTCGCGCTCGCCCTCCTTGACCTCCAGCACGTACGGCCGGATGCGGTGCTCGACGAGCTTGGCCTCGATCAGGGCCAGGGTCAGCTTCGAGCCGATCAGCGGAATGTCCGGGTTCTCCCGTAGGAGGAAGGGGACGGCACCGATGTGGTCCTCGTGCCCGTGGGTGAGGACGATGCCGTCGATCTTGTCGAGACGGTCCCGGATGTAGGTGAAGTCCGGGAGGATCAGGTCCACGCCGGGCTGCTCGTCCTCGGGGAAGAGGACGCCGCAGTCGACGATCAGGATGCGGCCGCCGTACTCGAAGACCGTCATGTTGCGGCCGATCTCGCCGAGGCCGCCGAGCGGAGTGATGCGGAGGGCGCCCTCCTTCAGGGCCGGGGGCGCGCCGAGCTCGGGGTGCGGGTGGCTCAAAAGACTCTCCTCACGACGCACGCCATATGCCCGGGGTCCTCCCCCTGGAGACATATGGCGTGCGTACTCAGTGTCGTTTTCCTACTGGGTCTGTGCTCTCACGCCTGCTGTCCGGTCCAGCGGCGGGCCCGTGAGGGTCCGGCGAGCCGGGGCGCGCACGTCTGTGTCTGCTACAGGTGTACCCCGCCGGCGGCGAGATCCTGCTTCAATCGGTCGATCTCCTCGGCCGTCGCGCCGACCAGCGGCAGCCGCAGCGGGCCGGCCGGCCGGCCCTGGAGTTCCAGCGCGGCCTTGGCCAGGATGACGCCCTGGGTGCGGAACATACCGCTGAAGACGGGCAGCAGTCCCTGGTGGACGGCGGTGGCCTTGGCCACATCGCCCGCCAGGTAGGCCTCGATCATCGCCTTCAGCTCACCGGCCACCACGTGCCCGACGACGCTGACCACGCCGACGGCTCCGACCGACAGCAGCGGCAGGTTGAGGATGTCGTCACCGGAGTACCAGGCCAGGTCCGAGCGGGCGATCGCCCAGGCCGCGGCGCCGAGGTCGCCCTTGGCGTCCTTGTTGGCCACGATCCGCGGGTGCTCGCCGAGCCGGACCAGCGTCTCGTGGCTCAGCGCGACCCCGCTGCGGCCCGGGATGTCGTACGCCATGACCGGCAGGCCGGTGGCGTCGGCGACCTGCGTGAAGTGCCGGTACAGGCCCTCCTGCGGGGGCTTGTTGTAGTACGGGGTGACCACCAGCAGGCCGTGCGCCCCGGCGGCCTCCGCCTGCCGGGCCAGCTCGGCGCTGTGGCGGGTGTCGTTGGTGCCGACGCCGGCCACCACATGGGCCCGGTCGCCGACCGCCTCCACCACGGCGCGGACGAGCTGGGCCTTCTCGGCGTCGCTGGTGGTCGGGGACTCACCGGTGGTGCCGTTGACGACGAGGCCGTCGTTCCCGGAGTCGACGAGGTGCGTGGCGAGGCGCTGGGCGCCGTCGAGGTCGAGTCCACCGTCGGCGGTGAACGGGGTGACCATCGCGGTCAGCACCCGGCCGAACGGCGTCTGGGGGGTGGAGGTCGGAGCCATGCGTCCAAAGCTACTCGTAGGCGGTGGGGCGGTACCCATGCCGGTCCAGGGTTCGGACAGGTGTAGCAGGTCAGGGCTGAGGGAAATGGGATCCCGGTGCTGCCCGCTCGGGGGTTCGGGCAGCACCGGAATCCGTGTCATGAATGTAGGGAGCGGCTACAAAAGCCGCAATCCAGACATGCCCGACACTCTGCCCATATGCCTGTCATCCCAGGTCAGGGGGCGACCCGGCCGTGCTTCTCGAAGGCCGCATGGGTGAGCGGCATCAGCCGGGCCCACTGCTGCTCCATCTGCTCGGCGACCATCTCGATCTCGCGCTGCGGGAACGACGGCACCGCCGAGTTCTCCCGCTTGGTGCGCAGCGAGAGGAAGTGCATCAGCGAGCGCGCGTTGCAGGTCGCGTACATCGAGGAGAACAGGCCGACCGGCAGCACCGCGCGGGCCACCTCCCGGGCCACGCCCGCCGCCAGCATCTCCCGGTAGCGCGCGTACGCCTCGCGGTACGCGGCCTCCATCGCCCCGGTGGTGGTCCGGTGCTGCTCCGCAGTGCCGTCGACGAACTCGTAGCGACCGGGCCGGCCCTGCTGGACGAGCTTGCGCTCCTCGGCCGGCAGGTAGAACACCGGCTGCAGCTCGCGGTATCGCCCGGACTCCTCGTTGTACGACCATCCGCTGCGGTGGCGGTGGAACTCGCGGAAGACGAAGATCGGGGCGCTGATGAAGAAGGTCATCGAGTTGTGCTCGAAGGGCGTGCCGTGCCGGTCCCGCATCAGGTAGTTGATCAGGCCCTTGGACTTCTCCGGGTCCTGCTGGAGCGCCTCCAGGGACTGCTCCCCCGCGGTCGAGACCCGGGCCGCCCAGATGACGTCCGAGTCGGCGGCGGCGCTGCGGACCAGCTCCACCGTCACGTCGCTGCGGAAGCTGGGGGCCGTCGGTTCGTCGCTCACGCGTTACTCCTTGCGGGTTCGGTGCTGTGCAGCTTGATGGCGTGCTGCATGGTCTTGCGGGCGCGCGGGGTGTCACCGGCGTCGGCGTAGGCCACGGCGAGCCGGAACCAGACCCGCCAGTCGCCCGGTTCGGCCTCCGCCTCGGCCTGGCGGCGGGCGAAGACCGCGTCGGCCGAGGCCCGGTCGATCCGTCCGCCGGTGGTGCGCTTCAGCTCGTCCACCGGCAGGCCGCCCTCGGCCTCCAGCTCGCGGGCGAGCTGCTCGCTGGCCCGGCCGAAGCGGACGGTCTGGCGCAGGAACCAGACGCCGATCAGCGGGATGACGAAGGCGCAGAGGCCGATGCCGATGCCGAGCGGCTTGCCGGTGGCGACCAGCTGGACGCCCTCTCCCACGCAGAGCAGGGCGACCAGCAGCAGCACGCCGGACAGGACGAAGAAACCGGTACGGGAGGTCATGTCGGGCTCACAGGTCCAGGAAGTGTTCGAGGCCGAAGGTCAGTCCGGGCGTCTCGACGACCTTGCGCACGCCCAGCAGGATGCCCGGCATGAAGCTGCTGTGGTGCAGCGAGTCGTGCCGGATGGTGAGCGTCTCGCCGGTGTCGCCGAACATCACCTGCTGGTGGGCGAGGAGGCCGCGCAGCCGTACGGCGTGCACCGGCACGCCGTCCACGTCGGCGCCGCGGGCGCCGGGCAGACTGTGGGTGGTGGGGTCCTGCTGGGGCGGGCGGCCGGCCTCGGCGCGGGCGGCGGCGATCAGCTGGGCGGTGCGGGTGGCGGTGCCGCTGGGGGCGTCGGCCTTGCGGTCGTGGTGCAGTTCGACCACCTCGACCGATTCGAAGTACCGGGCGGCGATCTGCGAGAACTTCATGCCGAGGATGGCGCCGATGGAGAAGTTCGGCGCGATCAGCAGGCCGAGCTCCGGGGCGTCGTCGAGCCAACCGCGGACGGTGGCGAGCCGTTCGTCCGTCCAGCCGGTGGTGCCGGTGACCACGTGGACGCCGTGGTGCAGGCAGTAGTCGAGGTTGCCCATCACCGAGTCGGGGTGGGTCAGCTCGACGGCGACCTGGACGCCCGCCTCGGTCAGCTCCTCCGGCTTGGACCCGCGGCCGAGGGTGGCGACGAGTTCCAGGTCGGGCGCGGCCTCGACGGCCTTGACCGCCTCGGAGCCGATCCGGCCCCCGGCGCCGATCACGGCGACACGCAGCGTCATAGCGAAAGTCCTCTCACCAGCGAACTCGGATGGGATGGTCCCGGCCCGGGCGACCTCGGCCGGGCCGTCTCGACCGCGCAGTCTCAGACCAGCAGATCGGCGAGCTTGGCGGCCCGCTTGTCGTTGACCGGCCCGATCAGGGCCAGCGACGGCCGGTACGCGCCCAGCACATCACGGGCCACCGCGTGGACGTCCTCGAGGGTCACGGCCGCGATCCGCTCCAGCATGTCGTCCACGGACAGGTGGTGGCCGTAGCTGAGCTCGGCCTTGCCGATCCGGTTCATCAGCGAGCCGGTGTCCTCCATGCCGAGCACGGTGGAGCCGGAGATCTGGCCGATGGCCCGGTGCAGCTCCTCCTCGGTGATGCCGTCGGCGACCACCTTGGCCAGCTCGGCGCGGCAGATCCGCAACACCTCCTCGACCCGCTTGGGCTGGCAGCCGGCGTAGATGCCGAACAGGCCACTGTCCGCGTAGGAGGAGGAGTACGAGTAGACCGAGTACGCCAGGCCGCGCTTCTCCCGGATCTCCTGGAAGAGCCGGGAGCTCATTCCGCCGCCGAGGGCCGCGTTGAGCACGCCCATGGCCCAGCGGCGCTCGTCGTGCCGGGGCACCCCGGGCACGCCCAGCACCAGGTGGGCCTGCTCGGTGGAGCGGTTGAGGACCTCGACCCTGCCGGCCGTGCGCACGGCCTTGACGCCGCGCCGGGCCTCGGCGGGCGCGGCGGTGGAGCGGGCCAGCACCGGCGCGAAGGCCTGCTCGACCTGCTTGACCACCTTGCGGTGGTCGAGGTTGCCGGCCGCGGCGACGACCAGGTGCTCCGGGCGGTAGCGGCGGTGGTAGAAGCCGGCGACCTGGTCCCGGGTGAGCGCCTTGATGGTCTCCTGGGTGCCGAGGATCGGGCGGCCGAGCGGGCCGCTGCCGTAGATGACCTTGGCGAAGAGGTCGTGGACCACGTCGCCCGGGTCGTCCTCGGCCATCGCCATCTCCTCGAGGATGACGCCGCGCTCGGCCTCGACGTCCTCGGTGCGGATCAGCGAGCCGGTGAGCATGTCGCAGACCACGTCGATGGCCAGCGGCAGGTCGGTGTCCAGGACCCGGGCGTAGTAGCAGGTGTTCTCCTTCGCGGTGAAGGCGTTCATCTCGCCGCCGACCGCGTCCAGGGCGGCCGAGATGTCCAGCGCGCTGCGCCGCTCGGTGCCCTTGAAGAGCAGGTGCTCCAGGTAGTGGGTGGCGCCGTTGAGCTGCGGGGTCTCGTCCCGCGAGCCGACGCCGACCCAGATGCCGAAGGTCGCGGAGCGCACCGTCGGCAGGGTCTCGGTGACGACCCGCAGGCCGCCGGGCAGCACGGTGCGGCGCACGGTGCCGGCGCCGTCGACGCCCTTGAGCAGGGTCCGGGTGGTGCCGGGGCGCTGCTTTACCGCCGGGGCCTGGGCCACGGTGGGTACCTCCAGAGAAAACGCACGTGCGGGGCACGTACGGACGAACGCGTGGGCAACAGGGTGCGGCCCGCACGCCGGGAGGCGTACGGGCCGCAAGGGGTCAGCTAGCGGCGCTTCACTCGGAAGCGGCCTCGCCGCCTTCCTCGCCCTCGATGACCGGGATGAGCGAGAGCTTGCCGCGCGGGTCGATCTCGGCGATCTCGACCTGCACCTTGGCGCCGACGCCGAGGACGTCCTCGACGTTCTCGACGCGCTTGCCGCCGGCCAGCTTGCGGATCTGCGAGATGTGCAGCAGGCCGTCCTTGCCCGGCATGAGCGAGACGAACGCGCCGAAGGTCGTGGTCTTGACCACGGTGCCCAGGTAGCGCTCGCCGACCTCCGGCATGGTCGGGTTGGCGATCTGGTTGATCGTGGTGCGGGCGGCCTCGGCGGCCGGGCCGTCGGAGGCACCGATGTAGATGGTGCCGTCGTCCTCGATCGTGATCTCGGCGCCGGTGTCCTCCTGGATCTGGTTGATCATCTTGCCCTTGGGGCCGATGACCTCGCCGATCTTGTCCACCGGGATCTTGATGGTGATGATGCGCGGCGCGTTCGGGGACATCTCGTCCGGGGAGTCGATGGCCTCGTTCATCACGTCGAGGATGTGCAGGCGGGCGTCGCGGGCCTGCTTCAGCGCGGCGGCCAGCACCGAGGCCGGGATGCCGTTGAGCTTGGTGTCCAGCTGCAGTGCGGTGATGAAGTTGCGGGTGCCGGCGACCTTGAAGTCCATGTCGCCGTACGCGTCCTCGGCGCCCAGGATGTCGGTCAGCGCGACGTAGTGGGTCTCACCGTCGATCTCCTGGGAGATCAGGCCCATGGCGATACCGGCGACGGCGGCCTTCAGCGGCACACCGGCGTTCAGCAGCGACATGGTCGAGGCGCAGACCGAGCCCATCGAGGTGGAGCCGTTGGAGCTGAGCGCCTCGGAGACCTGGCGGATGGCGTACGGGAACTCCTCGCGGGAGGGCAGCACCGGCAGGATGGCCCGCTCGGCCAGGGCGCCGTGGCCGATCTCGCGGCGCTTGGGGGAGCCCACGCGGCCGGTCTCGCCGACGGAGTACGGCGGGAAGTTGTAGTTGTGCATGTAGCGGCGGCGCGTCTCCGGGGAGAGCGTGTCCAGCTGCTGCTCCATGCGCAGCATGTTCAGGGTGGTGACGCCCAGGATCTGGGTCTCGCCGCGCTCGAACAGGGCCGAGCCGTGGACGCGCGGGATGGCCTCGACCTCGGCGGCCAGGGTGCGGATGTCGGTGACACCGCGGCCGTCGATGCGGACCTTGTCCTTGATGACGCGCTCGCGGACGATCTTCTTGGTCAGCGCGTTGTAGGCGGCGCTGATCTCCTTCTCGCGGCCCTCGAACTCGGGGAGCAGCTTCTCGGCCGCCACCGCCTTGACGCGGTCGAGCTCGTTGTTGCGCTCCTGCTTGCCCGGGATGGTGAGGGCCTGGGCCAGCTCGTCCTTGACGGCGGCGGTCAGCGCGGCGAGGACGTCGTCCTGGTAGTCCAGGAAGACCGGGAACTCGGCGGTCGGCTTGGCGGCCTGGGCGGCCAGCTGCGACTGCGCGGCGCACAGCACCTTGATGAACGGCTTGGCGGCTTCGAGGCCGGCGGCCACGACCTCCTCGGTCGGCGCCTCGGCGCCGCCCTCGACCAGCTTGATGGTCTTGTCGGTGGCCTCGGCCTCGACCATCATGATCGCGACGTCGCCGTCCGGCAGGACGCGACCGGCGACGACCATGTCGAAGACGGCCGACTCCAGCTCGCTGTGGGTCGGGAAGGCGACCCACTGGCCGTTGATCAGCGCGACGCGCACGCCGCCGATCGGGCCGGAGAACGGCAGGCCCGCCAGCTGGGTGGAGGCGGAGGCGGCGTTGATGGCGACCACGTCGTACAGGTGGTCGGGGTTGAGCGCCATGATGGTGCAGACGACCTGGACCTCGTTGCGCAGGCCCTTGACGAAGGACGGGCGCAGCGGGCGGTCGATCAGGCGGCAGGTGAGGATCGCGTCCTCGGAGGGCCGGCCCTCACGACGGAAGAACGAGCCGGGGATGCGGCCCGCGGCGTACATCCGCTCCTCGACGTCCACGGTCAGCGGGAAGAAGTCGAAGTGCTCCTTCGGCTGCTTGGACGCGCTGGTGGCCGACAGCACCATGGTGTCGTCGTCCAGGTAGGCCACGGCGGAGCCGGCGGCCTGACGGGCCAGGCGGCCGGTCTCGAAGCGGATGGTACGGGTGCCGAAGGTACCGTTGTCGATCACGGCTTCGGCGTAGAACACGTTCTCTTCCACCTGGAAGATCTCCTCTTTCGTACGTCTCCGGGAGAGCGTCTCCGCGCACTGCCTCGTGCTGGCCCCGGGCCCTCCTGATCAGGGAGGGCGGCAGTCGGGCCGGTCTTCGATCGAAGCCTCCGGGGTGCCCCGCTCGCTGCGGGGGTTCCGGGGGCCACTACCGAGGACCGGCGCCTCACGGCTGCCGGGCCGGACGGGCGGTCCTGCGTCTGGACGCTCTCTCGGATGCGGGCGGCTTCCGTTTGAAGCCTTCGTCCCGCGGGGGTTCGGGCTGTCTGCCCGGGTGGCGCGCTGGTGCGCCATCACCCGGCATGCCCATAACCCTACGGTGCAATCCTCGGCCACCTGGGGAGGTGCGCGCGAGTTGTTATGTCCGGGCGCCGCGGCTCAACCGCCGCGGCATACGCGCGAGGGGCGGCTCCCCGGTGTGGGGAGCCGCCCCGAGCGGCGTTCTCAGCGGGCGCCGCCGGCGGCACCGCGACGGATGCCCAGGCGGTCGACGAGCGTACGGAAGCGCTCGATGTCCTTCTTGGCCAGGTACTGCAGCAGGCGGCGGCGCTGGCCGACCAGGATCAGCAGGCCACGACGCGAGTGGTGGTCGTGCTTGTGGGTCTTGAGGTGCTCGGTCAGGTCCGAGATGCGACGGGACAGCATGGCCACCTGGACCTCGGGGGAGCCGGTGTCGCCCTCCTTGGTGCCGAACTCAGCCATGATCTGCTTCTTGACGTCAGAGGCGAGAGCCACTGCAACTCCTTCAAGGTCTACCGAGCGTTCCTGGTCGACAACACAGGATCTTGGAGAACTCGGTGTCGTGACGGGCGCGGCTCGCGGTCTGCGGCCCACTGGGGCGGACACACGGCTGCGCTCGAAGGCCAAGCGTACCAGTGCTGCTCACCGGGCCGGTCGGCGGGCCGGGTGGGCCGCGACGGGCCGCCGCGGCGGCTCCGGTCAGCCGGTGGCGCCGCGGACCAGCCGGTAGACGTTCAGCACGGCGAGGGCCAGCGGGACGAGGGACATCAGGGTGAGGCTGTCGACCATGTCCAGGATGCGCCCCCAGAACGGGGAGACGCCGAGCCTGGGGACCACCAGGGCGATCGCGGTGAGCAGCGCGGCGCCGAACGCGATGGAGGCGCCCAGCCAGATGGTGCGCAGGTCGAGCTGGGTGCTGGAGCCGGCCACGCGCAGGAAGAACTGCGGGGTGTGCAGCGACAGTCCGACGATCAGCAGGCACAGGCCCAGCAGTCCGGCCGCGGTGAGGCTGAGGACCTGGGCGGTGTAGCGGAACAGCCGGGCGCGCAGCATGGTGGCGATGCCCAGGGCCAGCGCGAGCAGTTCGGGGAAGGTCCGGTCGGTGAAGGCGAGGACGGCGCAGGCGCCGACCACGACCGCGGCGCAGCCGCCGACCAGGCCGACCAGGACCTCGTGGCCGCGGCGGGCCTGGTGGGCGATCCGCTCGTACTGGACGGCCTCGGCGCGCTCGGCTTCCTCGTCATAGTCGCGGCTGCGGGTGCGGGCCTGGCCGGGGGCGCTGAAGCCGACCGGCAGCCGGGCGAAGCGGGCGGAGAGGCTGGGCAGGAAGCCGACCGCGGCGACGGCGGCGACGCCGGTGACGGCGGCGATGTTCCCGGCCGGGGTGGCGGGCATCAGCACGGCGGTGAAGGTGGCGAGGGTCCCGGCGACGGCGACGAAGGCGGCGGCGACGAAGGCCGCGTCCTTCTCGGGCAGCAGCCCGGCCAGCAGGACGGAGACCACCAGGACGGCGACGCAGCCGGTGAGGAACTGGAGTCGGCCGGGGCCGTCCCCCAGGTGGGTGACGGCGAGGATGCCGCTGCCGCCGATCATGGCGTGCGGCAGGGCGCCGAGGCCGAGTGCGAGGGCGGAGTGGGCGTCCTGGTAGACCCGGGCGCGAACCCCGGCGAGGGCGGTGAGCACGACGGCGGTGACGCCGGCCAGGACGCCGGGCAGGCCGTGCATGTCGTGGCGCAGGTCGGAGAACCAGAGGGCGAAGCCGAGCAGGGTGAGCAGCACTCCGGCGCCGATCAGGCCGAAGCCGCGCATGAGCTCGACGGTCCAGAAGCGGCGGTCGGCCTCGACGGCGCTGGCGATGGCGTCGGCGACGTCGTCGTAGACGGCCGGCGGGAGGGATTCGGCGAAGGGGCGCAGCGCGAGCAGGTCGCCGTCGCGGACCTGTTGGGCGGCGAGCGGGAGGCTGCTGTCGAGCACGGTGCCGTCGCGGCGGACCAGGTGGAAGCCGGTGGGGGTGCCGTCGGGCTGGCTCTGCTTGGCCAGCCGCAGCACCTCGGGGTAGACGTCGGCGAGCGGGACGTCCTCGGGCAGGGCGACGTCGATCTTGCGGTCCGGGGCCACGACGGTCACCCGGCAGTACCCGGTGGCGGCTGCGGTGGAACTCATGCCTCCACCTCGGTCCTTCGACGCACTGGCGCTCCCCCTTGTTGACGGTGCCGCGGCGCGGACGCGCGCGGTGTGGCTGTGGAACCGGCCCGGCCGGGCCGCGAGTTGGCGCGGCGTTACCCTACCCGCTCGGTTCCCGCGGGGCTCCGGTGGCCGGTGGGGGCGGTGCGGGGGCGCCCGGGGCGGGGCGGCGCCGCTATGTAGGATCGGCGCCTGCGCAGGGTGGTGCGGGGGCTGCGCTGTGTGGGGCGTCCTCAGCCGCGACCACCCCGTACGGTCCTGCGCAGTCGGGTGAGGGCAGGATGCCGAAGTGATCGATCGACGCCGCGGGGTGGATGACGCATGGGTGTGATCACGGTCAAGCGACCGCCGAGGGTCTACCCGCCGACCGTGCCGGACGAGCCGGTCGAGCTGGTGACGCCGCCCGAACTGCCCCGGCAGGGTGGCGAGGACTGGATGATGAACCTCCTGCCGATGCTCGGCATGGGCGGTTCGGCGGTGTTCTTCTTCTCGCCGGGCGCGGCCGCCCCGATGAAGATCATGGGCGGTCTGATGGTCGCCTCGACGGTCGGCATGGTGCTGGCCCAGATCGTGCGGGCCCGCAAGGGCGGCTCGACGGCGATGGCGGACGAGCGGCGCGACTACCTCAAGTACCTGCAGCAGACGCGCCGCCAGGTGCGCCGCACGGCGGAGAGCCAGCGCGGCGCGCTGCTGTTCCTGAACCCGGCGCCGGACCAGTTGTGGTCGATCGTGGAGGACGGCCGGCGGCTGTGGGAGCGGCGGACCGCGGACGGCGACTTCGCGCAGATCCGGGTGGGCCTGGGGCCGGTGCAGCTGTCCACCCCGCTGGTGGCGCCGCAGACCGCGCCGATGGACGAGCTGGAGCCGTTGTCGGCGGCCGCGATGCACTCCTTCCTGAAGGCGCACGGCACCTTGCAGGACCTGCCGCTGGCGGTGTCGCTGCGGGCCTTCTACCACATCACGGTGTGCGGGGACCCGGACTCGGTGTACGGAAACGTGCGCGCGATGATCGCCCAGTTGACCACCCTGCACTCGCCGGACGACCTGCTGGTGGCGGTCGCGGCGGCGCCCGGGGCGGCCGAGGAGTGGGGCTGGACCAAGTGGCTCCCGCACAACCAGCACCGCAAGGAGGCGGACGGCGCGGGCTCGCGTCGGCTGTTCGCCACCGACCTGGGCGATCTGGAGCACCTGCTGCAGGACGAGCTGGCCGGCCGCCAGCGCTTCGTCCGGGACGCCGCGCCGGCGGCGGACCAGCCGCACCTGGTGGTGGTCATGGACGGCGCCGGGGTGCCGCACGACTCGCTGCTGGCGGGCCCGGAGGGCGTCCAGGGGGTGACCGTCATCGAGGTCGTCCCAGGCGAGGTGGACGAGCCCAGCGGTCACCTGATGGTGACGGTCAACTCCGAGGAGCTGGTGCTGCGTTCGGCCTCCGGTGCGACGTACACCGGCAAGCCGGACCTGCTCTCGGTGTGGCAGTCCGAGGCGCTGGCGCGGCAGTTGGCGCCGTACCGGATCTCAGCCGGTGGCGACGACGAGCCGCTGCTGTCCAACCTGGACTTCACCGACATGATGAACTCGGGGGATCCGGGTTCCTTCGACGTGAGCCGCAGCTGGCGCGCCCGCCCGCAGCACGAGCGGCTGCGGGTCCCGATCGGCATCGGCGCCAGCGGCGAGCACGTGTACCTGGACATCAAGGAGGCGGCGCTGGAGGGCATGGGCCCGCACGGCCTGTGCGTCGGCGCGACCGGCTCCGGCAAGTCGGAGCTGCTGCGCACCCTGGTGCTGGCGCTGGCGATGACGCACTCCTCGGAGACGCTGAACTTCGTGCTCGCCGACTTCAAGGGCGGTGCGACCTTCTCCGGCATGGCGGACATGCCGCACACCTCCGCGGTGATCACCAACCTGGAGGGTGAGCTCACCCTGGTCGACCGCATGCGGGACGCGATCGAGGGCGAGCTGCAGCGCCGCCAGGAGCTGCTGCACCGCTCCGGCAACTACGCCAACATCCACGAGTACGAGCGGGCCCGGGCGGCCGGCGCGGCGCTGGACCCGTTGCCCTCGCTGGTGCTGATCATCGACGAGTTCTCCGAACTGCTCAGCGCCAAGCCCGACTTCATCGAGATGTTCATCCAGATCGGCCGCATCGGCCGATCGCTGGGCGTGCACCTGCTGCTGGCCTCGCAGCGCCTGGAGGAGGGCAAGCTGCGCGGCCTGGACACCTACCTGTCGTACCGGATCGGTCTGCGCACCTTCTCGGCGGCCGAGTCCCGGGCGGCGATCGGGGTGCCGGACGCGTACCACCTGCCGCCGGTGCCGGGTGTCGGCTACCTGAAGTTCGGCGAGGACGTGATGGACCGGTTCAAGGCCGCGTACGTCTCGGGGCCGTACCGGGCGCCGGGGCAGCAGCGGTCGACCGGCGGGCGGCGGGTGAACGCCCGCCCGGTGGAGTTCACCGCGGCCTACGTGGACCTGCCGGACCCGGTGGAGGAGGAGGTGCCGCAGGCGCCGGAGCAGGACGACGCGCTGGTGGACACCGTGCTGGACGTCTTCGTCCAGCGGATGGCCGGCCAGGGCCCGGCCGCGCACCAGGTGTGGCTGCCGCCGCTGGACGAGGCGCCGAGCATCGACCACCTGCTGCCGCCGCTGCAGGTCGTTCCGGAGCGCGGACTGACGGCGCCGGGCTACCCGGTCGGCCGGCTGCGGACGCCGATCGGCATCGTGGACAAGCCGCGCGAGCAGAAGACGGACATCCTGGAGGTCGACTACGCGGGGGCGGCCGGCCACGGGCTGATCGTGGGCGGCCCGCGCTCGGGCAAGTCGACCGTGGTGCGCACCGCGGTGGCCTCCTTCGGCGTCACCCACACCCCGCGCGAGGTGCAGTTCTACCTGCTGGACTTCGGCGCGGGCAGTTTCCAGTCGCTGACCGGGCTGCCGCACGTCGGCGGGGTGGCCGGGCGCCTGGACGTGGACAAGGTGCGCCGGATGGTCTCCGAGGTGCACGGCGTGATGAACCGGCGCGAGGAGTTGTTCCGGACGTCCGGGATCGACACCATCGGGACGTACCGGGCCCGCCGGGCGGCCGGGCAGCTGCCGGACGAGGCCTTCGGCGACGTCTTCCTGGTGATCGACGGCTGGAACACCTTCAAGCAGGAGTTCGAGGCGCTGGAGCCGGTGATCGGCGACATCGCCCAGCGCGGCCTCGGCTACGGCGTCCACCTGGTGATCACCGCGGCCCGCTACGCGGAGGTGCGTCCGGCGCTGAAGGACCTGCTGCAGAACCGCATCGAGCTGAAGCTCGGTGACGCGATGGAGTCCGAGGTGGACCGCCGGCTGGCGCAGAACGTCCCGCCGCTGGCCGGTCGCGGTGTCACCGCGGAGCGGCTGCACTTCCTGTCCGGCCTGCCGCGTCTGGACGGCTCCTCCTCGGTGGAGGACCTCCAGGAGGGCGTGACCGGGCTGGTGGGTTCGATCGACGGCGCATGGGCCGGACCGCGCGCCCCGCAGGTGCGCATGCTGCCGGCCGTGCTGGACGGGAACTCGCTGCCGAAGGGCTTCGAGCACCCGGAGCGCGGGGTGTGCTTCGGCGTGGACGAGGCCGAGCTGGCGCCGGTGTTCGTCAACTTCGAGACCGACCCGCTGTTCATCGTGTTCGGCGACACCGAGTCGGGGAAGTCGGCGCTGCTGCGCATGCTGGTCAAGCAGATCACCGAGCGGTACACGCCGGACCAGGCGGGCATCGTGGTGGGCGACTACCGGCGCGCGCTGCTGGGCGCCGTCCCGTCGGAGTACCTGGTGGAGTACGCGGCGGCGCAGCCGGCCATGTCGGCCGTGGTCGACATGCTGCGCGGGGCCTGCGCCCGCCGTCTGCCCGGTCCGGACGTGACCGCCGAGCAGTTGCGCAACCGCAGCTGGTACAGCGGCAAGGACATGTTCGTGATCGTCGACGACTACGAGCTGGTCGCGACCAGCTCGGGCAATCCGCTGGCGCCGCTGGCCGAGTTCCTGCCGTTCGCCCGGGACATCGGTCTGCGGGTGATCGTGGCCCGCAGTGCGGGCGGTGCCGGGCGCTCGCTGTACGAGCCGGTGCTGCAGCGGATGCGGGAGCTGGGCGGGCAGGGCGTGATCCTCTCCGGTAACCGGGACGAGGGCGCGCTGCTGGGCACGGTGCGGCCGCAGGCGCTGCCGCCGGGCCGGGGGGTCTTCGTGTCACGGCGCGCCACGAACGGGCAGATGGTCCAGACCGGCTGGCTGCCGGTGGTGTGACCGGGTCGTTCGCTACGGACGGTGATCGAAGGGGCCGGACTCGGGAGAGTCCGGCCCTTCGGCGTCCCAGCTGCTGAAACGTTACCTAGATCTTTCCCGGTCGGGGCTGCGGTTCCCGTACCCCTGGGGAGAGTTGCCAGCTCGGGAAGATGCGCCTGGGGCTCACGCCGTTCGAGCGAAGTACGGCCTTCGAATGGAGGCGTGCAATCCGCAATTCACCTTCGATTCATCCTGGATGAGGTCGAGGTAACAAGTCGGACAAACCGCGCGATGACCGTACGTGATCATCAGATCGCATGTTTATACCGTTCATGGCAACGGATTCCGAAGCGGTTCCGGCGTTGACGCAGTCAATACGCCCAAGGTTCCATTGCGGCCCGGGAGCGACCGGAAAGACCCGAGCAACCAGCCAGCGGAGGCGATACCGCTCCCCCGCCCCAGGACCGCCCAGAGCCGATCGGAAGCCACATGACCGACACGCTTCGCCCGCCACAGGCCGTAGCCGCCACGGCGGCCGCGGCAGCCGCGCCCCAGCAGCTCAAGCGCTCGATCGGCGTGGTGGGCGGCACCCTGCTCACGCTGTCCTGCGTCACCCCGGCCTCGACGCTGTTCGTGATCGTGCCGGAGCTGTTCTCCAGCATCGGCAGCGCCACCGCCCTGGCCATCGCCATCGGCTCGGTGCTCTGCATCGCGGTCGCGTTCTGCTACTCCGAGCTCGGCACCCTGATCCCCAGCGCCGGCGGCGAGTACGCGATGGTCGGCACCCTGGCCGGACGGCTGGCCGGCTGGCTGGTCTTCATCCAGTCGCTCATCGTGGTGATGATCGTCCCCTCCGTCATCGCCCTCGGCACCGCCGACTACCTGGCGCCCGTCCTCCACGTCGACAAGCCGATCGCCGGCGCCGCGGTGATGATCGCCGCCACCCTGGCCGGCCTGCTCGACCTGCGCGCCAACGCCTGGATCACCGGCATCTTCCTGGTCCTGGAGGTCATCGCCGCCGGCGTCGTCTCGGTGCTCGGCTTCTCCCACGCCAACCCCGCCCACCCCAGCCTGCTGCACGGTGTGGTCGCCGGCGACGGCGGCGCCGTCAGCCCGGTCGGCATCGGCGCCATCATCGGCGCGCTCGGCATCGCCCTCTTCGCCACCCAGGGCTTCTCCACCGCCGTCTACCTGTCCGAGGAACTGGAGAACCCCCGCCGCACCGTCTCGCGCACCGTGCTGTGGACGCTCGGCCTCTCCAGCGCGATCATCCTGATCCCGGTCGCCGCCATCACCATCGGCGCCCCCGACCTGCAGACCCTCGCCTCCGGCGACATCTCCGGCATGGTCACCGCCTGGAGCAACTCCGCGGTCGGCACCTTCATCAGCCTGTGCATCGCGCTGGCCATCATCAACGCCGGCATCGTCATGGTCATCCAGAACTCCCGGGTGCTGTTCGCCTCCGCCCGTGACAAGGCCTGGCCCGAGCCGGTCAACAAGGCCTTCGGCACCCTCGGCCGCTTCGGCTCCCCGTGGGTCGCCACCCTCGCGGTCGGCCTGCCCGGCGCCGCGCTCTGCTTCGTCAAGGGCGAGCTGCTGAGCAACATCACCGGCGTCGCCGTCACCGCGATGTACCTGCTGGTCGCGATCGCCTCGCTGCTCTCCCGCCGCGGCCACCACAAGCACGGCTCCGCCTGGCGGATGCCGCTGTGGCCGGTCGTCCCGGCGGTGCTGATCGTCGTGCTGGTCTACATCATGACCCAGCTGGACGCCCAGCCCCTGCTGTGGACCGGCGGCATCACGGCCGCCGCCGCCCTCTACTGGCTGCTGTACCTGCGCCCCCGGCAGGCCACCCACTGGGTGATCAGCCTCCCCGAGGACCAGCAGCAGGGCTGACCCGCCCCCCTGATCCCCCACCCCTCCCCCACACGGCAGTGGCCCGGGCTCCCCCCGCCCGGGGCACTGCCACGTCCGGGGACCTCCGGATCAGTCGGCGGACCCGCGGCGCCGGTCGCGCAGCACCACGCCGCCGCCGATCAGCAGCGCCACCAGCAGCGCCCCGACGCCGAGCACGTACGTCGCGGTGCGGCCGTCCCGGTCCGCCTGGGTCTCGCCGAGGCCGACCGGTGCCGGCACGATCGGGGCCGCGGCCAGCTGCACCGGGGCGTCCGGGACGGCGGCGGACGGCGGGGCCTCGGGGGCCGTGGTGACGGCCTTGACCGGATCCACCACGCCCCAGCCGATGAACCGGTTCGGGTCGCGCTCGGTGCGCTGGGCGGTCTGCTCGATCCAGGCCCGCACCTGGGCCGCCGTCCACTGCGGGTGCGCGCCGATCAGCAGCGCGGCCAGCCCGGAGACGTACGGGGCGGCGAAGCTGGTGCCGTTGTCCACGCACTGCCCGCCGCCGGGCACCGTGGAGAGCATGTCGACGCCGGGCGCGGCGACCTTCACGAACGACCCGTACTGGGAGAACGGCGCGCGCTCGTTGTTGCGGTCGGAGGCGCCGACGGCCAGCACGGTCGGGAAGGCGCCCGGGAAGGTGTCGCCCTCCTTGCCGTCGTTGCCGGTGGAGGCGACCACCACGACGTTCTTCTGCTCGGCGTGCTGGACGGCGTCCTTCAGATCCGCGTAGCCGCCGAAGTGGGTGTCGCCCGCGCCGCGGACGTCCTGCGAGATGTTGATGACCCTGACGTTGGCATCGATCGCGTCGTTGATGGCCTTGACGAGGGTGGTGACGTCACCGTTGCCCTCGCTGTCGTTCTGCCGGATCGAGAGGATCTGGGCGTCGGGGGCCAACCCGACGAAACCGGTCCGGTCGCTGCGGGCCGCGGCGATGATGCCGGCCACCTTGGTGCCGTGGCCGACCGGGTCGTCCTTGGAGGTGCCGTCGACGGGCTGGTTGGTCTCCTTGTTGACCAGCAGGCTGGGGCCGGCCTGGACCTTGTCGACCGGCTGCGGGTGGTGGGCGTCGCCGGACGGCACCTGTCCGGCGAGCTGCGGGTTGCGGGTGTCGACCCCAGTGTCGATGACCGCCACCCTCACGCCCGCCCCGGTGGTCCTGCCGCCCTGCCAGAGCGCGTCCAGCAGCAGTCGCTGCAGCGACCACGGCACGGTCTGCACGTCGGGCGCGGGCTTGGGGCAGTCACCGGCGGCGGCCAGGCCGGGCCCGCCGTCCGCGTACGCCGGGGCGGTGAGCGGGCCGCCCAGCACCGCGAACGCGGCCAGCGCCGCGGCCGTCCTACGGAACCCGCGTCGGGACACCCTGCCACCCCTCATGTCTGTCCACCCGTGCCACGCGCCGAAGGGCGGGTGCCCGGAACCCGGGTACCCGCCCCTGTCGCCCCTTCCGGGAACGCCCCGTCAGTGCCAGAGCTTGGCGTTGGCGTCCTCGGTCTGCTTGTAGCTCTGCGCGGCGCTCTCCAGCGAGCCCGCGATCTTCGAGCAGGTTTCCTTCAGGTTGGTGGCGGCGTTGTCCCACTTGAGCTGCTGGGCGTGGTAACCCTCCTGGGCCTTGCCCTGCCAGCTCTGGGCGATGCGGGTGACGTCCTTCTTCAGGTCGTTCAGCATCGTGTCGATGCGGCCGGCCGAGGCCTTGACCTCCTCGGCGGCGTTGTGGACGGTCTGGAAGTTCACGAGGATGTGGTCGGACACGGTGTCTCCCTTGACGAGTGGGCGGGGCACGCCGCGTTCAACCGCGGGCGCCCCGGCGGGCGGAAGGTCGGAACAGAGCGGTGGTCAGTGCGAACCGGGCGATCAGCCCTGGTTGCCGAACAGCGCCTTCTGCTCCTCTTCGGTGCTCGCGTAGTGCTTCGTGGTCAGCTCGATGGCGTGCTGGATCTTGCCCAGCGACTCCTTGAGATCGGCGATGTCCTTGTTGACCTGCGTCTGCAGCGTCGTGTAGGCGCTCGCCGCCTGGCCCTTCCAACCGCTGGTGATGTTGGTGACCGTGCTCTCGAGCTTCACCCGCTCGGCCTCGATCTTGCCGATCGCGTCCTCGATGCGCTTGGCGAAAGCCTGCATCTCCTGAGCAGTCATCGTGAACTGACCGTCAGCCATGCTCCACCGTCCCCCATGAGACAACCATTGCGTACACGGAGGGCCACCGGACCCCCCGCCACATCACCCGTGTGATGTCCAGCAGCACTGTAGTCGGCACACGCAGCTCGCCCAACATCGAGCACCGAGTAGTTACCAGACCATGACACTGCCACCAATTCCTTTGCGGTGCCCGGCCGATCAGGCGTTCTGCGGCTGCGCGGCGCTCTTCGCGGTCAGCGGCGGGCCGGCCGGAACCAGGTTCGACCACTGCTGCGGCACCGGCAGCGGCTGGACGTTCGGGTAGCCCAACCGTGCCTGGTTGCCGCCCGGTTGGTCGTCCGGGTTCGGGGTGGGCTGCTGGTCCGGGCCGGTGGTGCCCGGCTGCGGGGTCGGCGTCTTCGGGACCGCGCTCTGGCCGGTGCCGGGCGGGGTGGTGGCGCGGCCGCCGTCGCCGTTGGACGGGACGGCGTAGCGCAGGCCGGTCTCGGTGATCAGGAAGTCGGTGCCGGAGCCGCCCGCGGCGTTGTCGAGCGCCCGGTAGAACAGGCCGTGGCCGGGCGTCACGTACGCCGCGCCCGCGCCGTTGTTGTACGGCGCCGGGTAGGCCGCACCGGCCCAGACGCTGCGCTTGGGCGTGCGCCCGTCCTCGGCCATGCCGTCGAAGGTGCTGCACACGACCAGGTGGGCGTCCTGGCGGTCCTGCCAGTTGTTCACCGGCGCACCGGTCTTCAGCGGCCAGTCGTCCGCGGTGCCCGGCAGCCGGGTGTCGGTGTTGTACCGGGACTGCTCGGCCGGGGTCAGCTCGTCGCTGCGCGGCTTCTTGTCCTGGTCGTACTTGTAGAGCACCTGGTAGGCCGGGTTCTGCCGGATCAGCTCCTCCTGGAACGGGGTGATCAGGAAGAGCCTGTCCTTGCCGACGACGTAGTGGCGGTCCTGGTAGTGCACCAGCCGGCCGATCCGGCGGTCCGCCTGGTTGCCCAGCTCCACCGAGGAATTGCCCCCCTGGGTGTCAGTCATCCCCTTGACGTCCGGGAAGGTGATCGGGGTGGCGGGCACCAGGGTGTCCAGCCACTCCCGCTTGACCCGCTGGGGCACCGCGTTGGGCCCGAACACCGCGGTGATCAGCGCCTTGCGCTCCTTGTCGTCCGACTGCGGCGAGCCGATCTCGTGCTTGCGGCCCTGCGCGTCGACCAGGTAGACCTTCGCGCCGCCCGCGGCCGGTTGCCCCGGTGCCGGAGCCGCGGAGACCTGCTGGTCGTCCGCCTGCTGCACCAGCATCAGCTGGTCCTGGCCGAGCACCCGGTCCTTGGCCGACAGCGCCGCCGCGTCCGCGCCCGCCGCCACGAACACCGCCTGGTTGACGGTCTCCTGCTTGTCGTCCGAGCCCGGACGGTCGCAGACCGCCCACTTCATCGGCTGGCTCGCGTTGTCCTTGCTCGGCAACTTGTCCGGCGCGTACGGGATGCCGATCGTCGGGCCGTGGTTCGGGTAGCGGTCGAGCACGCCGTCGTCCACCACCACGACCTTGGCGTCCGCGGGCAGCACCAGCCGCGCCGAGGACATGTTGAGCACCTGGTGCAGCCGCTTGGTCTTGCCGTCCGGGTCGGTCAGCACTACGTACCGGGTGGTCGACTGCTTGCCCTGGATGATGTTCTTGCCGCTGTCCCACTGCAGCGGAGCGGCCGGCTTGAACACCCCCCAGAGCCCGAAGCCGCCCACCACCAACGCTCCGACCAGCACGCTCGGCAGCACCGCCTTCACCGGTCGCGGCGCGTCCTCGTCACTGCCTCCGCCGGAGGGCAGCAGGAACGCCCCCACCGTGCGCTTGCGGGCGAAGGTGTACGCGTTCAGCTCGTCCCGGCGCGATGCCATCCTCGTCGTCCCCCTTGTCAGACGTGTGCCGGACGTGGTCGGCCCCGTCGGCACGACCTGCCCCGTGGTCCGCACCCGCCGGGCGGGATCCGGCTCGAACCCTCTACGATGCGGCAGCGGACGGTGAGTACGGTACGGGTACGGTCCGCGGACCAGCCAGCCGGGCCGCGACAACGGATCAGAGAGGGCCACCGGGGGATGCCAAGCCAGACCGCTCCAGGACGCCGCGGCACCGCAGGTGACGGGAGGCCACGCCGGTCCGGACGCTCCCGGCGCGGGCCGGCCGTCGAGACCTCGGCCGGCCGTCCGCCCACGGCCGGCGGGCCCGTCCAGGTGCGCGTCAACCCCCGCCCCGGGCTGCTCGGCGGCCGGCTGAAGCTCCAACAGCTGGTCCTGGTCGAGGTCGCGGTCGCCCTGGTCGCGGCGGGCTGGACGATCAGCCGCCCGGTCGCGGCCGGCTTCGGCGCGGTCTCGCTGGTCCTGCTGGTGCTGGCGGTCGTCCCGCTGCGCGGGCGCACCATCCCCGAGCTGCTGCGCGTCCGCTCCGCCCTCAAGTCCCGCCGCAGGCAGGCGAAGGCGCTGCTGCCGCCGCCCGGCACCGACCCGGCGCTGGCCCCCGCGCTGGAGCTCGAACCGGGGCTGCGCACCTGCACCCACGCCACCGAGGCCGAGTTCGGCGGCCGCCCCGTCCGCCGGGAGACCGGCATGGTCGGCGACGGCACCTTCCTCAGCTCGGTGCTGCTCGTCCAGGCCAAGGACCAGCCGCTGCGCCCGGTGCGCACCGCGCTGCCGCTGCCGCTGGACGTGGTCTGCTCGGCGCTCACCGTGGACGACATCACCCTGGAGTCGGTGCAGCTGGTCCAGCACACCCAGCCCGCCCCGGCCCCGCACCTGCCCGAGCAGTCGCTGGCCGCCCGCGCCTACCGCGAGCTGGCGGACGGCACCACCACCCCCGGGCTGCGGCTGACCTGGATCGCCCTCAAGCTCGACCCGGAGCGCGCGGCCACCGCCGTCCGGGCCCGCGGCGGCGGCGAGGAGGGCGCCCGCAAGGCGCTCCAGCGGGTGACCGACCAGCTGGCCGGGCGGCTCAACAGCGCCGGGTTCAACGCGACCGTCCTGGACGAGCGCGAGTTGATCGCCGCCCTGGCCATCGCCACCTGCGCCAACCCGATCGCGGTCGCCGGGCGGCAGGGCACCGGCAGCGGCGGCGGCACCACCCGCCGCACCCAGGAGGGCAACCGCTTCTGGCGGATCGACGACCGCTGGCACAGCACCTACTGGATCTCCCGCTGGCCGCAGCTGAGCCGCCCCGGCGGCGCCCCCGGCCGGATCGCCGCGCCGGACCTGGTCAACCTGATCACCGGCTCCCCGGCGCTGGCCAGCACCTTCAGCCTGACCGCCGCGCACGGCACCGGCGGCTCGGTGACCGTCAGCGGACACCTGCGGGTGACCGGACGCAGCGAGAGCGAAGTCGGCCAGGTCGGCCGCCAGGTCGAGGCCCGGGCCCAGAGCTGCGGGCTCGGGCTCGTCCGGCTCGACCTGGAGCAGGCCCCCGGCATGCTCGCCACCCTGCCGCTGGGAGGAGCGTCCTGATGGCGTACCAGACCTACCCCGCCCCCGGCCCGACGCCCGGCGCGGAGCAGCGCCGGCCCAGGCCGCGGATCCTGCCCGGCTTCGGGCTGCGCGGCCCGCGCCGGGAGAAGCACGTGCTGGAGGCCGCCGACCTCTCGGCGCTGGCCTTCCCGGTCGGCGACGACGGCGTGGTCATCGGCGTCGACCCGCAGGGACTGCCCGCGGTGCTCGGGCTGTTCCGCCCCAGCGCCTACGACCTGGTGCTGGTCGGCGGCATGTGGACGGCGCAGATCATCGCGCTGCGGGCGGCCGCGGTCGGCGCCCGGGTCGTGGTGGAGACCGCCCGCGGGCAGCTCTGGGGCCCGCTGGCGCAGGCCGCCGGCGGCGGGCAGCCCTGCGTGACGGTCCACCAGGTCGGCCGGCTCGGCCCCCAGGGCGCCTCGGTCGCCTCACCGGTGCTGGTGGTGCGCGACCTCGGCGCACGCCCGCCGCGCAGCCGGCTCTCCGCCGCACCCTGGCAGACCACCCTGACCCTGCTGCCCTACCTGGGCCCGAACGCCGCCCGGGTGCTGAACGCCGCCGACCTGGTCGGCGTGCAGCGGGTCTCCCCGCAGGAGGCGGAGCTGACCGGCCGGGTGCTGTCCCTCCCGCCGGACGTCGTGGCCGCGCTGCCGACCCTCGGCGACGACGTGACGCTCTGGGCGACCCGGATGCGGCGCCAGTACGTCCGGGCGGTGGCCGGACAGGCCGAACAGCAGGTGCTCGGCGGCCCGCGCCGGATGGACTGAGCCGGCCGTTCCGGGCCGGTCGCCACCGGTCCGGAACGAAGCCGCCTTCAACGGGGGCAGCCGTACGGCCTAGTCTTTGTTGCGGCAACGGCACCGCTGAACAAGCGGCGGCGAACACGAGGGAGCCCTAGTGAGCAGCGATCGGGACGGCGTCTACGTCGGCGACAACGCGGCGGAGGACGACGACGACTGGTCCGACGCGCCTGACTACACTCCCCCGTCCTGGTACGTGCAGTCGGACGCCCCGGCGGCTCCGGGCGGAGGGCCGGCCGGCAGCTCCGCTCCGGGCGGTCCGGCAGCCGCGCCCACGCCCGCGCCCACCGTCGAGGCCGCCGCCCAGGCGGCGGCGCCCGACCCCGCTGCGGCTCCGGCTGCCGCTGCGGCGGCGGTGCAGGGCCCGCCGCCGGTCCCGGGCCAGGCACCCGAGGCGGCTGCGGCTGCCGCGCCGGGGGCGCCCGCGCCGTCCGTCCAGGCCGAGGCGCGGCACGTGCCGTTCCCGACGGCGGCCCCGGCCACGACGCCCGAGCAGCAGGCGCCCGCCGCGGCCTGGCCGACGGCGGAGGCGCAGGCCCAGCCGGGCGCGCCGCAGGCGCAGCCGTACCCGGCGCCCGCGTCCGCCTCCGTTCAGCCGGGCCAGCCCTTCCCGCCGCAGAACCCCGGGCAGCCGCAGGTCCAGCAGCAGGCGGCTCAGGCAGCTCAGCCTCCGCAGGCCGGGCAGGCGCCGCAGGACCCGCAGGCGGCGTGGGACCCCCAGGCCTCGTGGGCCGTCCAGCCGCCCGCCGCCGGACAGCCGCAGCCCGGCCAGCAGGCTCAGCCCGTACCGCCGCAGCCCGTACCGCCGCAGCCGGTCCAGGCCCACCCCGGCCCGGTGGACCCGCGTCAGGGCGGCTGGCCGCAGCCCGGCGCCTACCAGCCGCCGCCCGCCGTCCAGCCCCAGCCCGGCCAACCCGGACAGCCCGGACAGCCCGGACAGCTGCAGCAGCCGGTCCCCGGGCAGCCGTGGTCGCCGCAGGGCGCCGCCGCCGCGCAGCCCGCCGCGTTCCAGCAGGCGGCCGCCCCGCAGCAGACCGCGCACGGCGCCCCGCTCGGCTACACCGCCGCCGTCGAGCTGTCCTCGGACCGGCTGCTGCGCAGCCAGCCCAAGCAGCAGCGCCAGCAGCCGCGGTTTCAGTTCGGCGGCAAGGCCGCGGCGGCCGAGAAGGCCCGCAAGCTGGAGATCATCCGCACCCCCGTGCTGAGCTGCTACCGGATCGCCGTGATCAGCCTCAAGGGCGGCGTCGGCAAGACCACGACCACCACCGCGCTCGGCGCGACCCTGGCCAGCGAGCGCCAGGACAAGGTGATCGCGATCGACGCCAACCCGGACGCCGGCACCCTGGGCCGCCGGGTCAAGCGCCAGACCGGCGCGACCATCCGCGATCTGGTGACGGCCATCCCGCACCTGCGCAGCTACATGGATATCCGTCAGTTCACCTCGCAGGACCTGAACTCGGGCCTGGAGATCCTGGCGAACGACGTCGACCCGGCCGTCTCGACCACCTTCAACGACTCGGACTACCGGCAGGTCATCGACGTGCTGGGCCGCCAGTACCCGATCATCCTGACCGACTCGGGCACCGGCCTGCTGTACAGCGCGATGCGCGGGGTGCTGGACCTCGCCGACCAGCTGATCATCGTCTCCACCCCGAGCGTGGACGGCGCCTCCAGCGCCTCCACCACGCTGGACTGGCTCTCCGCGCACGGCTACGCGGACCTGGTGCAGCGCAGCATCACGGTGGTCTCCGGGGTGCGCGAGACCAGCAAGATGATCAAGGTCGAGGACATCGTCGCGCACTTCCAGACCCGCTGCCGGGGCGTCGTCGTGGTGCCCTTCGACGAGAGTCTGGCGGCCGGTGCCGAGGTCAACCTCGACATGATGCGGCCCAAGGTCCGCGAGGCGTACTTCGATCTGGCCACCCTGGTCGGCGAGGACATCATCCGGGCCCAGCAGGCGGCCGCCCAGCAGGCCGGCTGGCAGCAGCAGGCCCACCAGCCCCAGCCGCAGCCGTACCAGCCGCAGGCCCCCCAGCCCGCGCCGGGCGCGCCGTGGGCGCCGCAGCCCGGCCAGGCTCCGCCGCCCCCGCCCGGCTACGGCTACCCGCCCCAGCAGGGCGCGCCGGCCCCGTGGCCGCCGCAGCAGGGCGCCCCGCAGCCCGGCCCGGGCTACGGCTACCCGTCCCCGGGTGCCCCGGGCCAGCCGCCGGCGTCCGCGGCGGACGGCTACCCGACCCCGCCGCCCGGCTACGGCTACCCGCCGCAGGCACCGCAGCAGTGAACGACCGCAGGGCCCGCCGACACGGAGTCGGCGGGCCCTGCGGCGTTTCCCCGGGGTCAGACCCCGTCGGTCAGCTCACGCGCGCGCTTGACGTCGTCGGCCATCCGGTCCAGCAGCGCCTCGACGGAGTCGAACTTCTCCATGCCGCGCAGGTAGGCGAGGAAGTCCACCGCGACGTGCAGCCCGTACAGGTCCAGGCCGATCCGGTCGATGGCGTAGGCCTCGACGGTGCGGGCGGTGCCGTCGAAGGTGGGGTTGGTGCCGACCGAGATCGCCGCCGGCATCCTCTCGCCCTCGGCGGTCAGCCAGCCCGCGTAGACCCCGTCGGCCGGGATCGCGCTGTGCGGCACGGTCTCCACGTTGGCGGTGGGGTAGCCCAGTTCGCGGCCGCGCTGCGCGCCGCGCACCACCACGCCCTCGACCCGGTGCGGGCGGCCCAGCACCTCGTTCGCCCCGGCCATGTCCCCGGACTCGACCAGGCGGCGGGTCAGGCTGGAGGAGAACGGCTCGCCGTCCCCGGCGGTGCCGCACACCTGGAGGTCGACCACCTCGACCTCGAAGTCGTCCGCCCGGCCCAGCTCGGCGAGCAGCGCGACGTCCCCGGCGGCCCGGTGGCCGAAGCGGAAGTTGGGGCCCTCGATGACGACCCGGGCGTGCAGCGCGTCCACCAGGACCTGCTGGACGAAGGTCTCGGGGGACTCCTGGGAGAAGGCGGTGGTGAACGGCAGGACCAGCACCGCGTCCACGCCGAGTTCGGCGATCAGCTCGGCCCGGCGCGGGTGCGGCGCCAGCAGCGGCGGGTGGCTGCCCGGGCGGATCACCTCGCGCGGGTGCGGGTCGAAGGTCACCACGACCGCGGGGATGCCGAGTTCGCGGGCCCGCTCGACGGCCCGTCCGATGATCAGCTGATGTCCACGGTGCACCCCGTCGAACGAGCCGATGGTGACGACGCTGCGTCCCCAGTCACCGGGGATCTCCTCCAGGCCACGCCAGCGCTGCACCCGACCGCTCCTTGTTCCGTACGGTGCGTACCCTCGGTACGCTCAAACGCTCAATACCCGAACCCCTATAGCGTGCCATGCGCCTGCCCCGGCTCCGGCACCGGAATGGGGGTTGACGGCACCGATGGCCGCGGCGCCCGGGCGGGTACGGTCCGCTCGGCCTCGGCGGCGGCGTACTGGGGATCGCGTCCGGCCGCCACGAGGGCCCGCATCCGGGCCAGCCGGGGGCCGTCCGGGGCGGTCGGCGCGGCGTCCCGCGGCCACTGGGCGAGCAACTGGGCGAAGGCGGCCGAACGCCCGGCGCAGCGCACCAGCAGTTCGTCGGCGTCCGCCAGCGCCGGGGTCGCCCGGGCCAGCACGGCGCGGACCCGCGCCGGGTTCTCGGCCGCGCAGTGCTCGGCGAGGCCCGCCACCGCGGCCGTGAGCACCTCCGGGTCGGTCTCGGTGGCGAGCAGGGCGTCCAGCAGCTCGCACCGCAGCGCGTCCGCCGCCGGATCGGCCACCGGCACGGACAGCACCTCGGCGAACGGCCGGCGGGCGGCCGAGGTGGGGGCGGCCAGCGCGGCGCCGAGCAGCACCCGCAGCTCCAGCCGGGCCGCCGGGCCGTCGACGGCGGCCCGCGCCAGCTTCCGGCCGAGGTAGTCGACGGCGACCGGCCCGGCCAGCTCCGGCTGTCGGCGCAGCAGCCGGGCGGCCAGTTCGGCGCTGCGCCGGGCGGCCGCCGGGGCCTGGGCGTCGGCGAGCACCCAGAGGGTCTCGGCGGTGGCCGCGCCGGGGGCCGCCAACCGGTCGGCGAGCGCGGCCAGCACGGGCTCCGGGTCGCTTTCCAAAGCGGGGGCGAGCGCCCACGGGGTGAGGAAGGCGTCACCGCCGGCCCGGTAGCGGGCCAGCGCGGCGTCCAGGTGCTCTGCCCTGGTCGCCGCGTCCCCGACCAGCAGGGCCAGCGCGGCGCCGTGCAGGCCCGGCTCAGCCTCGCGGGCGAGCAGGGTCAGCGCGGTGAACCGCAGCAGTTCGGCCCCGGCGCCGGCCGCGTACGGCGCCGTCCGCAGCGCGTGCACGGCGGCGGCGACGTGCCGTTCGGGCCGCCGGTCGTGGCTCCAGCGGTCCACCGCCCGGCACAGCGCGGACGGCTCCTCGGCGGCGAGCACGGTCAGCAGCGCGTCCGCCCTCGGGTGCGCGGCGTCGGCCAGCGCGTCGGCCAACTCGTCCAGGGCCAGCCACCGGTGGGCGTACAGCAGGTCGTGGGCGAGGTCGGCGACGCTCCCGCCGGGAAGGCCCGGCAGGCCGCGCGGGTCGTCGAACCAGGCGCAGAGCAGCGGGAAGACCGCCACCGGGTCGGCGCGCAGCCGTTCGGCCACCGCGTCGAGGAAGCGCCGCCCCGGGCCGTCGGCGACCACCAGCCGGCGCAGCAGCGCGAGTTCGGCTTCGACGGGCAGGCCGAGACCGGTCCAGAAGGCCGGCCCGAAGCGGCCCGGTCCCCCCAGTGCCTCCCAACCGCCCGCCGCGGCGGCCCGCTCCGCGATCCGGCCGGCCAACTGCTCCAGCAGCGCGCGGTGTTCGGCCGGGTCGGGGCTGGCGGCCAGTCCGGCGGTGAGCAACCGGGCCGCCCACCAGGCCGGTTCGCTGCCTGCGGGGCGCAGGTCGAGGGCCCGCCAGATCCGGTGCAGCCACGGGTCCAGGGCGGGGGCGCCCCAGGTCTCGGCCACCCGGCGCAGCGCGGCGGCGACCGGGCCGATCCGGTGCCGGGGGACGGAGTTCGCCCCGGCGGCGGGCGGGGCGGGGGTGTCCTCGGCCTCGCCGAGCAGCAGCCGCAGCGCCGCGTCCAGGTCCAGGTGCTGGCCCTGCAGCCAGTCGGCGAACTCGCCGTGGGTGAAGCGGTACCCGGGCCCGGCGGGGACGAACAGCCCCTCGGCGAGCACCGCCGTGGCCCAGCCGCCGTCGGCCGGGAACAGCTCCTCGAAGGTCTCCCGGCGCAGGCCCCCCGGCTCCCCGCCGAGCATCCGCCGGGCCGCCTCGTGCACCCGCCCGGCCACCGCCGCGGCGAGCCGCCGCACCCGCCCGTGCCCCGGCCCGGCGGGCCGGGCGGCGCCCTTGCGGTGTGCGCCCGGGCGGCGCGGGCGGCCGTCCCCGGCGAGCCGCTGGGCCACCCGTAGGCAGCGCAGGTCCAGGTGGGCGCCGAACAGCTCGCTGCGGCGCACCGGTTGGTCGTGCAGGCCTTGCGCCCACAGCTCCCCGGCCAGCCGGACGGCCAGCGGGTGCCGGGCGTCCTCGGCGGCGGGCGGGCGGCCCGGTGGCAGTCCGTAGCGGCGGCGCACCCGCTCGGCCGCCTCGGCGGGCAACGGGCCCAGTCGGTGCCCGGCCAGGCTCGGCGCGCCGGGGCCGGCGCCGTCCATCCGGATCGTGGGGGCGCTGTTCAGATCCCCGTCCGGGCCGGGCTCCGCCAGGTGCCGCAGGCCGTCCGCGCCGCTGCCCCAGGGCTCGGCCGCCAGCCGTTCCCAGACCTCCTCGCCGCAGGCGGTCAGCAGCCGCGCACCGCAGCCGGTCAGCCACTGCCCGGCGCCGCGCAGCCAGCGCGGGCCCAGGTCGGCCGGGGCCTCCTCGGGGCCGTCCAGCACCACCAGCAGTGGCCGCCCGGCCGCCGCGCAGAGCGCCGCCACCGGCTCGGGCGCGGGCGCCGGGGTGCCCAGTTCGGCCGCCGCCGCGGCCAGGGCCCGCTCCACCGGCTCGGCCAGCGAGCGGTCCTCGGCGCGCAGGTCGGCGCCGCGCAGCCAGAGCGTGGGCAGCGGCCGGGCAGCGCCGGAGCGGCGGACGGCCAGCGCGGCCAGTTCGGTGGAGCGCCCGCTGCCGGGGGCGCCGACCAGGGCGGTGACGGTCGCCGTCAGCTCCTCGCCGCTCAGGCCGTCCGGCCGGTCCACCCGGTCGGCGGCCAGCCCGGCCACCCGGTCCGGCCCGGCCCCGGCGGCGGCCAGCTGTGCGGCGGTCAGCCGCAGCACCCCGGCCAGGTTGAGCGCCGGACCGTACGCGGGCACGGCCGCCGCGTTGCGCGCCAGCAGCTCCGCCAGCGCCTCGGCGACCACCCGGCCGCCGCCGGCTGGAACGGCCGGCAGCGCCCCGCCGTACTGCGGGCCGCGCAGGCCGGGCGCGGCCACCGCGACCACGGCGCCGCTGCGGGCGTCCAGCACCGGCGTGCCGGGCGGCACCGCGATCCCGCCGTCCAGCGGCACGTCCAGCAGCAGCACCCCGGCGAGCGGGTGCCCGCCGTACACCGCGCCGGCGACGCCCAGCAGCCCGCAGCGCAGCGCGGCCACCCGCTCGTCCTGCCCGGTCAGCGCGGGCAGCAGCACCTCGTGCCCGGCACCCACGGCGGCCACCGGCAGCGGCGGCACCGGGAGGCCGCCGACCGCATCGGTCCGCAGCAGGGCGAGGCCGTGCTCGGGCAGCGGCAGCACGGCGTCCGGGCCGAGCACCCGGGTCTGCCCGCCGGGGGTGTGCAGCACCACCCGGGCCAGGCCCGCCACGCTCTCGTGGGCGGTCAGCACGCCGCCCTGCGGGTCGGCGACGAACCCTAAGCCGTGCAGCCGCCCGTTGAGGTCCCGGATCCGCAGCAGGTGCCGCCCCGGATCGCCCTCGAGAAACCCCGGCATGTGTGCCCCTTCGACCGTCGCTCGCCGCCGCCGGGAGCCTGCCCGCCGGGGCGGCGGCCGGACCGCTCACGCGCCGCTCACCACGGTCGTTCACCTCTCGCGCTCCCCCGCGCGGGTGACCCCCTGTTCGAGTGAGGAGCCCGGAACGGTGAAACCCCCCGCCGGGAGGTCGCTCTCTCCCGACGAGGGGTTTCACCGATCGTGACGCCGATCGTGACGCCGATGGTGCCGGCGGCTCAGCCGACGAACACCGCCACCGGCTTCGCCTGGCCGCCGGTCTCCTCGACCAGCGCCAGGAAGCGCCCGTCCGGCCCGAACACCGCGATCGGCCCGTCCACGCCCAGCCCCGGCGCCTTCAGCCGCGCGCCGTGCGAGAGCTTCTGCGCCGAGTCCTCGTCCAGGTCCCAGCGCGGGAAGGCGGCCGCCGCGGCCTGCGCGATCGGCAGCACCTCCAGGCCCGTGGCGGACTCGCCGGTGACGTCGGCCTCCAGCTGCTCCAGGGTCCGCGCCGACTCGACGCCGTACGGCCCGACCTTGGTGCGCCGCAGCGCGGTCAGGTGTCCGCCGACGCCCAGGCCGGCGCCGAGGTCGCGGGCCAGTGCCCGGATGTAGGTGCCGGAGGAGCACTCCACGGTCACGTCCAGGTCGATCACGGGCGTCCCGTCCTCGGCGACCGCCGCACGCTGCCCGTGCACGGTGAAGGAGTGGATGGTGGTCGGCCGGGCCGCCAGCTCGAAGTCCTCGCCCTCGCGCACCCGGGCGTACGACCGCTTGCCGTCGATCTTGATCGCGCTGACCTTCGACGGCACCTGCATGATCTCGCCGGTGAGCGCCGTGATCCCGGCGTCGATCGCCTCGCGGGTGACGCCGTCGGCCGGAGTCGAGGAGGTGACCTCACCCTCCCGGTCGTCGGTGACGGTGGTCTGGCCGAGCCGGATGGTCGCCTCGTAGGTCTTGGCGGTCAGCATCAGGTGGCCGAGCAGCCGGGTGGCCCGCTCGACGCCGATCACCAGGACGCCGGTGGCCATCGGGTCCAGCGTGCCGGCGTGCCCGACCTTCCGTGTCCCGGCCAGCCACCGCATCTTGGCGACGACCCCGTGCGAAGTGATGCCCTCGGGCTTGTCGACGATCACCAGGCCGTCCGGGCCGGTGCCTTTGCGCTTCATCGAGTTCTTTCTCTGAAAACTTCGGAAAACCCCAGCAGAGGGTCAACGTACCGGTCGCAGCGCGCTCCGGAACCGCTCGACCACCGTGGCCACGTCCTCCCGGGCGCTGAACCCGGCCGCGAAGACGTGCCCGCCGCCGCCCAGTCCGGCGCAGGCGGCGGCGACGTCCACCGCGCCCTTGGAGCGCGAGGAGCCGCGCAGCGTGCCGTCCGGGTCCTGCTTGAGGACCAGCGCCACCTCGGCCTCGGCCGGCCGGCGCAGGATGTCGATCAGCCCCTCGATCTCCTCGACCGTCACGCTGAACAGCGCCAGGTCCTGGTACGGCACCCAGGTCCACACCAGGCCCAGCCCGCCGGCCGCGTCCGGCTCGTAGACGGCCCGGTCGAGCGCGGCCGCGAGCACCTTGAGGTAGCCGAAGGAGGAGGTGTCCCACAGCTGTCGGGAGATCAGGTCGTGCCGGATGCCGGTGGCCAGCAGCCGGGCGGCGAGCTCGTGGGTCGCGGGCGTGGTGGCCCGGTACTTGAAGGAGCCGGTGTCGGTCGCGACCCCGGTGTACAGACAGGTGGCCAGCTCCTGGTCGAGTTCCACGCCCAGCCGTCGCAGCAGCTCGTCGACCAGCACGGCGGTGGCCGGCGCGGTCGGGTCGATCAGCTGGTGGGTGCCGAAGCCCGGGTTGGAGGCGTGGTGGTCGAACACCACCAGGACGGGCGCGGCGAAGGCCTTGTCGTGCAACAGGCCCAGCCGGCTCTGCGCGGCCACGTCGAAGCAGAGCACCAGCTCGGGCACGTCCGGCACCTCGGCGGCCGGCACGATCAGCTCCTGGCCGGGCAGGAAGGCCAGCGACTCGGGCACGATCTGCGGGTCGTCGCCGAAGGAGACCCGCACCTGCTTGCCGAGCCCGCGCAGCGCCAGCGCCGCCGCCAGCGAGGAGCCCAGCGCGTCGCCGTCCGGGCAGATGTGGCAGATCAGGTCGATCGAGCGGGCCCGCCCGATCTCCGCCACCACCTGCTGCCAGAGCAGCTCGAAACCGCTCTCCTCGGCGCGCGGCCCCGGGAGCGCCGCGAGGGCACCCTCCACCGTGCTGGTGGAGAACGCCCCCGTGGTCGATCCGGCTCGCGAGGCGGCCTGAGCCGGCTCACCCGCCATGACTACTCGTCCTCGTCGTCACGCTCGGCCGCCGGCACCCGGTACGGGTCCGCCTCTCCGGCGTAGGTCGCCCCCGCGGCCTGGGTGCGCACGGCGGCGTCGGAGGAGCGGACCCGGTCGAGCAGGTCGTCGATGTTCCGGGCGTTCTCCGGCAGCGCGTCCGCGACGAAGGTCAGCGACGGGGTGAAGCGCACCCCCGTCTGCTTGCCGACCTCCGAGCGGAGCACGCCCTTGGCGCTCTCCAGCGCGGCCGCGGTGGCCTGGCGCTCGGTCTCGTCACCGAAGACGGTGTAGAAGACGGTGGCCTCGCGCAGGTCGCCCGTCACCCGGGTGTCGGTGATGGTCACGAACCCCAGCCGCGGGTCCTTGATCCGCCGCTCCAGGGTCTGGGCGACGACCACCTGGATGCGGTCGGCGAGCTTGCGCGCCCTTGCGGTGTCGGTCACGTTGCCTCCTCGTGCAGTGGGCCCGGTACCCGGGTGAGCTGCCACCCGTCGGGGCCCACGCCCCAAAGTACCGGCCCGCGCCCGGCCTTGCGGGCGCTCTGGCTCCTGATCTGTGTGAGAACGGCGACTTCCGTCGGCACCCTCCACAGCGGTCATTCATCGTCGTCGTTGTGGTACCTCCTCCTCGCGGAGAGGAGCTGCACCTCGGGGCGGCCGACGACCAACCGCTCACAGCTGTCCAGGATCTCGGTGACGTACCCGGCGTCGCCGGACACCACCGCGAGGCCGATCTCGGCCCGGCGGTGCAGATCCTGGTTCCCGGTCTCAGCAGCGCACACGCTGTACTTGCGCTGCAGTTCGGCCACGATGGGCCGCACGATCGAACGCTTCTCCTTGAGCGAGTGGACGTCGCCCAGCAGCAGGTCGAAGGTGAGTGTTCCCACGAACATGTGTGACAGGTCTCGCCGACCTGGAAGGCCTCGGGAAGCACGGCCCGGAACCGGGCCGGTCTACCAGGACCCTACACAGCGAGACCGGGGCCGGTCGACGGAAATACACCCGTCGACCGGCCCCGGTGACCAGCGACTACGCGCGCGGCTTCTCGCGCATCTCGTAGGTCTCGATGACGTCCTCGACCTTGATGTCGTTGAACGACCCCAGGGTCACACCGGCCTCGAAGCCCTCGCGGACCTCGGTCGCGTCGTCCTTGAAGCGGCGCAGACCCTCGATCGTGAGGTTCTCCGCCACGACCTTGCCGTCGCGCAGCAGGCGGGCCTTGGCGTTGCGGCGGATGAGGCCCTCGCGGACCAGGACACCGGCGATGTTGCCGAACTTGGAGGAGCGGAAGACCTCGCGGACCTCCGCGGCGCCGAGGCGCACCTCCTCGTACTCCGGCTTGAGCATGCCCTTGAGGGCGTTCTCGATCTCCTCGATCGCCTGGTAGATGACCGAGTAGTACCGGACGTCCACGCCTTCCTTCTCGGCCGCGGTGCGCGCACGGCCTTCGGCGCGCACGTTGAAGCCGATGATGATGGCGTCCGAGCCCATCGCCAGGTCCACGTCGGACTCGGTGATGGCACCCACACCGCGGTGCAGGACCCGGAGCTCGACCTCCTCGCCCACGTCCAGCTTGACGAGGGCGTCCTCGAGGGCTTCGACCGAACCGGAGACGTCACCCTTGATGATGAGGTTGAGCTGCTCGATGGAGCCGGCGGCGATGGCCTTGTCCAGGTCCTCCAGGGACACCCGGACCCGACGCTGCGCGAAGGCGGCGTTGCGGTCGCGGGCCGAGCGCTTCTCGGCGATCTGACGGGCGGTGCGGTCCTCGTCGACGACGATGAAGCTGTCGCCGGCGCGGGGCACCGAGGTCAGACCGAGCAGCAGCACCGGGCGGGACGGGCCAGCCTCGGAGAGGCTGTTGCCGTTCTCGTCCAGCATCGCGCGGACGCGGCCGTAGGCGTCGCCCACGACGATCGAGTCGCCGACGCGGAGCGTACCGCGCTGCACCAGCACGGTCGCCATGGCGCCGCGGCCCTTGTCCAGGTGCGCCTCGATGGCGATACCCTGCGCGTCCTGCTCGGGGTTGGCCCGCAGGTCCAGCGAGGCGTCCGCGGTCAGGACCACGGCCTCCAGCAGCTGGTCGATGTGCAGGCCCTGGCGCGCGGAGATGTCGACGAACATGGTGTCGCCGCCGTACTCCTCGGCCACCAGACCGAACTCGGTCAGCTGACCGCGGACCTTGGTCGGGTCGGCGCCCTCGACGTCGATCTTGTTGACGGCGACCACGATCGGCACACCGGCGGCCTTGGCGTGGTTCAGCGCCTCGACCGTCTGCGGCATGACACCGTCGTTGGCCGCGACCACCAGGATCGCGATGTCGGTGGACTTGGCACCACGGGCACGCATGGCGGAGAACGCCTCGTGACCCGGGGTGTCCAGGAAGGTGATCGGACGCTGCTCGCCGTTCACCTCGGTGACCACCTGGTAGGCACCGATGTGCTGGGTGATGCCACCGGCCTCGCCGGCCACCACGTTGGACTTGCGGATGGCGTCCAGCAGGCGGGTCTTACCGTGGTCGACGTGACCCATGACGGTGACGACCGGCGGGCGCGGGGCCAGCTGGTCCTCGTCGCCCTCGTTGGCACCGAAGTCGATGTCGAACGACTCCAGCAGCTCGCGGTCCTCGTCGTCCCGGCTGACGATCTCCAGGACGAAGCCCATCTCGTCCGCCAGCAGCTGCAGCGTGGCGTCGGAGACCGACTGCGTCGCGGTGACCATCTCACCGAGGTTGAACATGACGGAGACGAGCGCGGCCGGGTTGGCGTTGATCTTCTCCGCGAAGTCCATCAGCGAGGCGCCGCTCGACAGGCGAACGGTCTGGCCGTTGCCGCGAGGCAGCATCACACCGCCGACGGACGGGGCCTGCATGGCCTCGTACTCCTGGCGCTTCGCCCGCTTCGACTTGCGACCGCGAGCCGGGCGACCGCCCGGGCCACGACCGAAGGCGCCCTGCGTGCCACCACGGGCACCCGGGCCGCCGGGACGACCGCCGAAGCCGCCGGGGCGCGGGCCGCCGAAGCCGCCGCCACCACCCGGAGCACCGCCACCCGGACGCGGGCCGCCGAAGCCGCCACCGGCCGGACGCGAGCCCGGACCGGCCGGACGGCCCTGGAAGCCGGGACGGGCACCGCCGCCGCCGCCGGGACCGCCGGCCGGACGGCCGCCGGGGCCACCCGGACCGCGGCCACCCGGGCCCGGACGCGGGCCGGCCGGACGCTGCGGCATCATGCCCGGGTTCGGACGCGGCATGCCGGACGGGGTCGGCCCGCCGGGACGCGGCGCGGCCGGACGCGGCATGCCGTCGGGACGGGGGGCGCCACCCGGACGGGCGGCACCGGCGCCCGGCGCACCGGCCGAACGCGGACGGTCACCACCGGGACGCGGCGCACCGGCACCCGGCGCACCGGCCGAACGCGGACGGTCACCACCGGGACGCGGCGCACCGGCACCCGGCGCACCGGCCGGACGCGGACGGTCGCCACCGGGACGCGGACGGTCGCCGCCCTGCGCGCCCGGAGCACCCGGACGGGCACCCGGCGCGCCCGGACGGCGGTCGCCGGGGCGGGCCATGCCGGTCGCACTGCCCGAGGTGAACGGGTTGTTGCCCGGACGCGGGCCGGCCGGACGCGGGCCCGGACGGGCACCGCCGCCGGCCTGACCGGTCTGACCGGTCTGACCGGCCGGACGCGGGGCCTGGGCGGCCGGACGCGGGGCCTCGGCCGGAGCCGGTGAGGAGAACTCGGCCGCGGGCGCGGCCGGGGCCGCCGGAGCGGCGGGACGCGCGGCCGGGCGCGGGCCCGGGGTCGGCGCGCCCGAACGCGGGGCGGCGGGGGCGGCCGGCGCGGCGGGAGCCGCGGCGGCCGGGGTGGGACGGGGACCAGGGGCCGCGGCAGGGCGCGGACCCGGGGTCGGGGCACCCGGCTTGGGTGCACCCGCGGCAGGTGCCGCGGGCTGGGGCGCCGCGGTCTTCCGCGGGCCAGGCTTGGCGCCACCACCGGTGGGGGCCACGCCAAGCGCGTCAGTCAGCTTGCGCACGACCGGCGCCTCGATCGTCGAGGACGCCGAACGGACGAACTCGCCGAGCTCGGTCAGCTTGGCCATGACGGCCTTGCTCTCCAAGCCAAGCTCCTTGGCGAGTTCATAAACCCGGACCTTAGCCACTTCACTCCTGTCTATGAGTCCGGGGGTCTCGTCCGCCGGACTGTCGCTACTTCATGGGCGTACCCATCGCGTACTCATCGCGTACTCATCGAGTGCTCATCGCAATCTCGACCTACTTCCACATCGCGAGGTACCTGACTGGTGGCGCGGCGCGCGGCTGCCCGCACGCCGTGCTTGTTGCGGTGGTTCTCCGCCGCACTGGGCGGCGGCTGTCGCGGGAGGTGGCCCGTCTAGGAGGCCCCGCCTACCCGCTCCTCGATGAACTCGCGGAGCCGCTCCGTGTCGAGCGCGCCCTGGAGCCGGAAGGCCCGGGGGAACGCCCGACGGCGGACCGCGAGGTCGAGGCAGGCCGGATCGGGGTGCAGGTGCGCGCCCCGGCCCGGGAGTGCGCCACGGGGATCGGGGACGCAGACGCCCTCGACCGCCGTGACACGCAACAGCTGGTGCTTGGCCGCGCGCTTGCGGCAGCCCACGCAGGTGCGTTCCGGGCGTGCTCGGACATGCGTCCGGCCAGACGAAGGCAAGTCTACCCCTCCGAAGCGACATGGCGTCGCCCCGTGGATCCCGGAGGACCGCGGGGACGCCGAGGACAACACTGACTAGTGGGCCGGGGATTCCTCGGCCTGGCCCTCGGTGTCCGGCCGGATGTCGATCCGCCAGCCCGTCAGACGCGCGGCCAGGCGGGCGTTCTGCCCCTCCTTGCCGATCGCCAGCGACAGCTGGTAGTCCGGGACGATCACCCGCGCGGAGCGCTGGGCGGCGTCCACGATCTCCACACTGGTCACCCGTGCGGGGGACAGCGCGGCGGCCACCATCTCGCGCGGATCCTCGGACCAGTCGACGATGTCGATCTTCTCGCCGTGCAGCTCGCCCATCACGGCGCGCACCCGGGAGCCCATCGGACCGATGCAGGCGCCCTTGGCGTTCAACCCGGCGCGGCGCGACCAGACCGCGATCTTCGTCCGGTGGCCGGCCTCACGGGCGATCGCGGCGATCTCCACGCTGCCGTCCGCGATCTCCGGGACCTCCAGCGCGAACAGCTTCTTCACCAGGTTCGGGTGGGTGCGCGAGAGCGTCACCGACGGCCCGCGAACCCCGCGGCGCACCGCCACCACGTAGCACTTCAGCCGGGTACCGTGCCGGTAGTCCTCGCCCGGGACCTGCTCCTGCGGCGGCAGGATGGCCTCCAGCTTGCCGATGTCGACCAGCACGTTCTTCGGGTCGTTGCCCTGCTGGACGACACCGGTGACGATGTCGCCCTCCTTGCCCGCGTACTCGCCGAAGGTCTGGTCGTCCGCGGCGTCGCGCAGGCGCTGCATCATCACCTGGATGCCGATGCTGGACGCGATCCGGCCGAATCCGCTCGGGGTGTCGTCGAACTCCTTCGGCTCGACGCCCTCGTCCAGCTCCGCCGGGTCCTCCATGGCCCACACGGTGACGTGGCCGCTCTTGCGGTCCAGCTGCACCCGGGCCCGGCGGCGCGAGCCCTCGGTGCGGTGGTACGCGGTGAGGAGGGCGGACTCGATGGACTCGACCAGCAGGTCGAAGGGGATGTTCTTCTCGTTGACCAGCGTGCGCAGGGCACTCATGTCGATGTCCACGGCTACGCCTCCTCGTCTTTCGTCACGTTCATGATGGTCCTGCGGCGGCCGGGCTCACTCGGCGCCGTCGTCCCCCTCGTCGGAGTCGGCGGCCTCGTCGAAGTCGGCCTCGTCGAAGTCGGCAGCGTCGTCGAGGTCGGCCTCGTCCAGGAGCTTCTCGTCGTCCTTGCGGTTGAACTCCACCTGGACCCGCGCCCGGGCCACCTCGCCGTACTCCAGGCGGCGCTCCTTGGGACGGCCGCGCCCCTTCACCGGCTGCACCTCGACCAGCGCGCCGTCCTCGTCCGCCTCCAGCACCCGGGCGACGATCTCCCCGCCGTCAGCCAGGTGGATCTTGGCCAGCCGGCCCTGCGCGCGCTGCCAGTGCCGGGGCAGGACCAGGGGACGCTCCGCACCCGGCGAACCGATCTCCAGCAGGTAGGGCTCCTCGCCCATCACGTCGGACGCGTCGAGGGCCTCGCCGACCACCCGGCTGAACTCGGCGATGGCGTCCATGTCCACGCCGCCGTCGGTGTCGACGTCGATCTGCACCTGCCGGCGACTGCCCGCCTTGGTGACCTTGACGTCCTCCAGGTCCAGTCCGGCCTGCGCGGCCAGCGGCTCGAGCAACGCGCGCAGCCGGTCGGTGTGGGTGGTGCTCATCCGGGTGGACTCCTCGGCCGCGTCTGCTGTTGTCGGAAGGTCGCCCCGCACCCTCCGCGCCCCACGGGCGCACACCGGGTCACGGCAGCTCGGCCCAAAGCCTAGCCGGTGAAGCCCCCAACCACCGATTCCGGTCCACCCCCGACCGGTCGGACGCCACCCACTGCGAGCAAGCTCACATCCACCCGCTCATCCCGGACGCCCACCCGCGATCGTGAGGGTTCTGCGAGGATTCAGGCCCACGAGGGCAGGCGGGGAGGCCGTCCTCCCGTCCACGCCCCGGAGTGACCGCGATGCAGCCGCACAGCCGACGGACGTTCCTGGCCCTCGGACTGATCACCCTCACCACCGCCTGCACCGACTCCACCGACGTCGACCCCAACGGCGACGTGATGCCGGGCAACAAACGCCCCGGCCCCGACCCGGACCTCCCGGTCCGCCTGCGCGCCCTCGCCGCCACCGACACCCTGCTGGCCGGCTACGACAGCGCCCTCGCCGCCCCCGGCGCGCAGACCACCCTGCTGCGTCCCCTCCGCGCCGACACCGCCCAGCACCGCGCCGCCCTCGCCTACGGCATCCCCGCCGCATCCGTGCCCCCGGCCGCACCTCCCACCACGCCCCCGGCGGCCGCCACCCCCACCACTCCGGCCGCCCTGGCCACCCTGGAGCACCGGACCGCCCAGTCCCACCTCGCCGACCTCGGCGCCGCCCGGCCGCCCCTGGCCCGGCTGCTCGCCTCCGTCGCCACCTCCAACGCCCTGCACGCCACCGCCCTCGACCCGACCGACCAGGGCGTCGACCAGCCCGCCCCGACCACCCCCCCGACGCCCGCCGCCCCGGGCAGTTCCCCCGTAGCCGCCCTGCAGAACGCCCTCAGCGCCGAACACGCCGCCGTCTACGGCTACGGCGTCGTCGGCGCCCACCTCCCCGAAGACCAACGACGCGCCGACGCCCGTACCGCCTACGCCGCCCACCAGGCCCAGCGCGACACCTGGCAACGCCTGCTCACCACCCTCGGCGCCACCCCCACCCCCGCCGCCGGCGGCTACCAGCTTCCCTTCCCCGTCACCGACGCCCCCGCCGCCACCGCACTCGCCGCCCACCTCGAAACCCGGCTCACCGCCGTCTACGCCGACCTCGTCGCCGCCCTCCCCGGCGCCCAACGCCCCACCGCCGCCACCGCCCTGCGCGACTGCGCCCGCCGCGCCCACCGCTGGGGCGCCCTCGACGCGCCCTTCCCCGGCATCCCGGAACCCGTCCCCACCCCCACGGCGACCACGGTGACGGGCCGACCCTGACCGCCGCACCGGGCAACCCTCCCGCCACACGAACACCTGCCGTGCCACGGACCAGCGATTCCCCCTCCATCCCCGACAATGGACACGCCCCCCAAGGACCACACCACCCGGAAGGCCAGGCATGTCGGGAAACCCACCCCACGTCCCCATCCCCACCTGGCTGTCCAACAGCGTCGCCGCCGCCCACGGCGAAGCGGGCCGCCAATGGCTGGCCACCCTCCCCGCCCGGGCAGCCGCCCATCTGACCCGGTGGAACCTCACCCCCGAACGCACCCTGGACCCCGGCGGCAGCCTCAGCCTGATCACGTACGTCCACCGCGACGACCTCTCCCCCGCCGTCCTCAAGACCGGCCTGGTCACCCCCGAGACCGCCCACGAGCACACCGCCCTCGCCCACTGGGCCGGCCGGGGCGCCGTCCTCCTCCTCGACGCGGACCCCGCCGAGGGCGTCCTACTGCTGGAACGCCTCCACGGCGAGATCCCGCTGCGCTCGCTGGCCGAGCCGAAGGCCATGCTGGAGGCCACCAGCCTGCTGCACCGCCTCTGGGTGGAGCTGCCCGTCCCGCCGACCCCCTACCCCGCCCTCGCCAGCCGGGTCGCCGACACCGCCGCCCGCGTCCTCGACCTCACCCGGCACGGCGACGACCCCGCGACGGCCGCCGCCCAGCCCCTGATCAACGAGGCGCTGGCCACCGCCGAGTCCCTGGCCGCCTCCGCCACCGAGACCTTCCTCCTCCACGGCGACTTCCACCACGGCAACGTCCTGGCCGCCGACCGCGCCCCCTGGCTGGCCATCGACCCCCGCCCGCTGGCCGGCGAGCGCGCCTACGACCTGGCCCGGCTCGCCCTCGACCGCGCCGACAGCCTGCTCGGCTCCCCCGGCGCCCCCGCCGCCCTCCGCCGCCGGCTCCACCAGCTCTCCGACGCCCTCGACGTCGACCAGGACCGCCTGCGCGGCTGGACCCTCTTCCGTTCGGTGGACCTGGCCGTCCGCTCCCTCACCGCAGGCCGCCACGAGGACGCCGAGCTCTACCTGGAGTTCGCGGGGCACCTCTCCTAGCAGAACCCGAAGGCCCGCGCCCCCGTCTCCTAGACCCGCCCGCCCCCGGGGCCCCGCAGCGGCAACCGTGCCCCCATCACCGCGTACAGCCGGTCCGTGGCGGGAAACCGCACCGCCCGGGCCAAGTCCTGGTACCCCAGCGCCCGGTACAGTCGCCGCGCCGGCGTCTCCGCGTCGATCGCCGACAGGATGCTCCGGTCCAGCCCCGACGCCTCGCAGAGCCTCCGGATCAGCCCGGTCCCGATGCCCTGCCCCTGGAACTCCGGCAGCACGTGCAGTTCGGTGACCGCGAACACCCCGTCCAGCCAGTCCCCGTGCCCCCGGGCGGCCAGGTACGGCTCGATGACCGTGCTCCACCAGTGCTCCCGCCGGTTCGGCATGCCGTACCCGAACCCGACCAGCCGCCCCCCGCTCATCGCGCCGAACGCGATCACCCCGGGCTGCCCGGCATGCCGCCCCACGATGTGCAGCCGTACCGCGACCTCCTCGGGCGTGAGCCCGAACGCCACCGCCTGGACCTCCAGCGCCTGCGGCGCCCAGGCCGCAAGGTCGATGGCCTCGATCGTCACCCCGGTCAGCTGATCCATGCTCCGGACGTTACTACCAGCGGCCCGGCGGTGCGGCCGAAGATCAGAACCCGGCCCGCGACGACCGCGCGGGCGCCGACGGAAGCCCTCAGAACAGCACGCTCATGAACGCCCCGACCTCCCGGAACCCCACCCGCCGGTACGCCGCTCTCGCCCGCAGGTTGAAGTCGTTGACGTACAGCGAGACCACCGGCGCCACCTCCCGCAGCGCGATGTCCAGCACCGCCGCCATCCCGGTCTCGGACAGCCCCCGCCCCCGGTACTCCGGCGCCACCCAGACCCCCTGGATCTGGCACGCCCCCTCCGTCACGGCCCCGATCTCCGCCTTGAACACCACCTGCCCGTCGTCCGTGAACCGCGCGAACGACCGTCCGGTGGAGACGAGTTCGGCCACCCGGGCCTGGTAGAGCAGCCCACCGTCCCCCGCCAGCGGCGACACCCCCACCTCCTCGGTGAACATCGCCACGCACGCGGGCATCAGCGTCTCGACCTCGTCGCTCCGCACCCTCCGCACCAGCGGATCCGGCGCGATCTCCGCCGAGGGCGTGGAGGTCGCCAACAACGGCTGGTGGCCCCGGACTTCACGGGGCGGCCCCCAACTGCGCTCGAGCAGCGCCCAGAAGGAGGCGGTCGCCTCGGCCGGCCCCACGATCGAGGAGCAGCGCCGCCCCTGCCGCCGGGCCCGCTCGGCGAAGGCGGCGACGGCCTCCGGTCCGGCGTTGACCAGGACGAGGTTCGCGCCCGCGTAGCAGAGGGCGTCCAGCACCCCCGACCGGTCGTACCAGCCCCACATCTCCCCGCCGAGCCGCCACGGGTCCAGTCCGACGGCCTCGACCCGGGTGGCGACGAAGGCGTTGGCGACCGGGTCGCGGTGGAGGACCTCCAGGGCGTCCGCGAGGTCCGGGGGTTCCAGCACGCGGGTGGCGGCCAGGGCCCGGGCGACCTGGAAGGAGCTGGGGAGAATCACACCTCGATCGAGCATCGAGACCGCACCTCACTGAGACGACTCTGGCCGCACCCTACTCCGTGGCCCCACCCGGCTACGGCTGCGGGGGGGGGGGGGGGGGGGGGGGGGAGAGGTGGGGGGGGGGGGGGGGGGGGGGGGGGGACCGGTTGATTCTGGTGGCGAGGGAGGCGATCGCCCA
>NZ_JBVHXY010000043.1:0-27488 GCF_055569215.1 Kitasatospora sp. NPDC029312 | reverse complement strand
CCCCTCCCGCCTTGCCCCCCTGCTCCCTCTTCTATGCCTCCCCCCCCCCCCCCCCCCCCCCGCTTCCGGAAAACTGTGCTGCAGTCACGTTCGACCCGGACGGGCTCCGGACGGGCCGGGCCGGCGGTCGGGTCGAACGGCGGTCACTCCGCGGCGACGACGGTCGGCGAACCGGCCTCGACGCCCTCCTCCTGCATCTGCTCGGCGAGCTTGAGCGCCTCCTCGATCAGGGTCTCGACGATCTTCGACTCGGGAACGGTCTTGATCACCTGCCCCTTGACGAAGATCTGCCCCTTGCCGTTGCCGGAGGCGACCCCGAGGTCGGCCTCGCGGGCCTCGCCCGGGCCGTTCACGACGCAGCCCATGACGGCGACGCGCAGCGGCACCTCCATGCCCTCCAGGCCGGCGGTGACCTCCTCGGCGAGCTTGTAGACGTCGACCTGGGCGCGGCCGCAGGACGGGCAGGAGACGATCTCCAGCCCGCGCTGGCGCAGCCCGAGGGACTCCAGGATCTGGTTGCCGACCTTGATCTCCTCGGCCGGCGGGGCGGAGAGGGAGACCCGGATGGTGTCGCCGATGCCCTCGGCGAGCAGCGCACCGAAGGCGACCGCGGACTTGATGGTGCCCTGGAAGGCCGGTCCGGCCTCGGTCACGCCGAGGTGCAGCGGGTAGTCGCAGGCGGCGGCGAGCTGCCGGTAGGCCTGGATCATCACGACCGGGTCGTTGTGCTTGACCGAGATCTTGATGTCGCGGAAGTCGTGCTCCTCGAACAGCGAGCACTCCCACAGCGCGGACTCGACCAGCGCCTCCGGGGTGGCCTTGCCGTACTTCTCCAGCAGCCGCTTGTCGAGCGAGCCCGCGTTGACGCCGATCCGGATCGGCACCCCGGCGTCCTTGGCGGCCTTGGCGATCTCGCCGACCTTGTCGTCGAAGGCCTTGATGTTGCCCGGGTTGACGCGCACGGCCGCGCAGCCGGCGTCGATCGCCGCGAAGACGTACTTCGGCTGGAAGTGGATGTCCGCGATCACCGGGATCTGCGACTTCTTCGCGATGATCGGCAGCGCGTCGGCGTCGTCCTGGGAGGGGACGGCGACCCGGACGATCTGGCAGCCGGACGCGGTGAGCTGGGCGATCTGCTGCAGCGTGGCGTTGATGTCCGAGGTGACGGTGGTGGTCATCGACTGCACCGAGACGGGGGCGTCACCGCCGACCGGGACGTTGCCGACCATGATCTGCCGGGAGTACCGGCGCTTGGCCAGCGGCTTGAGCGGCAGGGACGGAATACCGAGCGAGATCGCGGTCATGTGCGCAGGGTTCCCCGGGGTTGAGGTGTGGTCGACCGCCCGGCCGCTGGGACGGCCGAGGCCGGGCGCGCTGACGATCGCGCACCCGGCCTCCACGGTACGGCACGGTCAGGGGCCCCGGCACACCCGCCGTACCCGAACGCCCTACCGGCGCGGTCGTGATCCACCGGGGGTTTCCCGGCCGCTCCTAGCTGATCTTCACCGGGTTCACCAGGTCGGCGACCATCACCAGCAGGGTGAAACCGATGAAGATGCTGGCCACGACGTACGCCACCGGCATCAGCTTGGCGACGTCGAAGGGGCCCGGGTCGGGCCGCCGGAACAGCCGTGCGACGCGGCGGCGGACCGCCTCCCAGGCCGCGCCGGCGATGTGCCCGCCGTCCAGCGGGAGCAGCGGCAGCATGTTGAACAGGAAGAGCGACAGGTTGATGCCGGCCAGCAGGTTCACGAAGATCGCGACCCGCTGGGCGGCGGACTCGTCGAGCGAGAACACCTCGCCGCTGACCCGCGCCGCGCCGACCATGCCGATCGGCGAGTCCGGGTCGCGCGGGGCGTCGCCCACGACGGCGTTCCACAGACCGGGGATCTTGCCGGGCAGGGCGGCCAGCGACTTGACGCCGTTCTCGGCCATGTCGGTCATCCGGCTGACGGACTGCCCGAAGGTCTGCTGGACGGTGTCCCTCTTGGGGGTGAACCCGAGGAAGCCCGCCTGGACGGTCTGGCCCTTCACCGGCACGCCGTCGCCGTCGTACTTCTGCACGTCGTTGACGGCGATGGTGGGCTTGAAGGTGAGCTGCTGACCGCCGCGCTCCACGACGATCTCCACCTGCCTGCCGGGCGACTTGCGGATGTCCGCCTGGAGCTGGTCGTAGTCGCGGATCCGGTCGCCGTCGAAGGAGAGCACCTTGTCGCCCTGGCGCAGGCCCACCTCGTTGGCCGGGGTCTTCGGCGCGTCGGCGGGGCACACGTCGGTGGGCTGGCCGGCCTTGACCACGCACGCGGCGACCGAGCCGATGGTGGGCACGGGCATCGAGACGCCGAAGCCCATCATGACCGTCAGGAACAGCCCGAACGCCAGGATCAGGTTCATGAACGGCCCGGCGAACATGACGATGATCCGCTTCCAGGGCTTGCGGGTGTAGAACAGCCGGTCCTCGTCACCCTCCTGGAGCTCCTCGTAGGAGGCCTCGCGGGCGTCCTCGATCATGGTCCGCCAGGGCGAGCTGCTGCGCTTGGTGATCCGGCCGTCCTCGCCCGGCGGGAACATCCCGATCATCCGGATGTACCCGCCGAACGGGATCGCCTTGATGCCGTACTCGGTCTCGCCCTTCCGGCGCGACCACAGGGTCGGGCCGAAGCCGACCATGTACTGCGGCACCCGGATGCCGAACAGCTTGGCCGTGGAGAGGTGGCCGAGCTCGTGCCAGGCGATCGAGACGAGCAGCCCGATCACGAAGACCAGGATGCCGACCACCGTCAAAACCGTTGCCACCGCTGGCCCTCCGTCATGCCGCTCCGCTCATCGTCTGGTCGTACCGCGTTCCGTGCCGGGCCGCGAGTACCGCCGGTATCACCGGTACCGCCGGCCGGTCCGCTCAGCCCGCCGCCAGCTCGCGGGCCCGGGCGCGGGCCCAGTCCTCCGCGTGCAGGACGTCCTCGACCGTCAGGGAAGTTCCCGCGGCCGGCGTGCCGTGCTCGGCCACGACCTTGGCAACAGTGTCCACGATCCCGGTGAAGGCGAGGCGGCCGTTCAGGAAGGCCTCCACACACTCCTCATTGGCCGCGTTGAACACCGCCGGCGCCGTACCGCCCAGGGTGCCCACCTCGCGGGCCAGCTCCACCGCCGGAAAGGCCTCGTCGTCCAGCGGGAAGAACTCCCAGGTCGCGGCCTTCGTCCAGTCACAGGCCGGGGCGACGTCCGGCACCCGGTCCGGCCAGCCGATCCCCAGCGCGATCGGCATCCGCATGTCCGGCGGGCTGGCCTGCGCCAGGGTCGAACCGTCGGTGAACTCCACCATGGAGTGCACCACCGACTGCGGATGGACCACGACCTCGATCCGGTCGAACGGCACGTCGTACAGCAGGTGCGCCTCGATCACCTCAAGGCCCTTGTTGACGAGGGTGGCCGAGTTGATCGTGACGACGGGGCCCATCGCCCAGGTCGGGTGCGCCAGGGCGTCCTCCGGGGTCACCCCGGCCAGCTGCTCCCTGGTCCGGGTGCGGAACGGGCCGCCGCTCGCCGTCACCACCAGCTTGCGGACCTCGGCCCTGGTGCCGCCGGCCAGCGCCTGGAACAGCGCCGCGTGCTCGGAGTCCACCGGCACGATCTGGCCCGGCTTCGCCACCGCCTTCACCAGCGGGCCGCCGACGATCAGCGACTCCTTGTTCGCCAGCACCAGCACCCGGCCGGCCTTCAGCGCCGCCAGGGTCGGCCGCAGACCGATCGAGCCGGTGATGCCGTTCAGCACCGAGTGGCACTCCATCCCGGCCAGCTCGGTCGCCGCGTCCGGCCCGACCAGCACGGCCGGCAGCGGACGGCCCGCCGCCTTCGCGGCCAGCGCCTCGCGCAGCGCCGGCTCGGCCGCTGGATCGGCCACCGCCACGGTGTGCACGCCCAGCCGCAGCGCCTGCTCGGCGAGCAGCTCCACCCGCCCGCCGGCCGCCGACAGGGCGACCACCCGGAAGCGGTCCGGGTTGCGGAGCACCACGTCGATGGCCTGGGTGCCGATCGAACCGGTCGAACCGAGGATCACCAGCTCCCGGGGGCCGGAGGGGTCCGCCACGGTGGGCGTGAAACGCAGCTGCGGGTGGGCGAGCGAAGTCATGCGCCCCATTGTGTCCTGTTCGCGGGTGTCCTGTGGGCGGGTGCCGTGTGGGCGGGTGTCCTGTTCGCGGCACTCCCCAGGACGACCCGGCGCGCGCGGGCTACCGTCGGAGCCATGCGTACCGTCATCGCCGGGGGCCACGGACAGATCGCGCTGAAGCTGGAACGGCTGCTCGCCGACCGCGGCGACCGTCCCGCCGGGATCATCCGCCGCCCCGAACAGGCCCAGGACCTCGTCGACGCCGGCGCCGAGCCGTTGCTGCTCGATCTGGAGTCCGCCACCGTCCCCGAGCTGGCCGCCCTGCTCACCGAAGCCGACGCGGTGGTCTTCGCCGCCGGCGCCGGCCCGGGCAGCGGCGCCGACCGCAAGAACACCGTCGACCGCGACGCGGCCGTGCTGCTCGCCGACGCCGCCGAACTGGCCGGGGTACGGCGCTACCTGATGATCTCCGCGATGGGCGCCGACGCGGCCGCCCACCACTCCGGCGACCCGGTCTTCGAGACCTACCTGCGCGCGAAGGGCGCCGCCGACGACGCCGTACGGTCGCGCACCGCACTGGACTGGACGGTGCTGCGCCCCGGGCGGCTCACCGACGGCCCCGGCACCGGTCTGGTCCGCCTCGCCCCCTCGGTCGGCCGGGGCGCGGTCGACCGGGCCGACGTGGCCGCCGTCCTGGCCGCGCTGCTGACCGAGCCCGGCACCGCCGGACAGACCCTGGAACTGGTCGCCGGGAACGCCACCGTCGAGGAGGCCGTCGCCGCCGCGGCCGGGCACGACGGCTGAACAGCCGGCCGAGGGCCGCCGCTCAGCCGTCGCGGGCGAGGGCTGGACACGACGCAGGACCCGGTCCGACGAGCGAACCGGGCCCTGCGTCAGGTGAGGCAGCCGATCAGAGGTCCAGGCCGGTCAGCACCATGACCTTCTCGACCGTGTAGTCCTCCATCGCGTACTTGACGCCCTCGCGGCCGACGCCGGAGTCCTTGACGCCGCCGTACGGCATCTGGTCGGCACGGTAGGACGGCGCGTCACCGATGATCACACCGCCGACCTCCAGCTCCCGGTGGGCGCGGAAGGCGGTCTGCAGGTCGTGGGTGAACACACCCGCCTGCAGACCGAACGGCGAGTCGTTGACGGCCGCGAAGGCCTCGGCGACGCCGTCCACCTTGTGCAGCGACAGCACCGGGCCGAACACCTCGGCCTTGGCCAGGATCGCGTCGGCCGGCAGCTCGGCCAGCACGGTCGGGGCGTAGGTCGCACCCTCGCGCGTACCGCCGGTGAGCACCTTGGCGCCCTTGGCGACCGCGTCCTCCACCCAGGACTCCACCCGCTTGGCGGCGTTCTCGTCGACCAGCGGGCCCACGTCCGTCGCGTCGTCGTTAGGGTCACCGGTGACCTGCGCGTTGACCTTGGCCACGACCTTCTCCACCAGCGCGTCGTACACCGACGCGTCCGCGATCACCCGCTGCACCGAGATGCAGGACTGGCCGCCCTGGTAGTTGGCGAACATCGCGATCCGGGTGGCCGCCCAGTCCAGGTCGGCCTCCGAGGACCAGTCCGCGAGCACCACGGCCGCGGCGTTGCCGCCCAGCTCCAGGGTGGTGTGCTTGCGCGGCACCGAGTCCATGATCTGGTAGCCGACCTTGTCGGAACCGGTGAAGGAGATCACCGGCAGCCGCTCGTCCTGCACCAGGGCGGGCATCCGGTCGTTCGGCACGGTCAGGATCGACCAGGAGCCGGCCGGCAGGTCCGTCTCGGCCAGGATCTCGCCCAGCACCATCGCCGACAGCGGGGTGGCCGGGGCCGGCTTGAGGATGATCGGGGCGCCGACCGCGATCGCCGGGGCGACCTTGTGGGCGACCAGGTTCAGCGGGAAGTTGAACGGGGCGATCCCCAGCACCACACCGCGCGGGAAGCGGCGCACCAGCGCGAAGCGGCCCACGCCGCCCGGGTCGGTGTCCAGCCGCATCGTCTCGCCGTTGGTGCGGCGCGCCTCCTCGGCGGCCCAGCGGAAGACCGACACCGCGCGGCCCACCTCACCACGGGCCCACTTGATCGGCTTGCCGTTCTCGGCGGTGATCAGCCGGGCGATCTCCTCGGTGCGCTCCGCCAGCCGCTTGGCCACGTGGTCCAGGGCGGCGGCCCGCTGGTGCGCCGGGGTCGCGGCGAACACCGGCAGCGCGGCGACGGCGGCGTCCAGCGCCTCGTCGACCTGCGCGTCGGTCGGGATGCCGACCTTGCCGACCAGACGGCCGTCCCAGCTGTTGTGCACCTCGAAGTCGGCGTCACCGCTCGCCCGGCGGCCGGCGAGCCAGAAATCGTACGTGGTGGTCACGGTGGTACCGGCCCTCTCCTCGTCGTCGTACGGCCCACGGGCGTGGGACCGCACCCGAGGGTAGGTGCGCGGGCAGGCCGACCGGATTGGCCGACTAGGAGCGTTCGTCCCCGGGGCCACTCCACCGCGTCCAGGCGTGTGTTCTATTCCTCGCCGGAGCGCAACGCCAGCCACAACTCCATCCGCACGTCCGTGTCGTCCAGCGAGCGGCCCAGCAACTCCTCGACCCGGCGCATCCGGTAGCGCAGCGTGTGCCGGTGCACCCCGAGATCGGCCGCCGCCGCGTCCCACTGCCCGTGCCGCGACAACCACGCCCGCAGCGAGGCCACCAGATCACCGCGCGCCGTCCGGTCGTGCTCCCGCAACGGCCGCAACAGCCCCTCCGCGAAGGCCGTCACCGCGTCCTCCCCGAGCAGCGGCAGCAGCGAACCCGCGCCGACCTCCTCGTGGTCCACCGACCGACGGCCGCCGCGCAGCGCCACCGCCAGCGCCCGCTCCGCCTGCGCGTGCGCCGTACCGGCCTCCTCCAGCGCGGCCGGCGCCGAGACGCCCAGCGACAGGCCCTCGTGCTCCTCCACCGCGCCCAGGCAGGCCCGGTGCACCGCGCCGTTGTCCAGCGCCAACACCATCAGCCGCGGCCCGTGCGCGCCGTCCTCCCGCGAAACCAGCAGCTTCTCGCCCACCCGGGCACCCGCCTGCTCGGCCCGGTCACCCAGCTCCGCGAGCGCCTCGGCGGCGTCCGCGTTCGGCCCGGCCCCGGCCACCAGGACCCGTATGGTCCCCTCCGGCAGGCCGCCGAACAGCCCCACCGCCACCTGCCGGGCCGTCGGCACCTCACCGGCCAGCACCATCCGCAGCAGCGCCGCACCCATCCGCTCCTCGGCCTGACGCAGCTCGCGCGAGCGCTCCAGGGTGAGGGTCAACAGGGCCACCGCGGCGTTCAGCACGTACCGCTCGGTCGGCGTGATCCGGTCCTCGGTCCCCACCGCCAGGAAGCCCCGGGCCCGCCGGTCCGCCCCCAGCGACTGGACCACCACGTAGTCCTCGTCCGCCGTGTCTATCCCCGGCGCACGGCCCTGCAGCGCGGCACTCGACGGCGCCGGCCGCCGGCGCAGCCGGTCCACCTCCGCCGCCAGCCGCCCCGCCCGGCGGGCCGCCCAGTCCGGCGCCACCACCGACAGCGCGCCCGACCCGTCGTACAGCGCCGCCCAGCCCCCCAGCCGGGCCGCCAGCCGACGCACCACGGCCGTCGTGCCGTCCTTGCCGAGCGCCGCCCGGGTCAGCTCCTCCTGCGCCTCGAAGCTCGTCGTCACCGCCTCGTACTGCTCGGCGGCCAGCGCCGCCGACACCACCTTGCTGATCGCGATGAACGGCGTCGGCTCCGGCACCCGCAGCAGCGGCAGCCCCCGCTGCGCCGCCGCGTCCACCAGCGGCTGGGGCACCTCGGTGTGCGACAGGCCCACCCCCAGGCCCAGGCCCACCACCCCGGCGTCGGCCAGCCGGTGCACGTACCCCTGCAACTGCGCCGCCGTGCGGCCCAGCTTGATACCGGTGGTGAGGAGCAGTTCCCCACCCTCCAGGAACGGCGTCGGGTCGTCCAGCTCGCTGGTGTGCACCCAGCGGACTTGCCGCTCCAGGTGGTCCGCGCCGGCGAGCACCGTCAGATGGAGCGAACTGTTGCGGACGACGGAGGCGAGTGTGGGGGGCATGGCACCTTCGGGGGATCGACCTGACCGCGCCGTTGCGGCCGGGCGAGGAGAGGAACGTGGGACTGGTGAGGGTCTCTCCCCTTCATTATGGACGGCCCGGACAACGGGCACTGCCGAATCCACCTCGAAGGCGATTTCCCCGCCGCTGTTTCCTGGTGGTTTCCTGCCGCTTTTCTCTGCCGCTTTCTCTGCCGCCGCCCGCCAGGGGCCCTGCGGAAGCCTCCACGGCGCCCGGGTCAGCCCCGGAGGTCCACCAGCAACGGCGGCACCTGCTCCCCCGACACCGCCGTCAGCGACACCACCGCATGCCCCGCCGGCAACGCGTGCGCCAGATCCGACGGCGACCACCGCAACCGCTCCACCTCCCGGGTCGTCACCGACTCGGTCTGCGCGGTCGTACCCGACAACGCCTTCCGCCCGAGCCGGCCGGCGCGCCTTATGACCCCACCGGAGGTGTCGGGGGTATGGGTCACCGCGGTCTCCTGCACCAGGTGCGTCCCCCAGGCCTCCGAGAACAGCCGCCCGTCCCAGGGCGCGATCCCCGGAAAGGCCATCCGGCAGCCGACCGCGCCGAAGAGCGGAGCCCGCAGCGCCTCCGGCAGGTCCACCAGCGTCCGCAGCAGCAACACCACACCGGCGTTCGCGCCCCGCAGCCGCTGCAGGCCGCGGACGGAACCGGCGTCCAGGGCGGCCGAGGCGTCGTCCACCACCAGCCCCGCGAACAGCGAACGGTCCTCGCGGGCGCCCGCCGCCTGCACGAACTGGCCCACCACCAGGCGGGACAGCATCCGGGCGGCCTCCGGGTGGCTGCGCTCGGGCAGCTTCACCCGCACCCGCAGCGGGTGGTCCAGCACCCGCATCGCGAACGGGGGGCGGCCGGTGCCGTCGGTCGCGAAGGCACCCTCGAACGCCGGCCGGTCCAGCAGGGCCAGCCGGTCCGCCAGCAGCGCCCCGGGATCGTCCGCCCGGCCACGCTGGCGGTCCCGGTACTCCAGGTCCCGCTCGTACGCCGTCAGCCGGCCCGCCGCGCCGAGCGCCTTCACCAGCGCCGCCAGCGCGTCCGGATCGCCGCCCAGCAGGGCCCGCAGCTCGCGCACCCCCGGGTAGCGGCCGTACCCGGCGTGGAAGGGGCCGACCACCTGCTGCAGCGCCGTCCGGGCGTTCTCGGCGCGGGCGGTCAACTCGTCCGGCAGGAGCGCGTCGGCCAGTCGGGCGGCGGCCTCGTCCGGATCCCGCGCGCCGCCGTAGAGGTCCAGTCCGTACGCCGAGGCCCGGTCACCGGGGGCGATCACCACGTCGTACCAGGCGTCCGGACCGAGATCGGCGTCCGCCGCGCCGACCACCACCGCGCACGCGGTGCCGGCCAGCGCCTGGAGGCACAGCGCCTCGGCCACCGGCCGGGCCAGCCGGGCGGTCTTCCCGGTCCCGGCCGGGCCGACCGCCAGCAGCGAGGTGCCCAGCACCGACGGATCCAGCGCGAAGCCGGCCGCCCGATGACTCAACGGGTTCTTCGGCACGTCCTGGGCCACTCCCAGGCACACCTGGCCGACCAGCAGATCGTGCCGCCGCGCCCGGCCGGGCAGCTCGCGCGACTCGGAGGGGTGCGCGAACGCCGCTGCGCCACGGGCGGCCACCTGCTCGACGAAGGCGGGCAGGAACACCGGATCCGCCTGCGCGGACTCCCAGGCGCGCCGGATCCGCACGTAGTCGACGTCGCCGACCGCCTCGGCCTCCAGCCGCGCCGCCGCCTCCGCCGCGCCGCCCCGGCGCAGCCCGTCCCACGGGTCCCGCCCGCGGGGGGCCTCCGTGGCCCCGCCGTCCTCCTCGGCGGGCTCCTCACGCGTCACCGTCCGGGACAGCAGCGGAGCGACGTACCGGCGCCACACCTCGGGCCAGCGGCCCATCCGGCCGAAGACCTTGATGACGGCTGCGGCCACCACGACGTTCACCGACAACCCGACGACGGTCACCAGGGTCTCGGAGGGGTGTTCGACCCAAACGGTCATCACGATCAGGCGGAGCACCAACTGGGTGCCGTAGACGAAGGCCAGCCACCCCACCACCACGTTGAGCGCCGCCCGCAGCAGCAGCGGCCAGGCCGGGACCTTGGCCGCCTCCGCGCGTTCCGGGTCGAGGCGGCGGTAACCGAGCCGGTAGACGCCCGGTCCGGCTTCGGGGCGCGGAGCGGTGGCCCACTCGGCAAGGTCGAAGGCGGAGTCGAAGCCGGGGCCGCCGGGGCGTTGGTGGGGCAGCGGGGTCGGGGGTCTGGTGGTGGTGCGCTCGCCGTGGTGGTGTGCCCCGTCCTGTGCCATGTACGGCCCCGCTCCCTCGCCCGCCCGGCCCGATCACCGTCGGTGCCGCCATACCCATGCCGCCGTACCGGCGACACGCCCGCGCTCAGGGTAGTGGAGCAGGGCCTGCCGGTAGTCGCACTTCCTGCGCTGGCCGTGCCGGACAAGTCGGACGGCACACTGCTACCGAGTGGCGCATGCCCGGCCGGGGAGGGCGGCCGTAGCCTGCGAAGCACCGAGCCGAGAAGTCTGGAGATACCCCATGAGCGCCGTAACGCCGCTCCCGCAGGAGCGCCGCCTGGTCACCGCGATCCCCGGTCCGAAGTCGCAGGAGCTGCAGGCCCGCAAGCTGGGTGCGGTGGCGGCCGGCGTCGGCACCACCCTGCCGGTGTACGTCACCCGTGCCAACGGCGGCGTGCTGGAGGACGTGGACGGCAACTCGCTGATCGACTTCGGCTCCGGCATCGCCGTGACGAACGTCGGCAACAGCGCCGAGGCCGTGGTGGCCAAGGCGACCGAGCAGCTGGCCGCCTTCACCCACACGTGTTTCATGGTGACCCCGTACGAGGGTTACGTGGCCGTCGCCGAGCAGCTCAACGAGCTGACCCCGGGCGACCACGACAAGCGCACGGCCCTGTTCAACTCGGGCGCCGAGGCGGTCGAGAACGCGGTGAAGATCGCCCGCGCCTACACCAAGCGCACCGCAGTGGTGGTGTTCGACCACGGCTACCACGGCCGCACCAACCTGACCATGGGCCTGACGGCGAAGAACATGCCGTACAAGCAGGGCTTCGGTCCGTTCGCCCCGGAGATCCACCGGGTGCCGGTGGCCTACCCGTACCGCTGGCTGACCGGTGCGGAGAACTGCGCCGCCGAGGCCGCCGCGCAGGCGATCGACATCATCAACAAGCAGATCGGCGCGGAGAACGTCGCCGCGATCATCATCGAGCCGATCCAGGGCGAGGGCGGCTTCATCGAGCCGGCCAAGGGCTTCCTGCCGGCGATCGTGGAGTACGCGAAGGCGAACGGCATCGTCTTCGTCGCCGACGAGATCCAGACCGGTTTCTGCCGCACCGGCCAGTGGTTCGCCTGTGACGACGAGGGCATCGTCCCGGACCTGATCACCACCGCCAAGGGCATCGCCGGCGGTCTGCCGCTGGCCGCGGTGACCGGCCGCGCCGAGATCATGGACGCCGCGCACGCGGGCGGTCTGGGCGGCACCTACGGCGGCAACCCGGTGGCCTGCGCCGCCGCGCTGGGCGCCATCGAGACGATGAAGGAGCAGGACCTCGCCGGCAAGGCGCAGCGGATCGGCGAGGTCATGCTGGGCCGCCTGCGCGCGATGCAGGAGAAGTTCGACATCATCGGTGAGGTCCGCGGCCGCGGCGCGATGATCGCCGTCGAGCTGGTGAAGCCGGGCGGCAAGGAGCCGAACGCGGAGGCCACCGCGGCCATCGCCAAGGCCTGCCACGCCGAGGGCCTGGTCGTGCTGACCGCCGGCACCTACGGCAACGTGCTGCGCTTCCTGCCGCCGCTGGTCATGCCGGAGCACCTGCTGACCGAGGGCCTGGACATCCTGGAGGGTGCGTTCGCCACCGTCTGAGCGGTGTCGCACGTCAGGTCGTGAACCCCCGCCGGAGGGATGTCCGGACAGCGCTGAACGGCCCGTGGGGACCTCTTGTCCGCACGGGCCGTTCGGTTCGGTGGAGCCGTTCGTCCGGTGCCGACCGTTCGGTTCGCGCGGCCTCGGCGCGGGGTCGGCGGGGCAGGCCGGGCATGATCGACGGGACGGCCCGGAGGTTGCCCGGGGCAGGGTGAAGATGATGTGCGGAATCACTGAAGGCGCTCGGCGGGGAAGGGTGGTTGACGTAGTGTCATCGCAGATGGACAGCGAGCCCCAGCCATTGGCGGAGCCGCCCGCGGAGTCACCCCGAGGGGAGGGTCCGCGCAGGCGCCGCGCGGACAACCAGGCCGCCCCGCGAGGGTCGGCGCACACCGAAGGCCGATCGACCGACCGTCCGACCCACACCCCCCGGGGCGCACGGAACGGCGATCATCAGAGCCGCCCCGGAGCTCTCCCCCCTGCTCCGGGGCGGCTGTCCGCTGTCCTGGGCGGGGCGGCCCGGTCGGCGGCGGTGCCGCTGGCGGCGGCGGTCGTGCTGCTGCTGGTGTCCTGGCAGGTGGCGGTGGACGGGCCGCTGCTCGGGCTGGACCGCACGGTCCGCCGGGCGGTGCGGGCGGCCCATCCGAACTCCATGCTCGACCCGCTCGGCCGACTGCTGTCGGACTTGGGCAGCGCCGTGCCCGCCGTCCCGGTGTTGCTGGCGGCCGGAGCGCTGGCCGCCTGGTGGTGGTGGCGGGCGGGGGCGGCGCGCTGGTGGCTGCCGTTGCCGGTGGCGGTGCTGACCTCGGGACTGATCCCGCTGCTGGTGGTCCCGGCGAAGGCGGCGTTCGCCCGGCCGGGGCCGCTCGGGGATCCGCTGACGCCGGAGCAGTGGGGCTGGTACCCGTCGGGGCACACTGCGACGGCGACCTTCTCGTACGGGGTGGCCGCGCTGCTGCTGGCCCGGGCGGCGGGCTCGCGGACGGCACGGGGGCTGACGGCGGGTGCGGTGCTGCTGGCGCTGGGGGTGGGCGCGGGGCTGGTGTGGAGCGATTTCCACTGGGTGCTGGACGTGGTGGCCGGCTGGTGCCTGGCGGTTCTGGTGCTGTGGGCGCTCGACCGGTGGCTGCCCCGGCCGGGCGCCCGAAGGCCTCAGGCCTCGGACTCCTCGTTGCGGTGAACGAGGCCGGCCTCTCCGTTGTCGCGGTGCCACTCGACGACGAGTTCGTCGCGGGCGCCGAAGCGGACGAGGTGGCGGCCGACCACGTCCTCGAGGCCGGGCAGGTTCTCGCGCTCGCCCTCGACGGTCAGCAGGAGCGCGCCCGGGGCGGCCTCCAGGGTGGCGGTGCCGGCGCCGAAGACCATGGTGCCGCGGCCGGTCTCCTCGGAGAAGGTGGCGTCGATCTTGCGGCCCATGTGGGCGGCGAGCTGCTTGGCGTAGCGGCCGGAGCGGTCGGTGGCGACGCGAGCGGTGGAAACGGGCATGGGCCCTCCAGGGTCGGGGAGGGCACTTAGGGTCCCCTCACTGGCGCCTACGCTATCCCAGATGCTGAGCTAAGCTCAACATATTTTCCCGATCGCCCTCCACCGCTCGCCGCAGGCCCCCGACCGGCCGATACGCTGGGCCGGACGCCAGCCGAGGAGACCCGCCGATGACCACCACGCCGACCGACGACCCGGCGGACCCCTCCCCCGACCCGGGCCCCGGGGCCGGCCCCTCCGGCGCCGGACCCGACTCCCCGGGCGGCGCGGCCGAGCTGGCGGATGCGATGACCAGGGCGATCAAGCGGATCCGCCGCCAGACGGGCCGGCGGCTGGAGCCCTACGGCATCACCCCCGGCCAGGCCCGGGCGCTGCGCACCCTCGCCCACGTGCCCGGCTGCGAGACGCCGGACCGCGCCATGCGGCTGAGCGACCTCGCCGACAAGCTGCACATCGCCCCGCGCTCGGCCACCACCGTGGTCGACGCCCTGGAGGAGGCCGGACTGGTCGAGCGCAGCCCCGATCCGGCCGACCGGCGGGCCGTACGGCTGCTGCTGACCGAGGACGGGCGCGCGGCGGTGGAGCGGATCGGGCAGGTCCGGGACGAGGTGGCGCAGGAGTACTTCGGCGACGTCAGCCCCGAGGACGAGGAGGTGCTGCTGCGAGTGCTGCGCTCCGCCGAGGCCCGCTTCCTCGCAGCCGGGCCGCCACGGCGCTCGGCAGGCCCCGGCGCAGCGCGGTGATCCCGATCCCGGCGATCACCAGCAGCGCGGCCACCGCGTCCGACGCACTGACCCGCTCGCCGAGCAGCAGCCAGGCCGAGGACATCCCGAACACCGGCACCAGCAGCGAGTAGGGCGCGACGGCGGTGGCGTCGTAGCCGCGCAGCAGGTAGCTCCAGGCGACGAAGCCGAACAGGGTGGAGACCAGGCCGACGTAACCGATCGCGCCGAGCCCGCCGAGGGTGATCCCCCGCAGTGCGCGCAGGTCCGCGTCCGGCCCCTCGACCAGCAGCGACAGGCCCAACAGCGGCAGCGGCGGGACGGCGCTGACCCAGACCATCCAGCGCAGCGCGTCCGGCGGCGCGGCCTTGCGGGTCAACACGTTGGACAGACCCCAGGCGACGGCGGCCAGCACCACCAGGGCGAAGGCGCCGAGCGGTCCGTCGAGGCCTTGCTCCACGGCGCTGAGGGCGATGCCCGCGAAGGCGATCGCCAGGCCGAGCAAGCGTCGCCCGCCGGGGCGCTCACCCAGCAGGGCGGCGGCGAAGAAGGCGGTGAAACCGGCCTGCCCCTGGAGCACCAGGGAGGAGAGGCCGGCCGGCATCCCGGCGTGCATGCCGAGGAAGAGCAGCCCGAACTTGACCACTCCCAGGACCAGGCCGACCGCCAGCACCCAGCGCCAGGCGACTTTGGGCGGGCCGACCAGGAAGACCGCGGGCACCGCGACCACGGCGAACCGCAGGGCGCAGAACAGCAGCGGCGGGAAGCTCTCCAGGCCGACGTCGATGAGGACGAAGTTGAGGCCCCAGACGGCGGCCACCAGGACGGCCAGGGCGATGTGACGGGGGCGCATGCCGCTCGGAGCGGCCGGTGTCGCGGTCATGGGTCGAGCATGGCGGCGAGGCAATGTGTAGCACTAGCGACGAATACTGAAGAAAACACTTTAGGATCACTGCATGATGGATCTGGGACGCCTACGGGCGCTGCACGCGGTGGCGGTGCACGGTTCGGTCGGCGGGGCGGCGGCAGCGCTCGGGTTCACGCCCTCGGCGGTCTCCCAGCAGATCGCCAAGCTGGAGCGGGAGACCCGGACGGTGCTGTTGGAGCGTCAGGGCCGGGGCGTGGTGCTGACCGACGCGGCGCGCGAGCTGGCCGCCACCGCCCAGGCCGTGCTCGGGCTGGTGGAGCGGGCCGAGGTGCGGCTGGAGGAGCAGCGCGGCCAGGCCGTCGGGCGGCTGCTGGTGGCGGCGTTCCCGTCCGGCGCGCGCGGGCTGATGCCCGGGGTGCTGGCCGGGCTGCGGCGGCGCTGCCCGGAGTTGGACGTACGGCTGCTGGAGTGCGATCCGTACCCGGCGGCGGAACTGGTGGCCCGGGGAGAGGTGGACCTGGCGCTGGTTCAGGACTGGCCGAGTGTGCCACTGCCGGTCCAGGAGGGCCTCGGCCGACTGGACCTCGGCACCGACCCGGTGGACCTGTTGCTGCCGGAGGGGGACGGGCTGGCGGCGCTGGACGCGGTGCCGGTGGAGCGGTTGTGCGGACAGCGCTGGATCAGCGTGCCGCCGGGCAACATCTGTCACGACTGGTTGGTGCGCACCCTGCGGGAGGCCGGCGAGGAGCCGGACGTGCGTTACCAGGTCGGCGAGTTCGAGACCCAGATCGCGCTGGTGGCGGCCGGACTGGGAATGGGCCTGGTGCCCCGGCTCGGCCGGGGACCGCTGCCGGCCGGGGTGGTGGCCCGGCCGGTGGCCTCGCAGCCGAGCCGGCGGGTGTTCGCGCTCTGGCGGGCCCAGGCCTCCCGGCGGCCGGCGATCACCGAGGCGCTGGCGGAGATGCGGGAGGGCTGGAGCCGCCTCGCCGGCTGACGGCCACCCCGGCTGACGACCACCCGGCTCGCGCCCGCCGGCCGGAGCCGGGGGTGGTCGTCAGCCGGCGAAGCCGATGATCAGCCACATGAAACCGACCCCGGCCACGGTGCACAGCAGGGTGCTGCGCGAGGGGTGCGGGCTGTGCGCCTCCGGGAGGATGTCGGAGGTCGCCAGGTAGAGCAGGAAGCCGGAGAAGAAGCCCAAGTAGAGGCCGAGCAGATGCTCCGGGATGGTGAAGGCCAGGGTGATCGCCGCGCCGGAGACCGGGGCGAGCGCGTCGGCGGCGAGCAGGGTCAGCGCCCGGCGCCGGTTGTTCCCGTACAGCCGGGTGATCGTGTACGTGTTGAAGCCGTCGGCGAAGTCGTGGGCGACCACCGCGATGGCCACCACCGTGCCGACCGTGGTGCCGGCCTGGAAGGCGGCGCCGATCGCGAAGCCGTCCATCACGCTGTGTCCGACCAGGGCCAGCGCCGCGGTCAGTCCGACGCCCTGTGCCCCGGAGCGGTGCGCGTGGCCGTGGTGGTGGCCGTGGGTGTGCTCGGCGTACTCGCCCTCGTGGCCGCGGTGGATGGCGACGGCGCGCTCGATCACGTGGATGGTGAGGAAGCCGACCGCGAACATCAGCAGTGCCTGCGGCACGCCGTGCACCTCGCCGGGCGCCTGGTGGATGGCCTCGGGCAGCAGGTCGAAGGCGACCACCCCGAGCATCAGGCCGGCCGCGAAGCCGAGCACGAGGTGGCGGCGGTCGCCGGTGCGCTGGGCGACGAATCCGCCGATCAGCGTCATCAGGAACGCCCCGGCGGCGACCAGGACGGCGGTCATCGGGCTGCCTCCCGCGCCGGACCCGCCGGATGGCCGGTGCCGCCGTGTGGCCTGCCGAGCGCTGTGCCCATTCCTCTCCCCCTGGGATCCGCCCGTGACCGGGCCGACCGCCGACCGTACCGGACGGCCGTTCGACGGTGATCGCCCGGGGGGTGCCGGAGCCGGTGGGGTCCGGTCCTCAGCCTCGGTCCGGGCCCGGCGGGTCGCCCGCCGGGTGGGCCGTCGGAGTGAACGCCGGGGCAAGGGCGGCAGGCCTGTCGGACTCCGGGGCGGCGGTCCGTCAGAGGCCCTCGGCGAGGGGCAGGCCCAGGTGGGTGCGGGCGAGTTCGCGGACGCCGTCGCCGTCGATCAGGTGGATGTGCCGGTGGCTCTCCTTCGCCGTCAGGTCCAGGGCCTCCTCGGTGAAGCGGCCGGTGGTGAGCCGCAGGCCGCGTTCGGCGGACTCCTCGGCGACGGCCTCGGCCAGGGTCGCGATCTGCTCCGCGGTGACCGGCGTGGCACCCCGCGAGGCCCAGACCACCCAGCGGCCGGGCAGCGCGCTGCCCGGGGACCCCTCGCCGGTGGCGACCAGCCCGGCCGGGCCGCGCAGCCGGACGCTCCACTCGGCCAGCCCGCCCCTGGTGAGCAGGTCGCGCACCAGCTGGGCGAACTCGTTGGCGGACAGGTCGTGCGCGGCCGGGACGGCGGCCCCGGCCCGGGCGGCCGGCTGAACGACGGCCCGGGCGTACGGATCCGGGGTGACGGCGGCGCCCAGCTGGCGCAGCCGGACCAGGGCCTCGTCCTGCTCGGCGTCGGCGTAGACGCCCTCGCCGTCGCGCTCCTCGTACGGGGCCTCCGGCGGCAGCAGCCTGGTGCGGGCCAGTGCGTCGCGGTCGGCGTCCACGCTGAGCAGGCAGAGCGGCTCGGCCTCGCCGGGCTCGCGCAACCAGCCGTTGAGCACCACGCCGGCGAGTATCTCGTCGGTGTCGACGGCGTCGGCGGCCTGCAGGGCGCGCAGCGCGAGCCGGGCGACCAGCCGCAGGTAGTCGGTGGCCCGGTCCGCGGGCGGACGCGGCACGGGGACGATGTCCCCGTCGGGGGCGAGCCGGTAGCCGGTGAGAGAGGGCACCAGGTCGAGCGGGGGCAGGTCGAGGTCCAGCACGGCGGTGCGGGTGAGCGGGCGGAACACCGCCCGGCACGGGGCGGGGAGGTCCTGGGTGGCGGTCTCGGAGGCGGCCAGGGCCCGCTCCAGGAGCGACTCCACGGCGGCGGGCTCCGCCAGCCGGTAGGCGCGCCGGCACTCCTCCAGGCTCTCGTTGTACTCGCGCACGGCGCGGGCGCGGGCCTCCTCGGCCGCCTCGTGGGCACGCCGGGACTCGTCGGCCGCCGGGCTGTCGGACTCGGCCCGGCGGGTGCGCCACTGGCGCAGCGCGCGCTGATGGGCCAGCCGGGCCTGGGCCAGTTCGCGCTGGTACCCGGAGTCGAGCAGGCGGCGGGAGGGGCCGCCCTCCGGATCGGCCGCGGCCGGTTCGGCGGGCGCGAAGTCCGCCCAGCGGGGTTCGGGCTCATCGGCCGCGGCCGATCCGTCGCCCGGATAGGGGCGGGGTTCGTAGTGGCGCAGCTGACTCTCGAAGTCCATGGCGGAGACGGGCAGCGCGGCCCGGCGCAGCAGGTCGGTCAGTCGGTCGTGCTCGGCCTGGACGGTGAGGGTGCTGTGGTGGGCCAGCGCGGCGGTCCTGGCGTGGGCGGCGATGCCGTCCCCGGTGTCGGTGGCACTGGTGGCGGAGGGGCCGCGGCCGGTGGAGCTCCGGTCGGAGGGATGTGGGTCGGGCGAATCGAGGTCGGGGGCATCGAGATCGGGGGCGCCGGGGACGACCGGGCCGTCATCCGCCGCCCCCGGCCCGGGGCGGCCGAGTGCGGCCCGGCCGCCGACGGCGTCGTCCCACTCCGGGTCCTGATCGGCGCCCAGGTCGCGGAAGACCGAGGCGAGGAAGCCCGGTTGGGGGAACTGGACGGTGGCGGCGCCGTCGGACTGGCCGTCTGCTGAGTACTGCATCGGTCGTCGTTCCCCCATGCTCGTCCGGCGCCTGCCCGGGGCGGCCGGCCGGCCCGCGACCCCGCCCCTGCCGGACATTGTCCACCGAACGGACGCGGCGGTCAGCCGAGCCGGTCAGTTGGTCCGGGTGTTGGTCAGGTGCAGACCGATGTAGCCGACGTAGATCCGGCCACTGCCGGAACAGTCGTCCAGGTAGTGCAGCCGGGGCGCCGTGCGCCCGCCGCCGATCCGCAGGTGCGCGCCCATGAACGCGCGCCGGGTGGCGTCCACGCATTCCGGGACCGGCAGCATCCGTTCGCGCTTCCACTTGGTGTGGCTGAACACCGTCCGGGACTCCCCGCGTACCGCCTTGCGGGGCGGGAAGCGGTGGCAGCCGTCCGGGGTGTGCTCGCACCACTGCTTGAAGTCCCCGCCCGCCGCACCGCGCACGGCCGCCTCGGCGTACTCCTGCAGGGCCGTCAGGCCGTCCCAGGCGAGCCGGGCCCAGCCGGCACCGACGCACTGGAGCCCGTCCAGCGCGAGCGCGGCCTTCTGGTCGCCGGTGAAGGTGAGCAGGGGGAACTCGCTGAGCCTGGCCAGCAGTTCGGTGAAGGTCTCGGGCTTGCCCACCCGCCCGGAGGGCGAAGCGGCGGGCTGTCCGGGCTTTCGCTGGCCAACGACGGCCGGGCCGGCGGCCGAAGTGGTGCAGTGACGGCCGCTCAGGTTGCGGCCGGCGATGCGGAGGCGGCCCTCGTGGCTCTCGTGCCCGTCCCTGCTCTGGGCGCGGTCACGGCGCTCAAGCCGCAGGGTGCGGCGGATCCGCTCCAGCTCGTCGGCCCTGGCCTGCTGTTCGGCGCGGTCCTGCTGCTCCTCGCGGGCGAGCGCGGCCAGTTCGGCGGTCTGGTCCACAGCTTGGTCGGCGGTCCGGTCGACGGCCTGGTCGATGGCCTGGTCGACGGCGGTGCCGGCGCCCGTGATGACGGGCCGGTCGGCAGACCGGCGGAGCTGCGGCGGGGGGAGGCGCAGCACCGGGACGGCCGCGAGCGGCGGTGGCAGCGGTTGGTCGGCGGCGAGGCGGCGCGGCTCGCGGGCGAGCAGGCCGGCGGCGCGGCGGAGGTCCTGCTCTATTCGGCCCCGGGCGAGCACCGGATGCCGGGCGCCGTCCTGCCGGGAGGCCGGGTCGACCTCGGGCAGGTAGGTGCGCACCGCACCGCCGTACACGGTGTGGTACTCCAGCGCGACGTTGAACCCGGTGCGGGCACCCGGATCCAGCACGTACGCGGTGGCGAGGCCGGGCAACTGCCGGCAGAGCGGGCGGACCACGTCCTCGACCCAGTGCTCGAGCGGGAGGTTGACCGGGACGCTGGCGACCACGGTGGACAGGCGGCGCTCCGGGTCGCAGAGTTCGTCGATCAGGGCGTCGACCTCGTCCGCCGTGATCACCCGGGGTGCCGGTTGCACGGCGGCCGGGCCGTCGGTGGCGTCGAGCAACGGGAGCAGGCTGAGGGCGAGTTCGGGCACCGGCACCCGGCAGGGGGTGCGCACGCCGCTGCCGGTGTTGTGGGTCTCGGCCTCCAGCCGGAACCAGGTGCGGCCGTCGGCGCCGGTGGCCACGGTGAGGGTGAGCTGCCGGACGCCGTGCGGGGCCGGGGTGCGCAGCCGGCGTCGGTCGTAGCGGCCGGCGCCGGAGGGGCCGCGCAGCGGGCCGTGGTCGCGGTCCAGCAGGATGCGGTCGCCCAGCCGGAGCCGTTCGGCCGCGAGCGGGGTTGCCGGGTCGGCCGGTGGGGGCTCCTCGCAGCCCTCCTGCTTGAGCCAGCAGGCGAGTTGCTCGTCGGCCAGGGCGACGGCCTCGGCGTGCGGGAGGGCGGTGGTGACGGTCATCCGGTAGGGCGTCGCGGGGCCCCGGGGGCCGGGTAGGTCGGCACCGGCGGGCGACGGCGAGCGGTCTGAGGTCATGCGCATACCTCCGTGGTGCGGGGTGGGGTCTGGTGTCCTCCATCGATGGATTTCGTCCGGTTCGGCCGGATCCTTGCCCAGGAAACGCCACGGCCCGGAGTGGAAGTTCCAACTCCGGGCCACGACACTACGTTCGGGTGAATCTGCTCAAGCCGCCTTCCGCGTGGCGCGGTCGCTCGGCTACGGGAGCGACCCGGCCCGGGGGCGTCCGGGCGGGGCGTCAGTAGGGGCGTCAGTGGGGGGCGTCCAGGCGCGGGGGCGTCCGACCGCGTCAGACCGGCACCTCGACGTAGGTGCGACCGGCCGGGACCGCCACCGAGGCGCCGCCGGTCGCCTCGGCCAGCCAGGCGTGGAACGCGGCGACCTCCGGTTCGGGCACGCCCACCTCGATCCGCACCCCGGCGGCCTCGTAGCCGAGGTCGCTCACCGCGTACCCGGCGGCCCGCAGGTCGTTCTCCACCCGGCCCGCGCGCACGTGGTCCACCGTGACCGCCAGCAGCGCGACCGGCCGCCGCTCCAGCAGGCCGATCCCGTCGACCGCCTCCGACACGGCGTTCCCGTACGCCCGTACCAGACCGCCGGCGCCGAGCTTGATCCCGCCGAAGTACCTGGTCACCACGGCTACGGTGTCGGTCAGGCCGCGGCGGCGCAGCACCTCCAGCATCGGCACCCCGGCCGTACCGCCGGGCTCGCCGTCGTCACTGGAGCGTTCGCGGCGCTGCTCGTCGCCGACCACGAAGGCGGTGCAGTTGTGCCGGGCGTCCCAGTACTGCTTGCGGATGCCGGCGATGAAGGCCTGCGCCTCGTCCTCGTCGGCGACCCGGGCGAGGTGGCAGATGAACCGGGACTTCTTGATCTCTGTCTCGTGGCTGCCGGCCCGCCGGATGGTGAGGTACGGCCTGGTGGTCGGCTCCGGAGTGGCGGACATCGCGCGGTGCTTCTCCCGGAAGACGACGGCTGGCGGCGCGCACCCCGGTGTCCGGGGCGGCACCGCCAGCCTAGTCGGCGCGCGGTCGGAGGGGTTCGGCAGCCGGGAGAGCCGGCGGCCGGGCTGTCGGCGGCCGGAGCGCCGGTGTCGGTCAGCGGCCGGCCAGGGCGTCCAGCCGCGCGCGGTCGAGGCCGGTCAGTGCGGTGACCTCGGCCGGATCGACGGCGCCGCAGTCCAGTCCGCGCAGCAGGTAGCCGCTGAGCGCCCGGGCGGTGGCCGGCTCGTCCATCACGTCGCCGCCCGCCTTGGCGACGTACGCGGCCAACCGGGCGGCGGCGGCCGCCAGGCCCTCGCGGTAGAAGGAGTACACCGCGACGTAGCGGGTCGGCAGGTGCGCCGGGTGCATGTCCCAGCCCTGGTAGTAGGCGCGGGCCAGCGAGCGGCGGACCAGGTCGTGGTGAAGCTTCCAGGCGGCGTGCACCTGCTCGGTGGAGCCGGTGGGGATCACGTTGGTCGAGCCGTCGGAGAGCCGGACGCCGGTCCCGGCCGCGGCGACCTGCATGACGGCCTTCGCGTGGTCGGCGGCCGGGTGGTCCATGCTCTGGTGGGCCGCGCTCACCCCGCAGGAGGCGCTGTAGTCGAAGGTGCCGTAGTGCAGGCCGGTGGCGCGGCCCTCGGCCGCCTCGATCATCAGGGCGACGGTGGCCCGCCCGTCCGGCCCGAGGATGGCCTGGGTGGTCTCGATCTGGATCTCGAAGCCGATCCGCCCGGCCGGCAGCCCGGCGCGGCGCTCGAAGTCCTCCAGCAGCCGGACCAGGGCGGTGACCTGCTCGGCATAGGTCACCTTGGGCAGGGTCAGCACCAGGCCCTCCGGCAGGCCGCCGTTGGCCAGCAGGGTGGCGAGGAAGAGCTCCAGGGTGCGGATCCCGCGGGCGCGGACGGGCGCCTCCATGCACTTGATCCGGATGCCGATGTACGGCGGTGCGCTGCCGGCGGCGACCGCGGCGGCGACCAGTTCGGCGGCGCGGATCGCGGCCGCGTCCTCCTCGGCGTCCGGGCGGGGGCCGTAGCCGTCCTCGAAGTCGATCCGCAGGTCCTCGATCGGCTCGCGCCGCAGCTTGGCGCGGACCCGGGCGTGCACGTCGGCGAGCAGGTCGCCGTCGGCGACACCGAGGGCGCGGGCCAGTTCGGCGGGGGTGCCGGCGTGGGTGTCGAAGGCCTCCAGGGCCTGGCGGCCCCAGTCCCGTACGGTGTCGGCACCGAAGGCGTCGGCCGGGACGTAGACGGTGTGCACCGGCTGCCGGGTCCCGGAGTCGCCCGGGTAGCGGCGCGCCAGGTCGGTGTCCACCGGCGCGAGCAGCGCCTCCACGGCGGCGCGGGCGGCGGCGGAGAAGGAGGCCCCGCCCGTCGGCCCGGTTCCGTCGACCTCGACCTGCGACATCCGCACTCCTCCATGCCGAACCAGCGCTTCAACAGTTTGTTGAGGCGAAGGTAGCTCCGGCGGGGTCGGGCGTCAATGGCCGACCGAGCGGTGGACGCGGGTGTCGGTCGGTCAGTCCCTCCCCGCGGCGGCGTAGCGGTCGCGCAGCTGGGGGTAGAGCTCGGCGACCTCCTTGGGGTGGACCGAGCCGTCCGGCCCCTTGCCGGTGAGGCCGTACTCGACGGTCAGCCAGGTGGCGAGGCGCTGGGGGTCGGGCTGGTGGCCGTGGTTGTCGATGTACGAGACCAGGGCGTCGTAGGCGATGTCCTGGTCGAGCGGAGCGAGCGCGTGGCGGTCTTCGGGCAGCTCGGCCGGGAGGGGCTCCTCAGCCCCAACCGCCTGCGACCCAGCCGGTTCGGGCTGCGGGGCGACCGGGCCCTGGACCTGCGGCCGGGGCGCCGGAGCAGCGGCGGCGGTCGACGGCTGGACGGGCGCCTCGGTCGAACGCGGCGGCTTGAACCACGGTGAGGCCTGGCCGGGCACCCGCCCGCCGGTGGCCGGGTCGGCCGAGTGGCCGGTGGTGCGGACCGGACGCGCGGTCCAGACGTTCAGCTCCTCGCCCCGGGGCTGCGGGGCGGCCTCCGGCACCTGCTCGGGCTCCTGGGCGACGCGCAGCCGCACCGCGTGCAGCTTCGCCAGCATCGGCGCGGCGACCTCGGGGGACATCGGCGCGGCGGCCGGGGCGGCCGGTCCCTCGGCGGCGGACTGCGTCGGGATCTGGTCCTGGGTCTGCGGCTGGCCCGGGGCCGGGGACTGGACCTGAGCCGGGGGCTGCACGTGAGCCGGTTCCGGCTGGGGCTGCTCCGGGTGCTGGGATCGGTGCTGCCGGCCGGTACCCACGGCACCCACGGCGCCGACCGCGCCCGGGCCGACGGCGGAGGCCGCCGAGGCGATGGCCGTGGCGTCGCGGCTCTGCTGGCGCTGCGGTCCGAGCGCCTTGGCCCCGTTCTCCGCGTGGACCTCCTTGGCCTCGCGCTCGCGGGCCTCGTCGTCCAGCCGGTCGAGCAGCGACGGGTCCAGCGGGACGCCGAACTTGGCGAGCTTGAGCGGCAGCAGCGCCTGGATCGGCGCCGAGCGACGCCAGCCGCGGCCGTACCGGAAGCGCAGCTGCGCACGGTAGACCAGGCGGTTCTGCTCGAGCCGGATGACCTCCTCGTAGGAGCGGAGCTCCCAGAGCTTCATCCGCCGCCAGAGCCGGAAGGTGGGCACCGGCGAGAGCAGCCAGCGCATCACCCGCACCGACTCCATGTGCCGGTCCGCCGTGATCGCCGCGATCCGGCCGACCGCGTGCCGGGAGGCCTCGACCACGACCACGAACAGCACCGGGATGACGGCGTGCATCCCCATGCCGAGCGGATCGCCCCAGGAGGCCGCGGCGTTGAAGGCGATGGTGGCGACGGTCAGCAGCCACGCCGTCTGACGCAGCATCGGGAAGGGGATCCGCAGCCAGGTCAGCACCAGGTCGAGGGCGAGGAGCACGACGATGCCCGCGTCGACGCCGATCGGGAAAGCGTAGGAGAAGGCACCGAAACCTTTCTCCAGGGCCAGCTCGCGCACCGCGTTGTACGAGCCCGCGAACCCGATGCCCGAGATGATGCAGGCGCCGGCCGCGACCAGGCCGAGCAGGCCACGATGGGCCTTGGTGAGCGTTGGGCGTGCCATTACGTCTATCAACCCCTGGATGTCGGCTGCTGCCGTACGCGCCTCGGCTGCCGGTTCCCGCCAGTCGGGCCACCGGACGGCTGAGCAACCTCCGGGCTCGGCCCATCGGAGTTTACTCGTACGCGTGTTTCACCGTTTCCGCAGCCTGGAGTGGAGCGCCCCGGAACCTGAGCAGCCCCGCCCGCAGGGCGGTCGGCCCGTCAGCGGCTCTGTGCCGCCGTGCCGTTGAGGTAGGCCAGTACGGCCATCACCCGCCGGTTGGCGTCCTCGTCCGGAGCGAGCCCCAGCTTGCCGAAGATGTTGGCGATGTGCTTGGCCACGGCGCCGTCACTGACCGAGAGGCGGGCCGCGATCGCCGAGTTGGAACAGCCCTCGGCCATCAGCTCCAGCACCTCGCGCTCGCGCGGGGACAGCCCGAGCAGCGGACCGGGGCGACGGGAGGTGGTCTGCATCAGCTTGGCGATCACGTCCGGGTCCATCGCCGTCCCGCCCGCGGCCACCCGGCGAACGGCATCGATGAACTGCCCCGCGTTGAACACCCGGTCCTTCAGCAGGTAGCCGATCCCGCCCGTGCCGTCGGCCAGCAACTCCCGCGCGTAGAGCTGCTGGACGTGCTGGGACAGCACCAGCACCGGCAGGCCCGGGATCTCCCGGCGCGCCTTGAGCGCGGCCTGCAGCCCCTCGTCGGTGAGTGTGGGCGGCAGCCGGACGTCGACCACGGCGACGTCCGGGCGGTGGGTCAACAGCGCCTCCAGCAGTTCGGGGCCGGTCTCCACGGCGGCCGCGATGGTGAAGCCATGCGCTTCCAGGAGGCGGATCAGGCCTTCGCGAAGGAGGTAGAGGTCCTCGGCGAGGACAACTCGCACGGCAACTCCAAGGTGATGGTGGTGGGACCGCCCGACGTGCTGTCGATGGCGAGGACACCGTCGAAGGTACCCAATCGGCGCTCGATCCCGCGTAGGCCCGTACCCCGCGACGGATCGGCCACGCCCACGCCGTCGTCGGTCACCGTGACCCTCAGCAGGCCGGCCCGGTACAGGATGTCCACCCACACCTGTTCCGCCCCGGAGTGCTTGGCCGCGTTGGCCAGCAACTCGCAGACGCTGAAGTACGCGGCGGCCTCGACCGGAGCCGGCAGCCGGTCCGGCAGGCTCGCGCACACCTCCGTCGGCAGCGCGCTGTCCAGCGCCAACGCCCGGACGGCGTCACCCAGTCCGCGCTCCGCGAGCACCGGCGGGTGGATGCCGCGGACCAGGTCGCGCAGTTCCTGCAGCGCCCGGGCCGAGGACTGCCGGGCCTCCGCGAGCAGTTCCCTCGCGGCCGCCTGGTCGGTGTCCATCAGGTGCTCGATGGTGCCCAGCGTCATCCCGATCGCCACCAGCCTCGCCTGTGCACCGTCGTGCAGATCGCGCTCGATCCGCCGCAACTCGGCCGCCTGGTTGCCCACGGCGTCCGCCCTGGTCTCGGTCAACTCGGCCACCCGGCGGGTCAGCTGAGCGTGCGTCGCCCGGCCGTCCTGGTCCAGGACCCGGCGCGCCACCTCCGCATACCCGCGAACTGCGTGCGGTGCCAGCAGCACCCCGGCGAGCACCATCCCGATCCCCACCCCGATCCTCAGGAGGGCCGGCATCACGTGTGGACTCAGCGGGCCGACACCAACCGCGAGCACCGGCCCCGCCAGCGTGAAGCCGGCGCCGAGCACCAGCAGGAGGGCCACCGGACCGGCCAGGGCGGCCGCCAGGAAGGGGTTCACCACCAGCCAGGCCAGCTCGGCGCGGGTGGCGCGGTCCCGCAGGCTCCAGTGGACCAGTTGCACGTACTTCGCGACCAGCCGCGAGCGGTGGTAGGAGTACCCCGTCCACCAGTGCCCGCGGTCGTCCAACTCCAGCTCGGGGCGCGGCTCGTACGCCACCGGCGGACGAATGCCGTACCAGCGCTCCAGGAACCCGCGCGTACGGTTCGCGGTCCTGCGGACGTGAGCGGCCGCCACCAGGGAACCGGCCACCGCGGCGGCGGCGAGTGCGATCAGCGGAGCCTTGGAGTAGTACTCGAGGAACTGCTGCGTCACCACTCCCACGAAAACGGCCGCGACCACCGGCAGGACGAACCCCGCCGCGGCGGCCAGCACCACCCTGGCCAGCCGCGCCAGCCCCTGAGCGCCGGCCTCGACGGCCGCCCGGGTCTGTGCACCGACGGACGGGCCGCTGGTACGAGTCACTGTGGTCACGCAAGCTCCTGATGCTGGTACTGATCATCCTCCATCAGTGTTCACGAATGACCGGCTCCAGGCAGTGGGCATGGCACCCCGTTTCCGAGGTGGACCTAGGTCCACCTGTCGGTGGCCGGAGCCACACCCGGCGGTCCCGGTGATCGGAGCAGGAGGAGGTGGCCCGTAAATGCGAAAAGGCCCTGCCCGGTAACCCGGGCAGGGCCTTTTCAGAAGAATTGTTCGGCGGCGTCCTACTCTCCCACAGGGTCCCCCCTGCAGTACCA
>NZ_JBVHXY010000042.1:0-73980 GCF_055569215.1 Kitasatospora sp. NPDC029312 | reverse complement strand
CTACGAACGCAAGGGCGAGCACTTCGCAGCCTTCGCCAGCATCGCCGTGGCCGTCATCTGCTACCGCAGACTCTCCAAATGAGATGACTCCTAAGTTGATGTTGACGGCAGCATGGAAGACCGCCCCTGGGGCGTTGAGGCCCGTTGATCCGATGACGTTGTTCCCGGTTGTGTCTCGAGCGGGCCGGGAGGGGGTCGCTGTCATCGCGCCTGCTCGCCCTGGCCGAAGGACATGTTCACCGTGCCGTTGAACGTAGCACCGGGCGCGTTCAGGCCGTGGGAATCCCGCACGGTGTTGACGGTGCCACTCGCCACCTGGATCAGACGGGACTGCCAGTCTTCCATCTCGCTTCGGAACTCCGGGTCAGCCGCGGCCTCACGACGTAGAGCCTCGCTCAGCACGGCGACGGCATCCGGATCGCTGCTGTCCCGCCCATCCAGTGCGGCAACTGCCCGGCTGTTGCCGGAGAAGCGGCTCCGGAGGCGACGCCAGAGATCCGTCACGACAGCCTCGCTCAGGCTTCCACTGGCACCACTCAGTGCCGCCAGGGCCAGCTCGGTGGACGTCACGTCCATGTTCACTCCTAAGAGTTGCTCGCATCGTCACGCCAAAGCACTGTAATCGTGCAGAGTCGCCAGAGTTGGCGCCTTGCGAAGAGCCGCCCGAGAGTGATCACGCCGGCTGCTGCCGCCATCGATCACTTGGTGATGAATCCGCAGGTCAGGACGTTGCGCCGTGATCCACGATCCCGCCCGAACAAGCACGTGTTGCCCCATCCGCTCACGCATAGACCGGCGTGCCGAGGCCCCACAGACTCTTCATCGTGGTCGGCGGTGGCGCGGCTCGGGTGCCTCCAGGTGGGTTCTAGTTCGAGGTTCGAGCGAGAGTCGTTGGCCTCGCCTTCGGAAGCCAAGCGTCGAGCGCGGGACTGGCACGATGGCTGATACTCCGTTTCCAGCTCCCGACGCTACTGAGGCCGGCGCCGCTGGCGCGGCCGGCCATGCAAGCCGCCTGCGCCAGCCGTTCGTGACACCGACTACTTCGGTGGATGCTGGCTCTCTCATAAGGCGTTCGGGTGCGAGCTCCCCGTTGTAGGTTTGGGACCGTCATCAGCGCGGCCCGCCGGGCTTCCCTCCAGGGACATGCCCCCACCCGCACGAGTCACTTCGTGCTGCCTGGGAGCATTCCTTGCTGTTCCGCGACTCCGCGTCCGCGGTCGCCGCCGAGAACCTGGCCGGATCACTGTTCGTGCGCCTCATAGATCAGTTCGTCCACAAGCATGGCCACAAGCCCAGCCCATCCGAGGTGCGCTCCTGGGAGCGGAGCATTCCGGCCCTGACCAACGCTCTCCTGGACGCCGGGCTCGGCATGGTGGAGGTACTCCTTGAGTACTCGCTTCCGCTCAACAGCAAGCGAGCTGACGTCATACTCGCCGGTGTCCACCCGAGCACGGGCGAACCGTCCTACGTGGTGGTCGAACTCAAGCAGTGGAGCAGCGCGCTTCCGGAGGACGGCGAGCCCCTGCTCTGCCGGGTCGACGCGTACACCCGGCCGGTACTGAATCCCATCGAGCAGGTCCGCGGCTACTGCGACTACCTCATCTCCTTCAACGGTGCACTCGCCGCGCATCCCGAGCGGCTGTCCGGAGTGGCCTTCCTCCACAACGCGACGGAGTTCGGCGTCCAGGGCCTCTACGAGGTGCAGCAGGACGAGCGCGGCCGGCTCTTCACCGCCGATCGCCGGGGGGAGTTCGTCCAGTACCTCCGCTCGAAGTTGAAGCCGGTCTCCGGTGCCGAGGCAGCGGACCAGTTGCTCGCGGGCAAGGTGGCCCCGTCCAAGCAGCTGATGGCGGTCGCCGCCGAAGAGGTGCGCGAGCGCGAGCAGTTCGTCCTGCTGGACGAACAGCGGGTCGCCTACGAGCTGGTGCTGCGTGCGGTCCGCCAGGCGCAGCAGTCCGACCACAAGGAGGTCGTCGTCATCACTGGCGGCCCGGGTACCGGGAAGAGCGTCATCGCGCTGTCCCTACTTGGCGATCTGTACCGGCGTGGCGTCACGGCTCTCCACGCGACCGGATCCAGCTCGTTCACCACCACCATGCGTCGGATGGCCGGGGCACGAAAGCGCCAGGTACAGGAGCTGTTCAAGTACTTCAACAGCTTCATGACCGCCGAGCGCAACGGGCTGGATGTTCTGATCTGCGACGAGGCCCACCGAATCCGGGAGACGTCGGCGAATCGCTACACCCGGGCCGCCCAGCGCACCGGGAAGCCCCAGATCGAGGAACTGATCGACGCCGCCCGGGTACCCGTGTTCCTGCTGGACGAGCACCAAGTCGTCCGGCCTGGCGAGATGGGCACGGTGGCCCAGATCCGGGCCGCCGCTGCCGTAAAGGGCCTGGACTGCCAGGTGGTTGAGCTGGACAGCCAGTTCCGCTGCGGTGGTAGCGACGCCTACCTGCACTGGGTGGTGCGCCTACTGGGCCTGGAGGCCGGCGGTCCCCTCGGCTGGGAACCCGACGGCAAGGTCGTCCTGGAGGTGGTCGACAGTCCCCAGGAACTGGAGGCGTTCCTCGACGCGCGGCGCGCGGAGGGATACGGCGCGCGCATGTCGGCCGGGTACTGCTGGAAGTGGACGACGAAGGTGGCCCCGGGCAACCCACTCCCACTCGACGTGCACATCGAGGGCTGGGCCCGGCCATGGAACGTGTACGGCGACCGCTCGATCGCCGGTGCCCCTCCGGCCGCGCTATGGGCCACCGACCCGGCCGGCTTCGGTCAGGTCGGCTGCGTGTACACCGCCCAGGGCTTCGAGTACGACTGGAGCGGCGTCATTCTCGGGCCAGACCTCATATGGCGAACCGATCGCTGGATCACCGATCGGACGGCGTCCAAGGACCCTGTCTTCCGCAAGTCCACCACCGACGCCGACATCGATCGTCTGATCCGCAACACCTACAAGGTACTTCTGACGCGAGGAATGATCGGCACAGTCGTGTACTCGACGGACCCGGAGACGCGCGCCAAATTGCGGGAACTGATAACCGGGCAGCGTGACCCGGAGCCCGGGTGCGAGCCTGCCGGCAGCTCCGCTTGAACGAAGGATCCGAACGCCGCTTCCGGGGCTCCCCGGGCCTTGGTTGGTTCGGACCCCTCCTGGTCAGATGGTGGGCACCGGCCTATCGGTGTTCAGCGGCGAACCGTTCCAGAGTAGGGAAGGCGCCGGTATCGATCGCATTGGACGACTCATACTGATCAAGTCCCATCGTGAACAGAGCGCGGCGGTACTGCCACTTGATGTGCTTGTCGCGCCGTGCGGGGTCGGTGGGCCGCATGAGGGCGAGGAAGAAGAAACATTTGACGAGCAGAAAGTCGCCCATGTGCTCGCTCACGCGCCGCCCGATCAGGGATGCGGTGGTCTCGTCGAGTGCGGCGGTGTAGGCGGCGCGCTGCTCTGGGGTGATCGTGTAGCCCTTGCCTCCGCCCTTGAAGGCCACGATGTCAGCCGCGGGGTAGACGTCATAGCCGAGCGGGACCGGTCCGTGATGCTGCCAGTCGATGACCCCGGCCCGAAGGGCGTTGGGCAGGCCGTAGTCCCGGTGGCCGTGCACCATCGGAAGTTGAGCCAGCCGGTCGAGGGCGTGCTTGACCGCCTCGTGAACCCGGGGGATGTCGAAGTCCGGGTTCTCCTCAAAGACCTCGGGTGCGAAGGCCGCCTTCTCGAACCACGGGGTCGAGGGCAAGGGGTGCCTCGCCTGGGCCTGCAAGAGACACGAGGCGACAGCAGCAGCCGTGCTGATCACCTGGTGGCTGACCTGCCCGTCCCGCCTGGTATCGGCCAGAGCCTCCTCGTGCAGCGAGGTATCACCGATGGCTCGCTCGACAACGAAGTAGCTTCCGTCTTCGGACCCGCTGTCGACGATCTCCGGGACGGGGTAACCCAGGCCGGCGGCCACCTGCTGGAACTCGCACTCCGCCCGCAGGTCCTCGCCGCCGATTCGCTTGTAGAGCAGACCGTCGGCAGACCTCAACACCGCGCCTTCAGTGGCGGTTCTCTCCTTCACGAACTCCCAGTCGCTCATCCATCCATCTTTCCGTAGCGCCGAGTTGGCGTGGAGCAGGTACGACCGTGTCGGGCAGGTCGCGCGTGGCTGGGCCCGCCACCCCGGGGCGAAAGGGCGATCGGCCCCGTCGCCGCCCGACCGGTGTGCCTGCATCGACACGGGCGAAGTTGGCGGGCACGCAGCGAGCGGTCAAGGTCAGCGGGCTGGACGAAGCGGACGCCGTCGCCGCATCGTTGATCGTGGGCTCGCCGCCGATGGGGCGGCCGATGTAGGCGCTCTGGCACTGCCGGCAGGGGCTTGCCGACGACTCACTATTCGTCCAGCAGCCCGTGGGCCCGCTTGTACTCCCGCACCAGGCCCTCGGGCAGCCTCCCGCGTGCGCTGACCGCTCGGCCCTGTTCCCTGGCCCAGTTCCGGACCAGGGAGCCGTTCCGGCCGACGACCGCGGCCTCCGTACGTGGCTCCCGCACCGGCGACTCAGTCCGCGTCGGCCCCGACGGAGCGGGCGGCATCGGGCCGACTTGGGCGTCGGGCTCGCCCCCGGGGCCAGCCGCTTCGACGACACGGGCGAGCGCGCGCAACCGCGCAGCCACCAGAGCGGGCGGCGCGGCCACCACGTGATCACCACCGCGCTCCAGGACCCCGGCGATGAAGGGCGCCCCGAGGAAGGACAGAGCCTCCTCGATCTCGCTCGGCTCGAACGGGGTCTCCACGACACCCTTGGTCTCCCGCCAGATGTCACGGACACCCAGCGCTCCAGCGCTGTACTCGATGTCGACAGGGTCGTTCCCGCTCTTCCACATGGTGCGCAGGACCTCGCTCAGCACCTCCTGCCGCCGTTCCGCGGCCTTCCAGGTCGGTTCCAAGGAGTCCCTTTCCTCGACCGTCATGAGGGCGGCAACCTCTCGCGGAATGAGCGGTGTTCGGGCATGCCGGACGACGGCCCAAGCAAGCTCCTGCGCTGTGAGCAGAGCCACCTTGTCCTTGCCAGCCTCGTGCTCCACCCGGGCGTCGAACCGGGGGCCGACCAGCACAGTGCAGTGCGCGTCGTGCCGCTTTCGGTGCTCACCCAGCCTCCCGAACTGGACGTCCTGGTCCGTGATCAGTCCGGCGCCGTCCGTCTTGGCCTCCACCGCGACGCGCAGCCGACTCGTCGGCGACCTCCAGACGTCGACGATCACATCGGTCTTCTTCGGACCGCTGTGGGCCTCTACCTCCAATCCCAAGGTACGGAACGCGGCCGCGACGGCCCTCTCGAACCGCCGGTAGTCGGCGCTGTCCGAGGCTGCTCGCACCAGTTCCACAGCCAGTCGCCCGGCCTCGGACTCCCCGCCGACGCCGGCCGTCGTCTCCGGCCTCTGAGCTGCTCCCTGCTGGGCGGTGGTGTCGCCAGAGGTTTCCTCGGAGTCCGCCCTGTCGAGAAGCGGCAGCGTCCGTACCAGCGCGGTACCCAGAGGCGTCCGCCGGAGGGTGTGCCCGATCCGCTCGGCGAGACCCGTCTCCAGGAAGAGCGCGACACGACGCGTGATGTCCTCCCTGGTGAGGGGCACCTGCGGATACCTCTCGGCCAGGACGCGCACCAGAGCGCTTGAGTGCGTGGTGTCCTCGATCGCGTCGAGGCTCTCCCCCAGGAGCGCGATGTTGAGGTGGAGCAGACGGATGAAGTCCAGGGGCTCTCCTGACGCCAGGCAGTCCGCAGCGAGCTCCGTCGCCGCGAAGGTGTCGGTACCCACCTGGGTCAGGAGTCCGAACGACCGCAGAGTGCCCAGAGACTGTTCGGCGGAAGACTCCAGGACGCCGAACTGCTCGGTGCAGAAGACGAGGAAGTCCCGCCGGGTGACCTCGGGCACAGCGGTGTTCACGAGACGGCTCAGAACCTCCACCCGCCCGCCGCCCGCGACGTATCCCATGGGACGCTTCCGCCGCAGCAGCGCCGCCTGATCCGTCCGGTCGAGACGGGCTGACAGGAGGGCGGGTGGTGCGGGCAGGTCAACCGGGTGCGCGGAGACCTGGCGTCGGTGGGGCAGGTCATCGGAGGCGACCAGCTCGATCCGTTCCAGGAACTCACGCCCGCGGCCGGTCGGAACGATCCTGCCATTGCTCCAGACGTCCACGAGTCCGGCTGCGCGGAGCCAGTACACACGTCGACGCACCTGGTCCCTGGAAGCCCACATGAGGCCGTACTCGCGGGCCGCGATGTCGTTCAGTTCGTTATGGGTGAGGCCGTCCCCGAGAGCGGCGAGCGCCTCACCGATGAACCTGGTGTTCGCGTGGAACACGGCGATCAGGTAAAGGTCGTCACCGGAGTCGACCACGTACCGGGCGTCGTCCGTCAGAGCCAGGCGGGCCGAGTTCCCCTCGCGCGACAGCAGTCCGCAACTGCCGACCGCATGCAGGACCTTGCGCAGAGGAACCGACGTCTCCGCGTTGGGCCAGGTGAACGGCCGGTCGATCGTCGGATCCTTCGCGATGTCCTCCAGGAGTGCCCTGAGATTCCCGACGATCTCCGTCGGTCCACCGGGGATGTACGGCGCGGTCCCTCCTCTCGCCAGCCATGGAAGGACGGAAGGGAAAGCTTTGATGCCCGGCAGTTGCTCTGGAATCAAGGGGAATCCACGTTCTCGACACGGCTATCGGCATAGCGGGGTCTAACATCGACCGACTCAGGATGCTCCTCAAGTCAGTGATATGAAAGCCGAGTTGACATACTCGACCGCTTGTGTAAGTTGCCAAGGCCATGGCCGTTGCGGTGAGCGCGCCCGCGTCCCCGCCGCCGGGGATACCGTGAAGTGAAACGGCCCGAGCCGGACACCGTCCGACCTGGGCAGCTGTGCGTGGGCCACCAGGGGATCGAACCCTGAACCTACGGATTCGATGGTTGAGTCACGGAGGCAGATCCCCTGCACCGCCCAATTGGGGGACGGTGCGGGGCAAGAAGGATGCATGCCAGTGCTTCAACCGACCCAGATGCCACCAGGTGAGACCCGGCGCGCGAGGTGTCGGCCGGCGTCGCTGACTGGGCTCGACCAGGACACGTCGGCGACCTGGCACCCGAAGTCGTCGGCAAGGGCTTGTACGAGCTTGGCGCCAACGCCTTGTCGGCGGTAGGAGTCTGCCACCCAGATCAGGTCGATGAGTGGGCGCAGAGTGTCGTCCTCGTCGCCGCACTCTGATCCGTCGATCAGATCCCAGCGGAGGTGCTGGCTGGTGTCGCGGGCGGCCAGGTAGCCGATGACGTACTCGTTGGCCTTCAGTAGGTACGCCCGTACATTCTCCGGGGTCTTCTTAGGCTCAGCCAGGTCAGACCATGAGTTGAAGTCGTAGTGGTTCTCCTTCTGCGGCTTCCGCCCTACCTGGTGGGTCAGCTTGCGCCAAGCGATCGGCGATTCCGTCGTTACGACGGCCAAGTCCGCCCACCAGTCCAGGTTCCGGGGTGCCCGGACGCCGAATGCCCACGCGCCATGGTGGGAGGCGTGTTCCTTGTCGCCGTCCCAGTCACCCTGCAGGCTCATGCCGCAGGGGCACTTGCCGCCGTTGGGGGTCTCCACGCTGCGAAACTGGACAGGAACGGCGCCGTAACTGAGATTCCGATCTCCGCCGCCCACCCAAGGCCGGACCGGCGCGCCGTCCTGCTCGATGTATCCGGTCCATCGGTCCACCCAGCCGGGGTGCTGCTCGGGAAACAGCTCCCGCTTTTGCTTCTCGAACGCGGGCAGTGTCGGGCGAACCCAGACACTGCCCGCGGTCGCTCGGCCATTGAGGCGCACTCCGTGCCGCTTGGCCCTGCCGCGCAGGAAGCGCAGAAAAATGCCGGGTGGTGCGGAAAAGTCGACGCCGCGGACCAGCTCCCGTTCGCCAGGCGCAAGCCAGTCCTCGATGGGAAGTGCCAGTCGGTCAGCGAGGGTGTGAAGTCCGCTGTAGTCATGGTTGAGCTCAGCACTGCACAGCGCTTCCACTGCCGCCCCGACCTGGGCAAAGGGGACAGGCAGACTGACCCAGCTTGGCCCGCTGCCACACGAGAGCGGGCCCCGATATCCGTCGTACCGGATACGATCGACAGACGTGTTCTGCGCCCTGGTGACGGCCTCCGTGTAGGCGGTAGGCAGATCTGGGGAGTCTCCTCGCCAGGTCAAGGCATCGACGTACCCATCTCGGTCGAGTTCGACCATGGCGTACCAACGGTGGGCCCGGATATTGATCTTCCGAGAACTGGGGGCGTGTCGATTGGGGTCGAGGTAGATCGTCCGCTCAGTCATGCGCTCTGCTCCTCGTCAGGCACTCCTGTACTCGGCTACTCATTGGGATAGGGCCTGCCGCTCTCGTCGGTGATCGTGGCGTGCGAAGCTGGCACGACCTCGACGCGGAGCATGGGCCAGGGTGTGCCCTCCTGACCTGAGCCATCGGTCAGGAGCATGTGGCGCACGAAGGCGCCCACCAGAAAGCTGCGCTCGGCGAGCTTGCTCAGGTAGCTCTGCAATGCCTTCTCGGCGTCGCGATTTTCACGCACGCCGTGCAGCTCGGATGCAAGGTCGCAGTAGTCCTGGACCAGGCCAAGGAACTCCAGGATGAGGTCTTCATCCTCTTCAGGGAGATGGTCTGGCAGCGCGTACTCGAAGGTCATGCTCGGCTTGATCATGTTCCACAGCGGGTTTCCGCGCGCGATCAGCTTCAGCCTCCGGGGCTGAGGGAAAGCCGGGTCGGGTACCAGCCTCGGCCGGCCTGGCGTGGCCTCGCCGAGCGAGCGCGTCCATGCGGCATGTTTGGCTTTGATCTCGCGCAGCAGATCCACCGTGAAGTGGCCTGGTTCGTCATCTACTTGCTTGTGATGCTTGCTGCACAGCAGGACCAGGTTCGTATGGCTGTCGATGGATGCGTCGTCCAGTGCACCGGCTCTCGGTCCGCCTTTCGAGCGGGCGACTATGTGGGCCTCCTCGCCGAAGACCGAGGGGTCGTCCCAGTCCGTCCCGGGCGTCACCACCTGCACCCGGCAGATCGCGCACCTGCCGCCTGCTTCACCCCAGATGATCTTCCGGGTCTTCTCGGACACGGCCATGGACAGCACCCTGCCAGAGGAATGGTGCCCAGCGGGTGCGAATGCGACGGTTCGACCGGGAGGCCTGCTGGCCGGATGCGGTCGTGCAGCCAGCCGTTCCCACTGAATCTCGGCAACTGCAACCAAAACTACAACCACGGAACGATGAAGGGCCCGACCGCAGTGCGGTCGGGCCCTTCATTTGCCCTGGCGGGCGAAGGCGGAGGATGCGAGATTCAAACTGGTGAGCGGCTGCCCCCAACACGCTTTCCAATTCTCTCGAAGGGGGTCCGCCGGGGTTCGCAGCCGTTCTGACCTGTGCTGGAGCAGGCCGCTGGCTGCCCGTCGAACCCCGCTGTACGGGAGCGAACGAGACCAGAACTGAGACCAGAACTGCGTCCTATGGCCAGCTGTCGACCGGCACGGGTGGCAGCCACCCGGCCGCCGTTGGCGAGGACCCAGGCGAGACCCTGGTGGAGGTCGGGCTCGGCGGGCGGACGCCACCGGCGCCCCCGGCCCTCAACGCGAGTCGCCCGAGGGCTGGGGGCGCAAGCCGTGCTAGGTCGCGGCCGGGACGACCGCCGACTGGACGTAGCCTCGAATCTGCCGGTACCGAGGCGAAGCCGGATCCTCCAGCGCGGCAGCCGTCTTCGAGCCGCTGTCCTTGACACCACCCGCCAGCGAGAGCGTCGGCAGGCCGGTCCGTGCATCGGTCGTCGCCTTGCCAACGGTGCCGTCCCAATTCCTGGGGTCGCGTGCCCACTCGACCTCCGACAGCAGCTCGATCAGCGCCTCGAAACTGCGGCGAGGCTCAGGGCTCCACGGCATCGACCGGTAGGTGACGGCACCGAGAGCGGCGAGCATGGCGGGCGCGGCGATGACCGTCTCCGTCCGGCGAGCGAAGTGCTTGGCGAAAGTTCCGAAAATCAGCTCGGCGGCTGATCCGATGTACTGCTTAGCGAGCTCGGGGGTGCACCCCTCGGGCAGATCGGAGATGGGACCGCTGGTCTTGTCGAAGCCTGACCGGCCGAAGATCGCCGTCACGACGAACGCGCGGAACGAGGACAGCGTCATCCACTCAGTGTCCGTGGCCTTCAGCTGGCGGGGGCGCGAAGAGACCACCACACTGAGCGAGGTCTCCTGGCCCCCGGCCGAAGCCGGAAGGACGACGCTCTCCAGCAGCGCGAAGGTGATGTCGGTGGCGAGGTTGCTGGAGTCCGAGGCGAGCGCCACGTTCTTGTTGGGGATGACCCCGAGCAGGTTGCGGTCGTGGAAGATCTGGCGGGCAGCGCGCAGGCTGATCTGATGGTAGATCTCTACACTGACCAGCCGCTGGGACACCTGCCCCTTGGTCAGCCCGTGCGCCGCGGGGTCCTCCTGAAGCAGGATGTGCGCAAGGTGCTGGGTCTCGGCGTCCACCAGGATGCCGGTGGCATCGAACGGCATGTAGGCCAGCAGGTCGTCCCCGAACGGGGTCCTGAAGCGGACGATGTCCATGTCGCCCGGCAGCCAGAGCGCGAACGGGGGCGTGGCCCAGCGCTCGCCGCGGGAGCCGCGCAGGCCCTCGGCGATATACCGGGCGTAGGCCCTGGCGTTGGCCTTCTTCTTCGTCCCCTGGATCGCCCGCTGGATCTCGTTTCGCAGCTCGGCCTGCTCTCGCTGCGCGGTGGAGAGGTATTGCCTCATCCGGGGCATCTCGGCCTGGCGCGGGTCGGGCACAATGCCATGCAGCTGACCCCACGGCATGACCGCCAAGTAGCGCTGCTCGGACACCTGTTGGAGCCGCACGGGCCGCCCGCGGGTGAGGTCTACCTGGTCGACGTACTCGGGATCGCGCGGCTCGGTCATTGGGTGCCTCTCGGATCGGCTCGGATGCTGGGCGCGCACCAGATCGGGGCCGGAGTCCGAAGGGCCCGTGCGCTGCCCCGAACTCTAGGTCGGCCATTCGTGTTTGGGTGGCGAGAATCGCCAATCTTGGCTTTTTATATGGATGTTACGGCTCTCATGCCCGATGAGAGCCGCGACATCTTTCTAGCCATTGCCAATGTCCCTGCTGCTGTGGTCATTTGATGACGTCAACCCGCGGATCTGACTCAGGGAGGCTTACGTGTGCACGCTTGGAGATCCCGATCGGCTTCAGGGCGGCTGCGGCGCGCGCCGCCGGATCGGGGCCGGCAGGTGAGCGTCGGCGGTTCCGGCATCCCCCGGCTCCAGGATCTGGCCTACATCGAGGTGGCGGCGCAGGCGGTTGCCGAGGGCCGTACCTTCGACGAAATCCGCTGCGCGCTGGTGGGTCAGGCGGCAAAGGTAGCTCGGGAGAGTGATACTGACGGATCGTTCGACGAGCGCAAGTGGGATCGGCTGCGGGCCGACGGAAAGCGCCACGTGCACAACACGGTCGATGTTCTCAAGGAGCTGATGCGGCTTGGTTGGGTCGAGCGCCACATCCTCCCCTCGACGCCCAACTCCGCCTACGCTCACGCCGACGTGACGTTCAGGCTGACCGAGAACGGCGTCGAGTGGGCCGCCCTTGTCGGGCGTGACCGGCTGGCGGCCTACAACGTCCTGATCGGAGTGATGCTGGACGCCCATCCGCAGTTCGAGGGCTTCCTACGCCTGGTCGGGGCCCGGCCGGACCGCATCTCCACCCACTTCACGATTCCGTTGCTCAAGTTCGACAACCGTGTGCACCACTCCCATCAAGACTTCCTCGGCGACTTCGTCGACTACGCGGTGGATGCGGCCACCCAGGGCAGTCTCGGCTGGAGTGCCGGACGTGAGGTGATCGACCACGGAGTGCGCGGGTACGTCGGCCGAGCTGAACAACGCCTGAGCGCCCGGGAGCGGGTCATGAGCCGCAAACTCTTCATCACGACCTGTGAGGAGGCCATGGTGCGGGTGGCGTTCAGTGCCGCTGGCTGCAGCCTCGACTACATCAGCCATGAACTGCTGCGTCGTTGGACCAGGTTCCTCGGGCTGGCTAACTTCAGCTACTACGCGCCTGGGCCTCCCGCCTTGCGCTTCTGGGCGACGTCCGAGGTATCGGGTCGTGGTGCGGATGTGGCCATCCGTCGATCGGTCGGCAAGGAGGCCCGCCAGGCCGCGCTGGAGGCGCTGCCGCAGATCTGGCTCCGCCAGCGCGGCGACGCCGCGGGCGACATGTACCTCCCAGTCTGGAAGCTCCGAGCGGCGGTCTGCTGGCACCAGCGGATCAGCGATGACGAGTTCGACGCGGCCGTCCTCGGCGCCCTCCGGGGGGACTATCCCGGCCTCGGTTTCCGAGTTCACCTGGACCAGGCCACCCACGGCGCGACGCCCCCCTCTACCAGGCCACTGGTGATGTCGGCCCAGGGCGGCATGCCTCGCGTCTTCAATATCATCCGCGTCGATCCGACGCATCAGAACGAGGAGGTCCGTACCTGATGACCACACCTGTAGCGCTGCCCGGTCCGGTATGGATGAAGAAGCGCTGGAGTCTGCGCAACAACCCGTTCCCGATCACCGGAATCGCTCGCCTGGGCGGCTCTGACCTCAGGGAGAACGGCCTGTTGTACGAGCCGGACGTCAACGCCGAGCAACTCCAGGAATCGATCAACAAGTTCGTCCTCGGCGCGGCATACTCCGGGCTGAAGTTCGGCTACCTGTGGTCGACGGGCACCGCCCCCGGGGACTCGGACGCCCGCGGCTTCGGCAAGTCCGTGCTCATGCAGCACCTGACTGGGCTGCTCAATAAGGACTTCGGCAGGACCGCCTACCTCTCGACCGGGCTGGACGATGAAGACGCCGCCGAGATTCCGATCTGCGGCCTGCTGACCAGCTTCGACACCGCGCAGATCCGTTCGCTCGGTGCAGCGCTGTTCACCGCGGTCGAGTACGCCACCGACTTCCGGGTCGGCGACGAGCCGACCCTCGCCCAGCGGCTGCGGCTGGAGCTAATAGCGCGGGCTGAGAGTGACGACCCCCGGGCGCTTCTCAAGGTAGTGGCCGACGTCCACCGATCCCTGCGGGGGCGGACGTTGGGTCCGCCCGACGACAAGCTGATCGTGGCGCTCTGTGACGAGGACCCGAACATCGCCGCGGAGTACCTCGACCGCATCAAGCCGGCCTCGCGCACCCGCAACGGTGCGGTTTACCTTGCGACCTTCCTCCTGTTCGCGGCAGCCGCCGGGATGAAGCACGTCCTGCTTTGCTGCGACCAGCTGGAGGACCTGGCAAGCACCACGATGGCCAGGGCGAAGCGCGATCTGGAGACCGAACGCTTCCGCGACGTGATCGTGGAGACCTTGCCGATGGCTGACATGCTCAGTGTGGTCGTCACCATGCACCCCAGGGCCGCGCTGACAATCGGGACCGCCTGGGAGCTGGCCGACCTTCCGAGCTTTGATACCACGGCGGCGAACCAGCGCAGTACGGTGATCCTGCCCGGCCTGCGGAACGTTGCGGAGGCGGGCAAGCTGCTGACCAGGTACCTCGATGCGGCCGTGAAGTCCGGCTCGGCGAGGACGCCCGGCGACCTCTATCCGTTGACCACGGCGGCGGTCTCGGAGCTGTTCGGCAGGTCGAACCGCAAACCGCGTGACGTGCTCCGCAAGGCGCACGTTGTCCTCGAAGCGGCGGCAGCCGAGAATCTCGACAGCATCGACGTGGCCGACGTGCGCCGCTTTCTCGACACCCTCAACTCCGCCGCTTCCGACGACCCCGGGGCGGGATTCCCCGCTGGTCCGGTGGCGCTCGACTGGAGCCGTGGATGATGCGGGCCCCGACGTACCCGCACGACCGCCTGGGAGAGGTGCGTTGAACGCGGCTAGCCCTGGAACCGACGACGAGGACCCCTGCGGTGACTGCGGATCGGCTTTGGGAGTGTGGGAGCTCGACCGCTGCGGTTGCCGCGGACCGATCGGACGGAGCCAGGCGGACACCCTGTACGCGGTGGCCTGCTCCGTCTCCGCACCCGTGCATGTGAGGGACCTGGTGCGACTGGCCCAGCTCGACCACGGCCGCCGGATCGCGGAGGCATCCGCGAAGGTGGCGGTTGCCGCTGACCGGCGGTTCTGCTGGGCCGGAGCCGGGGTGTACGGCCTCTACCGGCACGGACCAATGCCCGGCCCACGAACCCTCGAAGATGCCGGCCGGCTGGTACTGGCCGCGGCTGACCGACCGCTGACCGCCGCCGCGCTCGACTACTGCCTCAAAGGATTCGGCTACCGGTACAACGTGGCGTCGCTCCGAAATGCCCTGCGGCAGTCGTCCCGGATCCAGAGCCGCTCGGACGGTCAGTGGTGGACTCCGCGAGGGCCGACCGCCGAGCAACTGCTGCTCACCGAGATCCCGGCCGTCCCGCGGCGCCGGGACGCGGACTGGGCACGCCTGCGGAACCGGCTGGCCACCCGGATAGCGGCGGCCCTGGCGGATCGGGACGAACGCCTCCGGGGCCTGGCTGAGTCCCACCCGTGTGGCCTGGACTGGGGCGAACAGCTGGCAATCCTGCCGTGACGCCCTGCCCCCGCGGTACCCGAGCCCGGTGGGCGCGGTGCGCCTATCCGCCGTGGCCGCGAGGGCGGTTCGTGCTGCCCGAGGGCGCGACCCCGGCTTGTCATCTGAAAGGACTTGCAGACCTTGACCCGTGCCTCGGCGGAAGCCCTGGCGGAGGTTGCTGCCCGAGCGGCCTCCGCCCTTCCTGGAGTGACCGGCTGACCGTCTATCCCCGTTGGGCGGGTCGGCCACGTCGAGCAGTCGCCGTTCGTCATCGCAGACCTGCTGCCGGGTGCAACTGTGCTGCCAACGGCGCTGCCCCTGGCGAGGGAGCCAGGGGCAGCGCCACAGCAACGACCTACACAGCATGAAGGGCGAGCGTGCCGCCGTACTCGGACCTGAACTCGAGGACCTGAAGGCCTACGACCTGGGCCAGTTCCCTGTCTGAGTATCCATGGTCCAAACGGTGCGTCTCCAAGATGCTGTCGAGGATCCCAGGCTGCTCTGGTTCCGGTTCTGCTGGCTCGTTCCTGCGGTAGCCGTGCTGGGAAAGCTGGACTTGGAGGCTCTTGTAGCGGCCCTCGTCAATGCGTTCCAAGCGTTTGGCCACCTGCAGGATGGCCGCCATTGACGCTTTCCAGTGCTGTTTCAGCTGAACCATCCGTTGGATGGTGAGGCCGGATAGGTGCGGCCCGATGAGTCGACTCGGCATGAGGAACTCGGAAGCGAACACGTCCGCTTCTCGCTCCCCGTCGTTGCTCGGCAGTTGGTGCATCACCAAGTGGCCCAGCTCGTGAAGTACTGTGAAGCGCTCGCGAGCCGGAGGCATTCCCGTATTCAGGATGATCACTGGCAGGCTGTTCGGTGGCCTGACGCTGAGACCAGAGATCTTGGGTGACTCTAGGTCGCGTCGCACGACGACGATCCCGGCTCGTTCTACCGCCCGGATCACGTCCTGAACGGGGCCATCGGGAATGAGCCAGCTCGCCCGCAGCTTCGCCGCTGCCTCTTCGGGAGCATGCTCGTCGGCATCCAAGACGGGCAGCCGATAGATCGGCTCAATGTCCACGCTGGCCTCGAGTCGACGCAACTGCATGAGCAGCAGGTTGACCTCGGCCTCGATGCGTTGTAGCGCGGTCTTTCCGAGGCCAGACTGCTTGCGGTGGTAGAAGCCGGACGGCCCCAATCCGACTGGCTCGTCAGGCCAGCCTAGAAGATCGCTGGGGTAGCCGAGTGCATCAGCCACCGCCTGCACGCGTTCGGGAGTCAGCGTTCCAACGCCGTTCTCCGCTTTGGACAGGGCCGCCTGGGAGATGCCGGCGAGCCCTGCCAGCTTCGATTGGGACAAGCCACGAGACTCCCGCGCGAGTTGCAGAAGGCGCGGGTTCATGGGGAGTTACCTCTCTTCTGTGCCAGTCTGACCTAGGGCTTCGCGCCGCTTGGGCCGCACGATCGTATCCCGCTCGGGCCGGGTCGGCAGCGGCGCGACCGGCGCGGTGACGCCCACATCGCCGAATCCGAGATCGAGGTCGAGCACCCACAGGCAGTCATCGTCCAGACTGCAGGTGATAGCGATCTTGTCCAGTCCGAGACCTGCGTCGTCGACCAGGTAGCCAGCGACCAGGTGGGTCAGCGCTTCCATTCCGGGAAGCACCTGGCTGGCGTATTCGCGGCGCTGCTGGGTGGGGACACCGCTCGTTCGAAGCTTGCGATCCCTGAACTTCTTGAACCGCATGATGATCTTGTTGTTGAAGGTGACGAGCAGGAAGCCTCGGCTCTTGCTGACCTGTACATCTTCGGCACCATCGAACGCCTTCACCGCATGGTAGTTGATGAAGTCGTAGACGAGGTTCGCTCGGGTGCGGTTGCTGATCATGACGCCGAGCTCGCTGTCGTGCTTCAGCAGAGCCAGCCACTGACGCCATCCAAGGTTGATGCTCCCGCCGATCTTTTGCAGATGCGGCGTCAAGATCAACTCTGCCTCTAAGGCGCTGAGGGGTTCGGTCACGGGATGATCCTGGCGGACTTAACTATCTGCTGTCAATTATTCGGCAAACTATTCCTGAGAGGTGTCCGGGCCTCCCATGAGCTCAGAGCATCGCGTTCAGCCCGTGCCGCGGCCAAGATCTCGGCAGCAGCGCGGATGGCCTCCTCGCGCGTCGTCATTTCGCGCCCCCTGCCAATCGTGCCGACTCGGCACGTCGTGCCCGGACGCGTGCCATCGCTGGTGCCAGGATCGGGCGCAGTTCGGCGGTCACTTCAGGCGACGGGGGCGGCGCAGCAGCCACGCGGCGGTGGATTGCCGCGACTGTCTCCGCGCCGAGGATCTTGAGGCGCTCCTCCTGTGTCATTCGGACTCCCAGATCGCGAGTGATTGCCTGCAGGTGAACGACTTTGCCGGGCTGAGGTCACACGATAGGCCGCAGGTGGGAGGCGCCACTATGGTGACCGCCGCGGTGTCGACCGGCGTAGGAGCGGAACGGCGCCCTTGGCGGCAAAGCCGTCGACAAAGACCGCTTTCCTACGCCGAAATAGTCTGACGGTGTCCGGCTGCCCGCCCCATCTGATCCCTCCGCATGGCGGTCAGGGAGAGGTCGGCGAGCCGGGGAAGGAAGCTCACGTCGAGCTGGTCGACTGGATGAAGGAGGCCACGCTCGCAGGTCTCGCTGGTCCAAATCGTGCAGTTGGCGCGTGGGTAGGCCAGGTTGATGCCGATCTCGCCCTTCGGGATGGTGCCGTTGAAGGGTGTCGGGATTCCCTCGGTGTTCCAGAAGGCCCAGGCCTCCAGGGCCTTGGCCTGTTCGAAGGCGAGGTAGAGCTGCGGGTAGCGGTCGATGGCCCGAAGCTCGCGGAAGACGAGCTGTCCCAGCAAGCCTGGCGCTGTTTCGGCGAGAGCGTCGAAGTCCGAGTGGCGGAAAGTGAAGGACGCCGCGTCCTGGTCCGGGGCGAGCCCCAGGGCGGCGAACAGGTGCGACAGGCGGCTCCTGACGTACCGAGTGACGGCGGTGATCAGGCCAGTCTCGATCTGGCCAAGGAGCTCAAGGAGTCGGTCGTGTCCTGGATTGAAGCGGGACAGGTCGAAGAGCTTGTCCATGCCCTGGACGGCGGAGAAGGCGAGCTGCTTGTAGAGGCGGTTGTTCATCTCGCCGACCTGCGCGTACGCCTTGGTCTCGTGGTTGGTGGAGTGGAGCATCAGGTACTCGGAGAGCACCTCGAAGTAGAGGTAGCCGAGGAACGGGAAGGCCGGCACGGAGGCGGCGAGCTGGTCGAGGAAGTCGGCGTCGGGCGTTGGTGTTCCGGTGGCGTTGGCGAGGGCGGTGTCGAGGAAGGGCGCCGCGCCCTGGATGCGCTGCATGACAGTTTGGCGGAGCTGGGTGTCCTCGTGTTCGGTGAGGAAGCTGCGGTGGGTGAGGTAGGTCCGCAGGTGGATGGCGCCGAGGCGGAGGTAGTCGATGCCCTTGGGCGGGACCGGGGCGTCGGGGGTGATCTCGAAGACGAGGGTGCGGGTGTGCTTCTTGGTCTCCAGAAGGTAGGAGCCGAGGTTGTGGGGGCGTAGGCCGGCGGGCTCCGGGGTGAGGGGCGCGCAGTAAAGGGCGGCGACGAGGCAGCCGGTGGAGGCGTAGAGGTGGCCGCTGGCGCGGATGGCGTCGAGGGCGACGGTGGTGTGCATCAGGTGGATGGGGCGGCCGGAGGCGAGCGTCTCGGTCATGGCGTTGCCGCGCAGGAGCCAGCCGTTGGGGGTCTCGTGTTCGAGATGGGATCGCCAGTCGGCTTCGGTCTCGGTGAGGCCGGCGGGTCCGGGGCGGGTGGGGGTGGTGGTGTGGTCGGTGTGGGCGTTGTCCCACTCGGCATGCATGAGGTGGCCTCCTACTACGCGGGGTCGAGGATCTGGCGGGCGTGGATGAGCGCGCTGTAGTTGCTGGCGCCGTCGAGGCTGGCCTGTTCACTGCGGACGACCAGGTCGTGGGCGACGGTATGGAGCCAGGCGGGCGGCACGAGCCGCAGGTGGGACGGGTCGGGCCACCAGCGGGCGAGGGGGAGCCGGTAGCGGTCCAGGCAGTCGGCGGCCTTGAGCAGGTCGATCAGGTGTGGTGCTCGCTGGTAGAGCTGGTTCTGCTGCGGGGTGAAGCGCTCGTACGGCACGTCGTGGAGGCTGATGGCGGTAGCGGCCTGCACGAGGACGTCCTGCGGCAGCTCCCGGCCGACCAGGCTGGTGACGGCGGCGTGATTGCGGGTGAACCAGGCCGCTGCCCGCCGACCGTGACCGGGGTCGTCCCGGTCGTTGTGGCGCTGGCAGTCGTGGACGGCTGCGGCGGCGCACAGCGCGGCTCTGTGGTCGCGGTCGAGTCCGTACTCCTGGGCGAGGATCGAGGAGAACAGCGAGACGCGGGCGTTGTGCCGGACGCCGTGGATCGAGTCGGCGCACCGGAGCTCCGCGAACCAGGTGGCGTCCGGTACCAGCATGAGCGGCGGGTGTGGCAGGGTGGGCGGCGCGGCGGAGACCTCGGGCCGCATCCCGGCGATCCAGTTCAGTGTGGACTGATCCATGACCTGGTGGTCCGGAAGCATCCGGTTCTCGGCGAATTCTCTGAGCGACGCGACGCCCGAGCGGTGCGTTCGTGAGGTCATGTCTGCTTCCTCGAAGGGATGGGTTCGGTGGGCGTCAAGCTGGGCGTGGCGGTCCTGACTATGGGCACGCGGCCGAAGGAACTGGCCGAGCTGCTGGCCTCGGTGGAGATGCAGACCGTCCCGGCCGCGAGGGTCGTGGTGGTTGCCCAGGGTTGCCCCCTGCCGGAGCTACCGGCGTGGGTGGAGGGCGTCGAGCTGGCCGAGAACCTCGGGGTGACCGGCGGCCGGAACGTGGCGCTGGAGCACCTGCGTGACGTGGACGTGGTGATCGACCTGGACGACGACGGCCTGCTGATCGCCGACGACGTGTTCGCGAGGATCGAGGCCCTCTACGAGGCCGACCCCCGGCTGGGCATCGTCTCCTTCCGGATCGCCGACGAGACTGGGCTGACCCAGCGCCGCCACGTCCCTCGGCTGCGGGCCGGCGATCCGATGCGCGGCGGCGAGGTGACCAGCTTCCTCGGAGGCGGCCACGGGCTGTCGACGAAGATGCTGCAGCAGGTCGGAGACTGGCCGGACGCGTTCTTCTTCGCGCACGAGGAGACCGACATGGCCTGGCGGGCACTCGACGACGGCTGGAGGGTGCTGTACGCCCCGGAGCTGCTGCTGCAGCACCCGCGGACGAGCCCGACCCGGCACTCGTTCTTCTACCGGGTGAACGCCCGCAACCGCGTGTACCTCGCGCGTCGGCACCTGCCCGCTGTGCTGGTGCCGGTCTACCTCGGGGTGTGGGTGGCGCTCACCATCGCCTGCACCAGGAACGTCGCTGGGTTGAAGGCGTGGTTCTCGGGCTTCGCCGAGGGCTGGCGCACACCGTGCGGTCGGCGCAAGCCGATGCGCTGGCGCACGGTGTGGACCATGACCCGGCTCGGCCGGCCCCCGATCATCTAGGCCGCAGCGGCTCGGGGCATCCATTCCGGGATCGCACTGGGGTTCGCCCGCAGCCAGGCCACGTACCGGGCGACGCCCTCCTCGATGCCGGTGGTCGGCCGCCAGCCCAGCAGCTCCTCCATCCGCTCGACGGACGCGTACCCGCCTTCGGGGTCACCGGGCGGCATCGGCGTCTCGACGAGCTGCGTGTCGGGGTAGTGGGCACGGACCAGTTCGGCGACCTGCCGGATCGACGTGCCGGTGCCCGTACCGATGTTGACCGTCTCGTTGTGCGCGCGGGGAGCTACCAGCGCGTACAGGGTGCCGGTGGCGATGTCGTCCACGTGGACCAGGTCGCGGATCTGCTGGCCGCCGCCGTTGAGGTGCAGCGGCAGCCCGAGCGCAGCCCGCATGGCGAACCAGGCGACCACCCACGAGTGGCTGTTCTCCTTGACGACCTGCGGCTCGCCGTAGACGGAGAAGTACCGCACTACGGCGTACGAGGTGCCAGCGCCGCCGAGCACGGCGGCGGTCTGGTACTCGCCCCAGACCTTGCTGTTCCCGTACACCGAGACCGGGGAGACGGCCGTGCCTTCGGTGAACTGCGCGGGCACGTAGTTGTGCACGGGCTCCGGCGAGGTGCCGTTGCCGTAGACGCTGGCGGAGGAGACGAACACCATCCGCTGCACCTGGTCCGACGCGGCCACGGCGTCGAGCACGCGCTGGGTGCCGATGATGTTGGTGTCGATGGCATCGAGCGGGCGGCGCGTGCAGGCGGCGACGTCGGCCAGGGCAGCAGCGTGGATCACGTAGTCGCAGCCGGAGATCGCCTCGCTCATCAGCTCCGGGTCGGCGATGTCGCCGACGATGAAGTCCGGCTCGGTGGTGTTGATGCCGAACCGGTCGCGGTAGACCTCCGGCGGGTAAGCGTCGAGCCTGCACACCGAGATGGGGCGGGCGCCGAGTCGGCGGAGCTGGGAAGTGATGCGGCTGCCGATGAGGCCGCCCGCTCCGGTGACCAGCACGGTCTTTCCTGAAAGCTGTTCGAGGGACAAGGAAGCTCCTCTGCTCGGTGGTTGATCAGCCCTCGCGATGCTGCGGGCACTTGCAGATGGGCCAGGTCGCGGATGCGTGGTAGGCCGCCACGTCGGGCTCCGAGTCGACGAGGACGACTCCGGAGTCGTCGTAACGGGTGCCGTCGGCCGCGACCCTGAAAGTCCGGATGTACAAGCCCTGGCGCCGTTCGGCGGGGAGCTTGAAGTCCGGGGAGTTCTCGTTCTTCACGCCGCCGACTCCCGGTACTGCTTGCGACGACGTCGTCCAAGAGCGAGCTGACGCAAGACCTGGGCGCGCCTTCGGGCACGTTCCCGGTCCGGAACGAAGACCGCAGTCCGGTCGCCGGCCTGGATGCAGAGGGCCACGGTGTTCACGTCGTACCCCCGGACCTGATGCTCCTGGTCACGTCGCAGGGCCACGGGCTCGCGCACCGTACGCACTGCCCCTTCTCGCTGCGGTGCTCGTCCAGCAGCATCCGGTTGTTGGTGGCCGTGGTGCTCTCGGCCGTCGAGCTCGTAGACCGGCGCGGGGTCGACGGGTTGGGGTCCACCAGCGTGGAGGGGCCATTGCGGCTCCATGGGTGCTGTGTGCGGTCGGCAGTCGTCATCAGCCTCTCCGGGTTCGCGAACTGGCGCGGCTGCCCGTCGGCGTCGATGGACGCAACGACGGAGCTGCCGCAGACGGCCGCGCCGCGGGCTCCCTGCCGGTGTCGGCTGCACCCTGCGGAGCGGCATGTCAGTTAGTGAACCGCCCAACCGTTACCAGGAGTACGGTGTTGGACACGCAATGCGTTTAAGCGGTTTAACGGCCAGTCAGGTAGGTGGGCGTTGGCGTCGGCAAGGGAACCGAACGAGAAGCTACGGGCGGTCATCAACGAGACGAAGCTCTCGGGTGATGCGATCGCGCGCCTAGTCAAGCGGGTTGCGGCCGAGCACGACGAGTTCCCGGAGACCAACAAGTCGAGCATCACGCACTGGAAGAACGGGGGCCAGCCGTCCGGGAACGTCGGGCTGTTCCTGGCCGAGGCGTTAGGCCGTGCGCTGGGCGGCCGGGTCGTGACCCTGGAAGAGATCGGCCTGATCGCCCCCTTACCTCAAGTTCCCGACTGGGACGCCGATACGCTGAGCGCGCTGGCCGAACTCGGGAGAACCGACGTGGACGTGGAACGCAGGCGGGCGCTGGGGGTGGCGGTCTACTCGGTGGCCGCCCTCTCGCTACCCGGCGAGGACTGGTGGAGCCGCATGTCCGAGCGGGGCAGCGCGCGCAGCTCGGCCGCAACGCGACGGGTCGGCCCCGGAGACCTCGCCGCCGTCCGGGACATGACCACTCTGTTCTCCCAGGTGGACCAACGGCGTGGCGGTGCCCACGCCTGGACGTCCGTGGTGCAGTACCTGACCACCGACGTCACCGCCTACCTGTGCGGCAAGTTCACCGACGAGCGCGTTCGCCGCGACCTCTTCTCCTCAGCCAGCGAACTCGCCTACCTGGCAGGCTGGATGGCGTTCGACAGCGGTCGACACGCGACCGCGGAGCGGTACTTCACCGAGGCCGTGAAACTGGCGGCCGAGGCCGACGATGCACCCATGGCCGGCCATGTGCTGCGGGCGATGGCGCACCAGGCGATCGACCTCGGGCACCACCAGCAAGCGCTGGCCTTGACCGCCGCGTCCGTCGACGGCGACCGGTACGAGCTCGCCTCCCCACGTGAGCGTGCCCTCCTGGGCGTCGTCCACGCCCGGAGCCTGGCCGCTGCCGGGCGCAAGAACTCCGCCGCCAAGGCGTTGCTGCGGGCCGAGGACGATCTGTCCGCCGCCAGCGATGGCATCGAGGAGCCGGACCGGGTGTTCTTCTTCGGCGAGGCCAGCCTGGCTCACAAGACCGCGTGTGCCCTGCGCGACATAGGAGACCTCGACGGCTCCGTCCGCGAGTTCCACCACAGCGTCCGCACCCGCAAGACGGCGAAGTTCACCCGCACCCACGCGGTGACGCTGGGATATCTCGGCTCTGTGTACGCGCAGATGAACAACATCGACCGGGCTTGTGCCACTTGGTCGCAGGCACTCGATGCCATGGAGGCGTACGGTCCGGCCGCACCCGGCAGGCCGCTGCCGACATGCGCGCCCTGCTGTCCCCTTACCGGCGGCGCGGCGCTTCGTCGGTCAGCGAGATCGACGCGCGCGCCGCCGCGTACCTGTCCGAAACAGCCTGATGAGGAGTCACTGATGGCAGACCGTGAGACGTTCGAGGTCGAGGCCCTCGGCCATGTGGTCGGCGGCCGGATCGAACCCACTGACGACTTCTGGGGTGGCACCCGGGCGATCATCCGGCTCGACGGGTCCCTCTTCACGCCCGACGCGACCAAGGGCCTGGAAGACTTCTCGCACCTGGAGGTCGCCTTCCGGTTCCACCTCACCGACCCGACCGATCTGAACCTCGGAGCCCGCCGGCCCCGGGACAACCCGGACTGGCCGGAGGTCGGCATCTTCGGGCACCGCAACATGCGACGCCTGAACTGGCTCGGGGTGTCGCGCTGCCGACTGATCAAGGTCGACGGTCTGGACCTCCACGTCGAAGACCTCGACGCGGTGGACGGTACCCCGGTCCTGGACGTGAAGCCGTGGTTCGCCGAGATGGGGCCGCGCGGAGAGCACCGCCAGGCCGACTGGACCACCATCATGCTCCGCGACTACTTCGCGCCAGCAGTGAGCGACTGACCTGGGGCGAGGTTCACCAAAGCTGCAGGCCGCCACTGCTCAGTGGCGGCCTGCAGCTTTGAGCCGGTCAGGTTGGTAACGAGCACGTATTCCACGGATGCCGCATTCGGGCGGATGGGGCCGTCACGTGGGCGGGCGCCGTGGCTTGATGCCGCTGACCGCCGTTCCGTGTTGACGGCTGGCACGCGTACGGCACCGGGCAGGTGCGCTTCGGCTGGTGGCGGGCCGTCCGCAATTGAGCTTCCCCTGAGCTGAAGTTAGCGATTGCTGACAACTTGTCAGCAGCATGCCGAGCACAGGCCTGCCCGTCCCCCTGACCACCCACGTCGAAGGTGCCCCTCCGCATGCTCATGCGCACCCTCCGGCTGTCCGCGCTCGCCGCATCCGTGGTGCTCGCGCTCAGCGCCTGTGACCCGTCGACGCCGACTGCCCAATCGGCCGGCCCCGCCTCCGCGTCTGTCTTTGCCGTGCCCAGCCCGACCGGCGAGGTCCTGCCCGAGGCCGCAACCGGTAGCCAGAAGGTCACCCTGGTCGCCCCGTCCACAGCGCCGTCGGCCGCGGCGGCCGCTTCTGGCACAGCGAAGGCGTCTGCTGCTGCGTCCCCGTCCACGGTGCCGTCGGCTGCTCCGGCTGCACCGGCTGCTTTGGGCACGGCGAAGGCGTCCGCCGCTTCGTCCCCGTCCCCGTCCGGGACACCCGCCGTGGTGGCGGGTGCTCCCGACCTCAAGCTGGACGCCTACGACAAGGGGACCGGCAAGGCCGTTCTCGCTGTGGCCGACACCGGCAAGGGCACCCCGAGCCCTGCCGCCACGGCGGCGGCCACCGCCGCCGTCCAGGTGGGGCAGGTGATCGACAGCCCTCCGTCGGCCGTCGCGCCGCACGGCGCGCTGCTGGCGATCACCGACGTCAAGCCGGCGGGTGACGGGAAGCTCGCGGTCAGCACCTGGACATCGCTCCGGTCGAACTGCTCTTCCCCCCAGCCCTCGGCGGCTGGATCGACTACCTGCCCGAGATGAGCAGCGACCGCTGGTCGGCCCTCGCCCACTTCACAGGAGAGGCCCGCCACTCGCTCGGGATGTACCGGCTCCGCCTCTACCGGGAGCACGCCCGGATCTGGCAGGAGCTCCAGGAGGAACATCACGACGCGGTCCAGTTGGAGTTCAAGTTGTTCCGGGAGGAATGGCCTCCCGGCTCACAGGAGAAACTCGACGCTTTCATCGCCGCCGTCCGCGAGCGGCTTCAACCCGTCAGGGCACAACTGCGCGAGATCGGCATGGAGGTTCCACACCTCGCCCGGAGTCTCGGCTTTCTCGACGCCGAACTTCCCCCACTGAAGACCGATACCGATCTGGAGGATGAATGAAGGGTTCCACCTACCACCGCTGCTATTGCCGCGACGCCGAGACCGGCAAGCCGCTCGGCAAGGCATGCCCGAAGGCGGGCAGCCGCAAGCACGGCTCCTACTCCATACGCCAGGAGCTGCCCAACGCCGAGGACGGCACCCGCCGTTCGTTCAACCGCGCCGGCTACGAGACGCTCAAGGAGGCGCAGACCGACCTCGACCACGTCCGGGGCCTGCTCGCCCTCGGCAAGGAGGACCCCGACGACCTGCTCCTCGTCGCCGATCTGCTGGTGAAGGTCGCCGACGAGAAGGCGCAGCTGCCCAACATCGAGGAGACCCCCCGCCGTCTGAAGACCGGTCAGAGCCTCTCCACCCGGGTCACCGTGGGCGAGTGGCTCGACACGTGGCTTGGCGGCAAGAAGATCCGCAAGTCCGGGATCACCCGCTACGAATCCGACGTACGGATTCACCTCAAGCCCAGGATCGGGCACGTCCGCGTCGACCGGCTGCGGGTGAGCACGCTCGCCGAGATGTTCACGGCCATCGCCGACGCGAACGAGGAGATCCTGGAGAACAACGCCCTGCGGCACGCGCTGAAGGCCGAGCTCGCCACGGTTCCGATCAAGGGCGTGGAGAACCGTGCCCACCGCAAGGCCCTGCGGGCCGAGCTCGCCGAGATGCCGCCGTTCCGGCGCACAACCGGCGCGGCCACCCGCCAGCGCATCCGCGCCACGCTCCGGACCGCCCTGAACGCCGCCATCCCCGAGGGCCTGATCACCTTCAACCCGGCCGCCCACGTCGAACTCGACCCGGCGACCAAGCCGAAGGGGCTGGTCTGGACGCCCGAGCGGGTCGCCCAGTGGCAAGAAACCGGCGTGAAGCCCTCCCCCGTGATGGTCTGGACGCCGCAGCAGACCGGCGCGTTCCTCGACTCAGTGGCCGACGACCGGCTGTACGCGATGTGGCACGTGATCGCCCTGCGCGGGCTTCGCCGGGGCGAGGCGTGCGGGCAGCCGTGGTCCCAGACCAATCTCGACAACAGCTCGTTGACCGTGACAGCCCAGCTCGTGCAGGACGGCTGGGAGGTCGAGGAGTCCGACCCCAAGACCGACGGGAGCTTCCGGACGGTAGCGCTGGACGACGACACGGTGGCCGTCCTACGGCGCCACCGCGAGCAGCAGCAGAAGGAGCGCGCCGACTGGGGGCCGGCCTGGAAGGACACCGGCCGGGTCTTCACCAACGAGGACGGCTCCTGGCTCCACCCGGGCAAGGTCACCGACATGTTCGAGCGCCTCGTGGCCGCATCCGGCCTGCCACCGATCCGGCTGCATGACCTCCGCCACGGCGCGGCGACGCTCGCGCTCGCGGGCGGGGTCGACATGAAGGTGGTGTCCGAGATGCTCGGCCACTCCTCCATCAAGATCACCTCGGACACCTACACCAGCGTCCTGCCCGAGATCGCCAAGGGCGCGGCCGAGGCCGCCGCGAAGCTCGTCCCCCTCCAGCGGAAGACCGAAGCCGAGGCTCACGCCAAGGCCGCGGCCGAAGCGGAGAAGGCCAAGCGGAAGGCGGCGAAGAAGGCGAAGTCGAAGGCCAAGAAAGCCAAGGGCTAACCCAAGATCAACACCCGCGCTCACGCATCGCTCACGCAAGCGATCTTGTAGCGCGTCGCTGACGCCTGCTCATACGTCAAGGAATGGCAAAAGGCCCAGGTCATGGGCTATATGACCTGGGCCTTTACTGAGCCGCCTGCGGGATTCGAACCCGCGACCTACGCATTACGAGTGCGTTGCTCTGGCCAACTGAGCTAAGGCGGCACCGCTGCCATGTGTCGTGGCAACGCGGGTCAGTCTACACAGGTTCGCAGGTGATCCGTAGCCGAGGGGGGTCGGGGGCCGCGGGGGTGGGGGCCATGGCTTCAGTCGATCATCGGTACGACGTTACGATGAGCGGCCCCTCTTGCCCGCCCTCTTCCCGCACCTCCGGAGCGCATCGTGCTCGGCGTCAATGACCTGGCGACTTACATCCTCGGCGCCCTCGTCATCATCCTGTTGCCCGGCCCCAACTCGCTGTACGTGCTGTCGGTCGCGGCCCGGAAGGGCATCCGGACCGGGTACCGGGCCGCGGCGGGGGTGTTCGTCGGCGACTTCACGCTGATCAGCCTGACCTCGCTGGGCGCCGCGTCGCTGTTGAAGGCCAACCCGGCGGTGTTCGCGGTGGTGAAGTTCGGCGGCGCCGCGTACCTGCTGTGGATCGGCTTCGGGATGCTGCGGGCGGCCCGCCAGCTGTGGCAGGAGCGCCGGGCGGAGGCCGATCCGGCGGCCGAGGCGGCGCCGGAGGCGGTCGAGCGGCCGTTCCGCCGGGCGCTGGTGATCAGCCTGCTGAACCCGAAGGCGATCCTGTTCCTGCTGTCGTTCTTCACGCAGTTCGTCGACCCGTCCTACGGGGAGCCCGTGCTGTCGTTCGGGCTGCTCGGCGGCATCCTGCAGACCTTCAGCCTGCTCTACCTCTCCCTGCTGATCTTCGCCGGCACCACGCTGGCCACCGCCTTCCGCCGTCGCAAGCGCCTCTCCGCGACCCTCACCAGCGGTGTCGCCGTCCTGTTCGCGGGCTTCGCCGCGAAGCTGGCCGTCTCCTCGGCGTGACGGCCCGCGGCGCGGTCAGCGGCCGCAGCGCCTGCCCTGCTCCGGGGCCTCACCGGTCAGCAGGAAGTGGTTGACCGCGCCGTCCACGCAGGCGTTGTGCCGCCCGTACGCGGTGTGGCCGTCCCCGTCGTAGGTGAGCAGCCGGCCGGACTCCAGCTGTCCGGCGAGGGAGCGGGCCCAGTCGTAGGGGGTGGCCGGGTCGCGGGTGGTGCCGATGACGACGATCGGGGCGGCGCCGGCGGCCCGGATGGTGTGCGCCGCGCCGGTCGCCGGGACGGGCCAGTAGGCGCAGGTCAGCGCCATCCAGGCCATGTCGCGGCCGAAGTGCGGTGAGACCTTTTCGAAGTCCGGCAGCGCCCGCCGGACGTCCTCCGGCGAGCGGAACGGGGCGGGCAGGTCCAGGCAGTTGACCGCCGTGTTGGCGAACATCAGGTTGGGGTAGGAGCCGTCCGCCTCGCGCCCGTAGTAGGCGTCGGAGAGCTTCAGCAGCCCGGTGCCGTCGCCGGCCCGGGCGTCCGCGAGCGCGCTGCGCAGCTGGGGCCAGAGGAAGTCGGCGTACATGGCCTGGATGACACCGGTGGTGGCCTGGGAGCCGGTGAGCCGGCGCCCGTGGTCGGTGGTCGGCAGCGGCGCGGCGTGGACGGCCGTGAGCAGCGCGGTGAGTTGCTCGCCGATCTGCTGACCGGTGCGTCCGAGCGGGCAGTCCGCGCGCTCGGCGCAGTCCTCGGCGAAGGCGGCCCAGGCGGTCTCGAAGCCGCCGGCCTGGGTGCGGTTGCCGGCCACCGAGTCGAGCGCCGGGTCCATCGCGCCGTCCAGCACCACCCGGCCGACCCGACTCGGGAAGAGTCCGGCGTAGGTGGCGCCGAGGAAGGTGCCGTAGGACTTGCCGACGAAGTTCAGCCGCTCGTCGCCGAGGAGCGCGCGCAGCACGTCCATGTCGCGGGCGGCTTCGACGGTGCTGAGGTGGCCGAGCGCGGCCCCCGCCTGTCGCCGGCAGCCCTCGGCGAACTCCTGGTCGGCGGCGACCAGCGCGTCGACCGCCCGCTGGTCGCGGGGTTCGAGGTCGACGGCCGTGAAGGCGTCCATCCGCTCGCCGCTCAGGCAGCTGACGGGGTTGCTGCGGCCCACCCCGCGCGGGTCGAGGCCGACCAGGTCGTAGCGGGCCCGCACCGAGCCGTCATACGTCCGGGCGACGGCTTCCAGGTACTCGATCGCCGAGCCGCCGGGCCCGCCCGGGTTGAGCAGCAGCGAGCCCAGCCGCGGGCCGGTGCCCGAGGCGGCGCCGGGACCGGAGCTCGGACCGGCGCCCGGGGTGGTCGCCGGGCCGGAGCCATCGGACACGGCCGCCAGCCGGGCCGCCGAGAGGGTGAGGTCGCCGTCCGCCGGACGGCCGTAGTCCGTCGGCACCCGGAAGGTGGTGCACTCGAACCCGCCGTCGCAGGGCTGCCAGACCGGCCGCTGCGCGTAGTACGGCGCGAGCGCGTCCGGGACGGCGGCAGGCAGCGGCTCCAGCGGGGTGGCGGCGGCTACGGCGGCCGCGCCCGCCGCGGTCGGAGGGCCCGACGCCCCCACGGTGCCCGGGTCGCCCGCCGTCCCCGCGCCGCCGCACCCGCCCGCCGGGACCGTCAGCAGCCCGACCACCAGCGCCGCGGCCGCCGACCGCACCCGCTGCCCGAAGGCCGTCATCCGCTGCCCTTCGTCATCCGATCACTCACCGGCAGGCAGCGTAGCGCCCGCTCCCCCGCCGCTCAGGAGGCCTTCGCCAGCGCCTCGGCCAGGAACTGCGCCGCCTGCCGGACCAGCCGTAGCCGCTCCCGGTCGGGGGTGTAGTCCTGCACGTTGTCCGAGATCCGCACCTCCGCCTTGGCCGCCGCGCCGGGGCCCGCCTTGAGCGCCGCCTGGAGCTTGCGGGCCGCGTCCAGCCCCGGGGCGTCCGCCTTGGCGGCGGCCAGCAGCAGTTTGGCCGCGCTGCCCGCCGGGGCCTCGGCGCCGGTCTGGGTGAGCGCGGCGGCGTCGTACCGGCCGGAGACCGCGGCGGCGGCGCCGTACAGGTCCGGCCGGGCCAGCCCGGCCGCGGCCGCGCACGGTGCGCCGCCCTCCACGCCGAGGGTGCCCCAGGAGGCGGGGCCGGGCGGCAGGGTGCGGAAGGAATTCGAGACGGTGGTGCGCAGCGTCGTGTCGTCGGAGACGGCGGCCGGGGCGGCGGCGACCAGCTCGCAGGGGTGCGCGGTGCCGTTGGGCGCCTCGGGGGCGACCAGGATGAACGGGCGGGCGCGGCCGGCCTGCAGGGCCGCGCCGATGCCCTCGAAGACGTCCGGGACCTCGGCGTCGGCGGTCTTGCTCGGGGTGGCGGCGTGCATCACGACGACGGGGAAGCGCGCGTTCGGTTCCTTGGCGTACTGCGGAGGCAGCCAGACCCGGATGTTGCGCGGCTTGCCGTCGGGGCCGAGCACGGCGGACTGCAGCAGTTCGCCGCCGGCGGGGTGTCCGACGCTGTCGAAGCGGCTGGCCACGGCGGCCGTCGTGGCGGCGGCCGGGGCGGCAGCGGCGGGAGCGGAGCCGGCCGACTCGGCCGGGGGCGTGGGCGGCGCCGCCTGCTGCCGGACCGCCGGACCGGCGCCGGGGTCCGTCCACGCCCCGAGCCCGGCGGTGTCCGCGGCCGACTGGGCCCGGTCCGCGCCCTGCCCGCCCCGGCCGAGGCCGCCGAAGGCCCCGAGCGCGGTGAGCACCGTCAAGGCGGTGACGCACACCCCGCAGACCATCGCCCCCGCCGCCCGCAGCAGCATCGGCCACCGGTCGCCCGCCAGCTCGTAGGTCTCGGCGGCACGCAGGTCCCGCCAGCGCTGGAGCGCGCCGCGCGCCAGCCAGATCCCGCCGACAGCGGCGGCCAGCAGGGGAATGACGAGAAGCGGACGAACCACGGAACGCACCACCTCACAGGAAGGTCGGCGCCGGACCGGACCCGGTGCCGTACGGGAGGCGACCGCTCCGGCGGCGGGCCCCCGACGCGGGGGTCCGGGGTGGGCCGGGGCACAGTCGGCCCCCAGCGTGCACAACGGGCGCACCGTCACACGCGGGTGTGCCCGGCGCGTATCGTCCGTTCACTCGAAGGTGGGACGCCAGACGGACGCCAGGAGGCCTACCGAGGACCGTACGGGGCCGGACGGACGCCGAGGCCTACGGGGGACCGTACGGCGGGCCGGACGAGGCAGGACGAGGCCTCAGCCCGCCCGCAACGCCACCGTCATCGCCTCGACCGCCAGCAGCGGGTCCACGTTGCGGTCCAGCGCCGTACGGCAGGCCAGCACCGCCTCGATCCGGCGCAGCGTGCCCTCCGCCGGACCGGCCTGGGCGACCCGGTTCAGCGCCTGCCGCTGGTCCTCGTTGGCGAGCGCGCCGGTGGAGCCGAGCTGGATCGCCAGCACGTCCCGGTAGAAACCGAGCAGGTCGAGCAGCGCGACACCGAGGGTCTCCCGACGGGTGCGGGTGGCGCGGCTCTTCTGCCGCTTCTCCAGCTCCTTGACCGCCCCGGCCATGCCGCGCGGCGCCTTGCTGCCCTCGGCGGCGCCGTAGGCCGCCTTCAGGTCGTCGGTCTCCTTGGCGTCCTGGGTCTCGGCGAGCGCCTCGGCGTCGGCCTTGGCGGTGTCGACCAGTCGCTGCGCGGCGGCCAGGCAGCCGCCGATGTCCGAGACCTCCAGCGGGATCCGCAGCACCTCGGCTCGGCGGGTGCGGGCCTGCTCGTCCACGGCGAGGCGGCGCGCGCGCTCGATGTCGCCCTGTCCGGCGAGCGCGGCGATCCTGGCGGCCTCCGGCTCCACCCCGTCGCGGCGGACCAGCATGTCGGCGACGGCCTCGGCGGAGGGCGTGCGCAGCACGAGCAGGCGGCAGCGCGAGCGGATGGTCGGCAGAACGTCCTGGACGGACGGGGCGCAGAGCAGCCAGACGGTGCGCGGGGACGGCTCCTCCACACCCTTGAGCAGCGCGTTCGCGGCGGCCTCGGTGAGCCGGTGCGCGGCGTCCACCAGGATCACCGACCAGCGGCCGCCGGTCGGGTAGCTGGAGGCGCGCAGCACCAGCTCGCGCATGTCACCGACGCCGATGGACAGGCCGTCGGTCCGCACGTACTTGACGTCGGCGTGGCTGCCCGCGAGCACGGTGTGGCAGCCGTCGCAGAACCCACAGCCCGGCGTGCCGCCGAGCGCGAGGTCGGGGCTGCTGCACTGCAGGGCGGCGGCGAAGGCCCGCGCGGCGGTGACCTGCCCGGCACCGGGCGGGCCGGTGAACAGCCAGGCGTGCGTCATCAGGGAGGCGTTGCCCCCCTGCGCCAGGGCGGCGCCGCGGCCCGCCTCGACCGCCGCTCCGGCCGCCCGGGCCGCGGCGGTCAGCTGCTCGACCACCCGCTGCTGGCCCACCAGGTCGTCCCAGACGGCCACTGCTGCTCCCAAGCTCCGTACGGCAACGCTCTCCGCGCCGATTCCCCGCCGTCGAGCATACGTCTCCGCCCCGACAGCCACTGCTCCGTCCGGGCCACCCCGGGCACGGGACGGAGCGGCACCAGGTGCGGGAACCGCGTCCGGGCGCGGCGGACGGCGAACAACGGCGGACGGCGGCGAGCGGCAGACGCCAGCGGGCGGCGCCGCCGGGAGCAACCGCCCCGGTGACGCCGCCCGCGCGGTCCTGGTGGGACCGGCTCAGCTCCGACGGCCCCAGCGCCTGGCCTTGCCCTTGCCCTTGCCGTCGTCCTCGCCCGGCCCGCCGTCGCGCGGATCGTGCTGCTCCTGGTCGCCGACCTGCTCCCAGCGCGCCCACTCGTCGCGCGACCCGAGCAGGGTGTCGGTCAGGCTCGGCAGATCGTCCATCGGGGTCTCCTCGGCCCACTCCGGCCGGGACCGCTCCGCCGTGGGCTGCTCGTCGGGCTGCTCGGCCGGCTGACCGCCAGCCTGCCCGGCGACGTGACCGGCAGCGGGTCGCCCCGCACCCGGCCGACCGACGACGGGCCGGACGGCGCCCGCCTGCCGCCCGTCGACCACCGGCAGCTCCCGCGTGCTGTCCACCGGCTCACCAGGCCGCCGGCCCGGGTCGATCCGGGGCAGCACCGCCGTCTCGTCCGCCGCCGGAACCCTGGGCAGCACGGCGGTCTCGTCGACGGCCGGAACCGTCGGCAGCACCGCCGTGTCGTCCGCGGCCGGCACCTTCGGCAGCTTGGCGGTCGCATCGGCCGCGCCCGTATCACCCGCGCTGCCCACGCTGCCCACATCGGCCGACTCCGCAGCACCGGCCGCCTGCCGGTCCCGCAACGACAGCTCCCGCGTCGCCTCGTCGCCGAGCCCGCCCGAGGCCGACCCACCCGAAGCCGAAGCTCCCGAGGCCGAAGCACCCGAAGCCCCCCGCGGCGTCTCCGGCACCGCCCGCAGCTCCGTCGTCGCCGCGTCCCCGGTCTCCGGCCGACCCTCCGGCCGCCCCTCGGCCCGGTCGGCCCGGCCGGCCGCCGTCTCCGCCGCAGCGGCGGCCGCCGCGAGCGCCGCGGCCTGCGCCAGCCGGGCCTCCTCGGCCCGCTGCAGCGCCTCCTCCGCCCGGCGCCGCTGCTCCTCGCGGGCGAGCTCCCGCTGCCGCTGGAGCTCCGCCCGGGCGGCCTCCTCGTCGGCGATCCGCTTGCGCTCGGCGGCCTCCGCGGCGAGCCGGGCCTCCTCCGCCGCCCGCCGGCGGGCCTCCTCCTCGGCGCGGCGCTTCGCTTCCTCCTCCGCCCGGCGGCGGGCCTCCTCCTCGGCCTTGCGCCGGGCCTCGGCGGCGGCCCGCTCGGCCTCCTCCTTGGCCAGCCGCTCCTGCTCGGCCTGCTCGGCCCGCAGCTGAGCCAGCACCTCCTGGCGCTTGCGCTCGGCGGCCTCCTCCTCGGCCTTCTTCCGGGCCTCCTCGGCGGCGCGGCGCTCGGCCTCCTCCTTCGCCAGCCGCTCCTGCTCGGCGCGGGCGGCCTTCTCCTGCTCGGAGAGCGGCAGCTCCCGGTCGAGCCGGTGCCGGATGGCGGTGGTGACGAAGCCGGGAGCCTGGCTGCCGTCCACGACCAGGTAACGCGCCGGGTCGGCGGCCGCGAGGGCGAGGAAGCCGGCCCGGACCCGCTGGTGAAACTCGGTGGGCTCGGACTCCAGCCGGTCCAGCGCCTCGGTGAAGCGCTCGCGGGCCTTGGTCGGGTCGACGTCCAGCACCACGGTCAGGTCGGGCAGCAGCCCGCCGGTCGCCCAGCGCGAGATCCGGGAGACCTCGGTGGCGGCCAGGTCGCGCCCGGCGCCCTGGTAGGCGATCGAGGAGTCCATGTACCGGTCGGTGATCACCACGGCGCCGCGGGCGAGGGCCGGCCGGATGACGTTCTCGACGTGCTCGGCCCGGTCGGCCGCGTAGATCAGCGCCTCGGCGCGGTGCGAGAGACCGGTGTTGCCGACGTCCAGGACCAGGCCGCGCAGCCGCTGCCCGACCGGGCTGCCGCCGGGCTCGCGGGTGAGCACGACCTCATGCCCCTTGCCGCGGATCCACTCGGCGAGCGCCTGGGCCTGGGTGGACTTGCCGGCGCCGTCGCCACCCTCCAGGGCGATGAAGAACCCGGTGCCCGTGCCCCGGTGCGGCACCGGGCCGCTGCCGCCGCGTACCGCGTCCACCAGGTCCCGGGCGAACGGCGCGGTGCCGCGCCGGTCGTCGGTGCGCAGCAGCACGACGGCGGCGAGCACGAGGGTGAGCAGGCCCGCGGTGGCGACGGCGAGGGCCGCGCCGCCGTGGATGAAGGTGAAGGAGCCGGGTTCGACGGAGCCGTACTCGACGTCCCCGTACGCGGCGGCGATCAGCGGGACGGCGACCAGCGCGGCGGTGACCACGGCCCGCAGCACCGCGTACAGGTGCTCGGTGACCTTCGGCAGCCGGGCCTCCTCGACCTCCTGGGCGAGCAGGGTGCGCCCGGCGGAGATCACGATCCCGGCGGCCAGGCCGGCCAGCACGGTGAGCAGCAGGACAAGCACGAAGTCCAGCACCAGCCCGGCCAGGATCAGCGCGACGCCCTCGGTGAGCAGCGCGAGTGCGAGGAGCCGGCGGCGGGAGAGCGAGGGCAGGGTGGCCCGGGTGAGCCGGGCGCCCAGCGCGGGGGCGCCGGCCGCGGCGAGCACGATCAGGCCGTAGCCGATCGGCCCGGCCCGGTGCTCGGCGGCGGTGAGCAGCGCCAGCGCGGCGACGCCCGCCATGGCGGCGAAGGCGGCCGCGACGGAGAAGGTGAAGTACGGGGCACTGCCGGTGCGGCCCTTGCTGAGGGCAGGGCCGGGGGTCGCGTCCGTCGGGGCGCGCAGACCGGTCAGCGGCGAGTGCGGGGCGACGGTCACCGGGCCGCCGGGCAGCTGCTGGAGGTGGTCGCGGACGGCCGCAGCGGCGAACAGGCCGGCCGCGCCGAGCGCCGCGAAGGTCAGCTGGTGGGCGCGCAGCCAGTCCGAGCCGAGCGCCGCGCCGATGTTGTTGACCAGGGTGAAGCCGACCAGTCCGACGGCCGCCAGCGGCACCGTGACCCAGCCGGTGAAGCGGTCGACGCTCCGGACGGTGTCCAGGTTGGCGGCGGCGGGCCGCTGCTCCGCGGCGGGCGCGTAGGGGTTGGCCGGCGGCAGCAGGCCGGGCACGGCGGCGGCCTTGGCGATCCCCCGGACCCGCTCGGCCGCGCCGGTGAGGAACACGGTGGCGAGCAGCGCGTAGGTCGCGGCGCCAGACGGCTCCGGCCCGGAGCTCAGCCAGACCGTCCACCAGGGCGCCAGGCCGATCAGCAGGGCGCACAGCGCGTCGGCGCCGAGCAGCGTCCAGCGCCGGTCGAGCTTCCTGGCGACCAGCTGGTGCACCGGCTCCAGCAGCGCCACGCCGACCAGGCCGGTGGCCGCCACCCGCACGGCGAGGACGGCGGCGGTGGCGAAGGCGAGGCTGCGCGGCAGCTCGCCGAGCTGCCCGCCCTCGGCGGCCGCGATCACGGTGAGCGCGAGCAGCACCAGCAGCCCGAGCCGGTCGGCGGTGCCGCCGATCAGCTGGGTGGTCCACAGGCGCCGGTAGGGCCGGGTCCGCAGCAGTGCCCTGGCGCGGTCCACAGGGGATCCGGCGGGCACGACCTCGGGCAGGTCGGCCACGGTGGCTCTGGCGGCCGGGGCGGCGCTGGGGGTGGGCTGCTCCTCGCTCGTCATACGGTCAGCGTAGCGGGCTGGGCTTTGCCCGATTGAGATGAACGGGGTTCCGGTTCCCGGTCATCACCGGCTTGTGACGATCCCCGCACAGACCGCGGGCCCGCGCCCCGGGTGGGGACGCGGGCCCGTTCGGGCTCCGGCAGGGTGGTCTGTCTCGTCGGCCGTCCGCGGACTGCCGGGGGGATCAGCCCTCGTCGGTCGTGGCGGCCTTGCTCGCCGTGGTCTTCTTCGCGGCCGTTTTCTTCGCCGTCGCCGTCTTGGTGGTGGTCGCCTTCGCGGCCGTCTTCTTGGCGGCGGTCTTGGTCGCGGTCGTCTTGGTGGCGGTGGTGGTCTTCTTGGCCGCCGTCTTCTTCGCCGGGGCCTTCTTCGCCGTCTTCTTCACCGGTCCGCGGGCCCGCTTCTCGGCGAGCAGCTCGTAGCCGCGCTCCGGCGTGATGGTCTCGACGTCGTCGTCCTTGCGCAGCGTGGCGTTGGTCTCGCCGTCGGTCACGTACGGGCCGAAGCGGCCGTCCTTGACCACCACCGGGCGCTCGCTGACCGGGTCGGTGCCCAGCTCCTTGAGCGGCGGGGCGGCGGCGGCCCGACCGCGCTGCTTGGGCTGGGCGTAGATCGCCAGCGCCTCCTCGAGGGTGATCGTGAAGAGCTGGTCCTCGCTGGTGAGCGAGCGCGAGTCGGTGCCGCGCTTGAGGTACGGGCCGTAGCGGCCGTTCTGCGCGGTGATCTCCGCGCCCTCGGGGTCGGTGCCGACCACGCGCGGCAGCGAGAGCAGCCGCAGCGCGTCCTCCAGGGTGACGGTGTCCAGTGACATCGACTTGAACAGCGAGGCGGTGCGCGGCTTGACGGCGTTCTTGCCGGTCTTGGGCGTGCCCTCGGGCAGGATCTCGGTGACGTACGGGCCGTAGCGGCCGTCCTTGGCGACCAGCATGTTGCCGCTGACCGGGTCCGGGCCGAGCTCGAAGTCGCCGCTGGGCTTGGCGAGCAGTTCCTCGGCCAGCTCGACCGTCAGCTCGTCCGGCGGCAGGTCGTCCGGGATGTCGGCGCGCTGGCCGGGCTCGCCCTCCACGGCGGAGGCGCGCTCGACGTACGGGCCGTAGCGGCCGACCCGCAGGGTGATGTCGTCGCTGATCCTGAACGAGCTGATCTCCCGGGCGTCGATCGCACCGAGGTCGGTGACCAGTTCCTTCAGGCCGCCCAGGTGGTCGCCGTCGCCGTTGCCGGCCTCGGCGGCGACGCCCGCGGCGTGGCCGTCGCCCTCACCGAAGTAGAAGCGCTTCAGCCACGGCACGGACTGCGCCTCACCGGCGGCGATCCGGTCGAGGTCGTCCTCCATCTTGGCGGTGAAGTCGTAGTCGACGAGCCGGCCGAAGTGCTTCTCCAGCAGGTTGACCACGGCGAAGGAGAGGAAGGACGGGACGAGCGCGGTGCCCTTCTTGAACACGTACCGGCGCTGGATGATCGTGTCGATGATCGACGCGTAGGTGGAGGGGCGGCCGATCTCCCGGTCCTCCAGCTCCTTGACCAGCGAGGCCTCGGTGTAGCGGGCCGGCGGCTTGGTGGCGTGGCCCTCCGGGGTGATCCGCTCGGCGGCCAGCGGGTCGCCCTGGGCGACCTGCGGCAGCCGGCGCTCGCGGTCGTCGAGCTCGGCGTTCGGGTCGTCGGCGCCCTCGACGTAGGCCTTGAGGAAGCCGTGGAAGGTGATGATCTTGCCGGAGGCGGAGAACTCGACGTCCCGGCCGTCGGCGGAGGCGCCGCCCACCCGGACGGTGACGGACTGGCCGACGGCGTCCTTCATCTGGGAGGCGACGGTGCGCATCCAGATCAGCTCGTACAGCCTGAAGTCGTCACCGGTCAGGCCGGTCTCGGCGGGCGTGCGGAAGCGGTCGCCGGACGGGCGGACGGCCTCGTGCGCCTCCTGGGCGTTCTTGACCTTGCTGGCGTAGGTGCGCGGGGCGTCCGGCAGGTAGTCCGCACCGTAGAGCTGGGTGACCTGCGCCCGGGCCGCGGTGATCGCGGTCTCCGACAGCGTGGTGGAGTCGGTGCGCATATAGGTGATGAAGCCGTTCTCGTACAGCTTCTGGGCCACCTGCATGGTCCGCTTCGCGCCGAAGCCCAGCTTGCGGCTGGCCTCCTGCTGGAGCGTGGTGGTGCGGAACGGCGCGTACGGCGAGCGGCGGTACGGCTTGGACTCGACGCTGCGGACGCTGAAGGCGGTCTGCGCCAGGGCGGCGGCCAGCTGGCGGGCGGCCTGCTCGTCCAGGTGCAGGGTGTTGGTGCTGCCGGCCTTCAGCCGGCCGTCCGAACCGAAGTCGCGGCCGCTGGCGATCCGCTTGCCGTCCACCGAGGCCAGCCGGGCGCCGAAGGTCTCCGGGTTGGCGGCGTCCGCCGGGGTGCGGCCGGTGCCGAAGGTGCCGACCAGGTCCCAGTACGAGGCGGTGCGGAAGGCCATCCGCTCGCGCTCGCGCTCGACCACCAGACGGGTCGCGACGGACTGCACCCGGCCCGCCGACAGCTTCGGCATGACCTTCTTCCACAGCACCGGCGAGACCTCGAAGCCGTACAGGCGGTCGAGGATGCGGCGGGTCTCCTGGGCGTCGACCAGGCGCTGGTTGAGCTCGCGCGGATTGGCCACGGCCTCCTGGATCGCCGACTTGGTGATCTCGTGGAACACCATCCGGTGCACCGGCACCTTGGGCTTGAGCACCTGCTGGAGGTGCCACGCGATGGCCTCGCCCTCGCGGTCCTCATCGGTGGCGAGGAAGAGCTCGTCGGACTCCGCGAGCAACGACTTCAACTTGTTGACCTGGGACTTCTTGTCCGCGTTGACCACGTAGATGGGCGCGAAGTCGTGGTCGACGTCCACCCCGAGGCGGCGCACCTCGCCGGTGTACTTGTCCGGTACCTCGGCTGCGGTGCTGGGCAGGTCGCGGATGTGCCCGACGCTCGCCTCGACGATGTAGCCGGGGCCAAGGTAGCCCTTGATCGTCTTCGCCTTGGCCGGCGACTCGACAATGACGAGTCGCTGTCCGTGCGCGGTCTCGCTGCTCGGGGACACCTTCGCTCTTCTCTCCCGGTCCTTATGTGGCTGGTCGGCGCTGGCAGCACGGGCTGCGCTCCGCCCGACCCCTCCACCGTCCCGGGCTGCCGCTGAACGACACCCCACCAGCGGAGTGTGACCGTACCCCGGCCACCCTTGTCAAACGGACGGTTCCCGCGTTTTCACTTGCCGGGCTCACCGACGCCACTCGAACGGTAACCCGATGACGGAGGTTCGCGCCCCGTGGAGGGCGGCTTCGGCAGGTTCCGGAGGATGGAATGACGGATTTCAAGATCTGTCAACGAGAAATCGCCGTGCTTCCGGGCGGAGCCCTCCGGAGCACTCCGGCGCGCGCCGGAACGCTTGGGCCGTCCGGGCGCCGTCGGCGCGGAGGCCGGACCGCCCCGAGGCCTCCGTACTGCGATGCCCGGCCGCCCCCGAGCCGTCGCGTGCCGTTCCGACCTCAGCGGCCGACCGCGACCAGCAGCGCGGCGCCCGCCGCCAGACAGCACGCCCCCAGGGCGCTCCACAGCAGGTCGGCGGCCGCCGCCCGGCCGATCTCCCCCGCCGCCAGCACCGCCCGGCAGGGGCGGTCCGGGTCGTAGCAGACCCGTACCGAGGCGCCCGGAGCGAAGCGCACCGGACGGCGCAGCGGGGTGTGGCCCCGGGGACGGGTGAGCACCAGCTCCCCGATCCGGCCCCCGCCGGGCCCGCCCGCCGGGGGCAGCACGGAGAAGGAGAGCAGCGGAGCGCTGTCGAGCTGACCGTGCGCGTCGCTCTCGGCGACGACGGTGGCGACGGCCGGTACACCCCGCCGACGCACCCGGTGGCGAAGGCGCACTTCCGCGGCGCACCAGAGCAGCAGCACGCCACCGAAGAGGGCGAGCACCAGCCCGGCCACCGTCGCCGTCGTCGTCTCCACCCCTGGCCCCCGGCTCCCCGACGTCATCCACAGCCTGTGGATGGAGAGCCTCACAGCGCCGGACCAACGCGGCACGGCCGCCCGGGGGCGGCCGCCCGAACCGGAGGGGACGGGCGGGTGAACCAGGGATCGTCCGCGAAGCGTTCTACCGGACGGGCGGACGGACGCCGTGACGGACACCGGGCGGACGCCGGGCCAGCGCCGGGCGGACGCCGGGCCGACGCGTGCGGCGGGTCACCGGAAGGGATCGGGTGGGGCGGGTCACCGGACGGGATCGATGAACCCCTGCTCGGTCAGCAGCCGCAGCGACTCCGGCACCCGATCCCGCAGCACCACCCGGTCCTCGCCCAGCAGCTGCGCGATGGCGTCCACGATCTCCCCCGCCGTCAGCGACCCGTCGCAGACCCCGACGAACCCCGCACCCACGGTGTCCACCTTGGTGGCGCGCCGCATGCCCCGGTTGTGACGCAGGATCACGTGCTCCGGGTCCTCCGCCCCCGGCGCACCGACCTGTTCCTGGACCACCTCGTCGGCCAGCACGTAGCGGGCCGCGAGCAGGCCCGCGTCGTCGTGCGAGCGCAGGAAGTCCTGCCGGTCGAACCACTCCTCGATGTGCGGGCCGAGCGGCTGCTCCACCGGGTGCGGCCACTCCTCCACCCGCACGGTCGGACGCTCTGCGCCGCCCGCCCGCAGGGTGATCCAGCCCATGCCGATGCCCTCGACCCGGCCGGCCTCGAAGGCGTCCAGCCACTCGCCGTACCGGGCCTGGTAGTCGCCGCCGGCGCCGCGGTGGTCGCCCCCGTCGCGCAACCACAACTCGGCGTACTGGGCCACGTCCTGGACCTCGCGCTGGACGATCCAGGCGTCCAGCCCGGTGCCCGCGACCCAGCCGGCCAGCCGCTCGTGCCAGTCCTCGCCCTTGACGTGCTGCCAGTTGGCGAGCAACTGGCAGTAGCCGCCCGGCTCCAGGTGCTCGGCCGCCGAGCGCACCAGGTTGCGGCACAGGTCGTCCCCGGCCATGCCGCCGTCGCGGTAGGTGAACCGGCCGGCCGGCGAGATGACGAACGGCGGGTTGGAGACGATCAGGTCGAACCTCCGCTTCCCGACCGGCTCGAAGAGGCTGCCGGCGGCCACCTCGGTGTTGTCGAAACCGGACAGCGCCAGGGTCAGCTCGGTGAACCGCAGCGCCCTCGGGTTGAGGTCGGTGGCGACGACCCGCTGGGCGTGCCGGGCCGCGTGCAGCGCCTGCACGCCCGAGCCCGAACCGAGGTCCAGCGCGGCCCGGACGGGGCGGCGAACCGTGATGTTGGCCAGTGTCGTGGACGCCCCGCCGACGCCCAGCACCAGGTCCTTGCGGGCCACCCCGTGCGCCGTCCCCCCGGAGCCGATGCCGCCCGCGCCACCCACCGCGCAGCCCAGGTCGGAGACCACCCAGGCATCCGAACTCGGCAGACCGGCCACCTCATTGGCGTACGGCCGGACGTCCACGGTGGCGCGCACCAGGTCCCCGTCGGAGCGCAGCCAGCCGTCCGCCAGGCAGTCCTCCACCGGCAGGGCGGCCGCCGCCGCCCGGTACGGCACCGGCTGCTGCAGCAGGAACAGCCGTACCAGGGTCTCCAGCGGGCTGCCGCCCTGCGTCGCACGCAGGGCGGGGACGGCCTCGCTACGGGCCAGCGCGGCGTATCCGGTGGGGCCCAACAGGTCCAGGCACCCGTCGGCGGTGAACGATGCGGCCAGCAGCGCCTCGCGCAGCTTGGCCAGACGGGTCGGGTCGAGAACGGGGCTACTGATCACCCCGCCATTGTCCCCCGGCCCGGCCGGCCGCCGCCCCGCAGCCCGGCCGTCGACGGACGGGACCGGAGCGGGGGTGGCCCGGGCCCAGGCGCTCCGCTGTGGAGGCGACCGGCGGCAGCCTGACGCGCCCGTCAGCCCCTGATCTCGGCGCTCCGCCGGACCACACCAGAAGCATGCAGCCCGATCCGCGCCCCGGCCCCCTGCCGAGCGCCCCGCGTCACGAACCGGAACGTCGGCCCAGGCCTTTCCGTCTCTCGGTTTCCGTTTCCGTTTCCGTTCCGGTCGCTTGCGCCCTCCGGGCCGCCCTCGATCAGCTCGCGCTGGGGGCGGGAGTGGACGGGCTGGACGCCGGGGTGGTGGTGCCGGCGCTCGCCGAGGGAGCGGCCGCCGGGTTCGCGCTGTCCGTCGCGCCGGGCGTGGGGGCCGCGCCGGGAGCGCTGGACGCGCTGGGGGCGCCGGAAGCGGGGGAGGCACCAGCACTCGGGGTCCCGCTCGTGCCCCCGGCTGCCGGGGAGCCGCCGGCGTTGCCACTCGCCCCCGCACCCGGAGTCACCTGGCTGGGCTTGCAACCCTCCTGCTTGGCCATCGCGGCGCCGAGTTCTCCGTGCTGCAGCTTGCTCTGCGCCTGGGTGGACAGCGACGCCAGCCGCTGCACCTGATCGGCGACGCTGCGCAGCCCGTCGGCGAACTTCGCCTGGTCGTTGTTGGGCAGCGCGTCCAGCTTCTTCTGGACGTCCTGGTAACCGTCGGCCGCCTTCTTCAGCTCGTCGACGGTGTCCTTCTGGAGGGTGGCGCCGTCGTCCACCTTGGGCGCGCCGGCCGCGTCGACGGCGGTGGCGATGTCCTGGTTGGTCTTGGCCAGCTTCCCGATGTCCGTCGAGAGTCGCTTCTGCAGGTCGGCCGGGGCCTCGCCGGTCTTCACTTGGCCAGTGTCCGCGAGCGCGGTCTGGGCCTGGGCGATCGGGTCCTTCGCCGCGCCGCAGACGTTCGACGCCCAGGACTCCAGCTGCTTGCTGTTGCCGTCGCCGCCACAGCCGACGGCGCCGAACGCGAGCAGCACGCCGAGGGCGGGTACGGCCAGCAGTCGCTTGTTCACCGGGAGAAGCCTTTCGGTTCGGTCGTCTTCGGTCGTCGAACCTACACGTGCGCCGTCCGGGTGCCGGTTCCCGGCCGCTCAGCCCCGGGCTGCCCCCGCCACCTGCGCTCCCGCTGTCCGAACTCCCGCCCCCGGCCGCCGCTCAGGCCCGTTCCACCCGGATCGGATCGCCCGGACGGACGGTGCGCAGCACCTGGGAGTCCCCGTCCAGTGCGCCGAGGACATTGCAGGGGCTGGCCAGTCGGCACTCACCGTCATGCGAGATCGGAGTCGGCCCGTACGGCAGCGCGAGGCTGTCGCCGTCGGTCCAGAACGCGACCGTGCCCGGCGCGACGACCTGCTGGGCACTGTCCTCGCGCGGCACGCTGACGGGCGTGCCGAAGTAGACCTCCTCGCCCCAGGTGTTCGCCGTCGAGGCGATCGGCAGCTCGGTCCAGAGCGCCTCGGTGGTCGGTGTGGCCCGCAACGTGGCAGTGGCCTGGCCGGCGGGCCACAGGATGCGAATCCGCATGTGCTTCCTCTTCCGCGACGAGTCCGATCGAGGATCGGACCCGGTCGTGCCGGAAGCAGCGAACCGCCGGTTTCAACACCTTGTCAACGGGATCTCAGAAATCGGGATCCTGGCAGTCGAAACGACGCACGGGCGGCGGCTCGACGATCAGACCGCCACGGAGGCGACCGGCACCGGCCAGCTCATCCGGATCACGCCACCATCGGTGCCGTTGGTGACCTCAAGGTCCTCGACCAGGCCGGTGATCACGGCCAGGCCCAGGGTGTCCTCGTCCGGGTCGCCGCCCTCGGCGCTACCGGAAACCGGGACGGCGGCGGGGCCGGCCTCGTCCTCGACCTCGATGAGGAAACGCTTCTCCTGATCGGTCAACGCGACGCGGATCGTGCCGCCGACGCCACCGCGCTGGTGCAGACCCACGGCGCGCGAGCACGCCTCACCGACCGCGAGCCGTACTTCGTCGAGCACCGACTCGTCGACCCCGGCCCGTCTCGCGACGGCCGCGGCGACCAACCGGGCCGTCCGCACGTGCTCCGGAAGCGCGCTGAATCGAAGTTCGACGGTTGCCATCTCTCCCCTTCGGGGTACTCCGACGGGGGCCTGGACATGCGGCCCCGGTGGGCCGGCCGGACCGGCCCCGGAACGGCCGGGCCGCGCCGGGGCCCATACAGACCCCAGCGCCCCGGACGCGTGGAACGAGCGGGCCGGTCACGGGGACCGGCCCGGGCGCGTCAGTCGGTCGCGGCGACCGCGTCGTCCACCGAGGTGTGGATCGGGAAGACCTTGGTCAGGCCAGTGATCCGGAAAATCTTGAGGATGCGCTCCTGGTTGCAGACGAGGCGGAGCGAACCCTCGTGGGCACGCACCCGCTTCAGACCGCCGACCAGCACACCCAGGCCGGTCGAGTCGAGGAAGTCAACGCCCTCCATGTCGACGACGAGGTGGTACTTACCGTCGTTGACGAGCTCGACCAGCTGCTCCCGCAGCTTCGGGGCGGTGTACACATCGATCTCGCCGCCAACCTCGACGACCGTACGATCGCCGACTGCGCGGGTCGACAGGGACAGGTCCACGGAACCTCCAGCACCTTGCCTTGCTACGTCATGTGCGATCCTCGGCCGGACGGCCGCCACCGCATGGTCGCGAGCCTGGCGCGCCAAGCCAATGCGTGGCAAGCCTCAGCGCTGCGACCCACGGCCGTACGGCCGTCACGGCCACATTCAACCACTTGCGACCATGGCCGCACGATGGCTTACGACGATTCTCCGTCACGCCGGTGACACACTGGGTCCTCATGCCGCCCCGACACAGCCTGCCCGAGGCACTGCTCACGACCCTGGCCACCAGCCGGGGGCGGTCCGACCGGCTCACCCATACGGAGCACCTTCCCGCCCGACCTGCACGTTATGCGCCGTGGCCCGAGTCGATCCGACCGGAGATCGTGTCCTCCGCGCGCGCCGTCGGCGTGGAGCAGCCCTGGGCACACCAGGCAGAAGCGATGAATCTGGCCAAAACCGGCCAGACTGTGGTGATCGCCACAGGCACCGCTTCGGGCAAGTCGCTGGGCTACCTGGCTCCGGTGCTCAGCGACCTGCTGGAGGGCACGGAAGCCCGCAACGGGCGCGGCGCCACCGCGCTCTACCTGGCCCCGACCAAGGCGCTCGCCGCCGACCAGCGCCGCCGCGCCGCCGAACTCGCCCCGCCGAGGGTCCGGGCCGCCCTGTACGACGGCGACACCCCGCCCGAGGAGCGCGAGTGGGTCCGCCAGTACGCGTCCTACGTGCTCACCAACCCGGACATGCTGCACCGGGGCATCCTGCCCGCGCACGCCCGCTGGGCCTCCTTCCTCAAGTCGCTGCGCTACGTGGTCGTCGACGAGTGCCACAGCTACCGGGGCGTGTTCGGTTCGCACGTCGCCCAGGTGCTTCGACGGCTGCGCCGGATCTGTGCCCGGTACGGTTCGTCCCCCACCTTCCTGCTCGCCTCCGCCACCACCGCCGACCCGGCCGCCACCGCCCGGCGCCTGACCGGCCTGCCCGCCGTGGCCGTCACCGAGGACGCCTCGCCGCGCGGGCCGATGGTCTTCGGCCTCTGGGAGCCGCCACTGACCGAGAACGTCGGCGAACACGGCGCGCCGGTGCGCCGCACCGCCACCGCCGAGGCCGCGCACCTGCTGACCGACCTGGTCGAGCGCCAGACCCGGACGGTGGTGTTCGTCCGCTCCCGTCGCGCCGCCGAACTCGTCGCCCTCCAGACCCAGGACCAGCTGGGCCGACCGCTCGCCGACCGGGTGGCCGCCTACCGCGGCGGTTACCTCGCCGACGAACGCCGGGCCCTGGAGCGCGCTCTGCACTCCGGCCGGCTGCTGGGACTCGCCTCCACCTCCGCTCTCGAACTCGGCGTCGACATCTCCGGCCTCGACGCCGTGCTGATGGCCGGCTATCCGGGCACCCGGGCCTCGCTCTGGCAGCAGGCGGGCCGGGCGGGTCGGGAGGCCCAGGGAGCGCTGGCCGTGCTGATCGCCCGGGACGACCCGTTGGACACCTACCTGGTGCACCACCCGGAAGCGCTGTTCGCGGCGCCCGTCGAGGCCACCGTGCTCGACCCCGACAACCCGCACGTACTCGCCCCGCACCTGTGCGCGGCCGCCGCCGAGCTCCCGCTCACCGCCGCCGACCTGGAACTGTTCGGCCCCTCCACCGCACCGCTGCTACCGGTGCTGGAACGGCGCGGCCTGCTGCGCCGACGCGCCGACGGCTCCTGGTACTGGACCCGCCGGGAACGCGCCGCCGACGCCGTCGACCTGCGCGGCAGCGGCGGCAGCCCGGTGCAGGTCGTCGAGGCGGACACCGGCCGACTGCTCGGCACGGTGGACGCCGCGGCCGCTCACACCACCGTCCACACCGGTGCCGTGCACCTCCACCAGGGCCGTACCTACCTGGTCCGGGAACTCGACCTGGAGAACTCGGTCGCCCTGGTCGAACCGGCCGACCCGCCGTACACCACCTCCGCCCGCGACATCACCTCCATCTCCGTCCTGGACACCGACACCACCGTCCCCTGGGGCGAGGGCCGGCTCAGCTTCGGCTCGGTGGAGGTGGTCAACCAGGTGGTCGGCTACCTCCGGAAGCGGATCTCCACCGGGGAGATCATGGGCGAGAGCAAGCTCGACCTGCCGCCCCGCACCCTGCGCACCCGGGCGGTCTGGTGGACCGTCACCGAGGACCAGCTGCTCGACGCGGACCTCCCGCTCGACCAACTGCCCGGCGCCGCCCACGCCGCCGAGCACGCCTCGATCGGCCTGCTGCCACTGTTCGCCACCTGCGACCGGTGGGACATCGGCGGCGTCTCCGTCCCGCTGCACCCCGACACCGGGCTGCCCACCGTGTTCGTCTACGACGGCCATCCGGGCGGGGCGGGCTTCGCCGAACGCGGTTTCCAGCGGGCCGTCGAGTGGCTGACCGCCACCCGGGCGGCGATCGCCTCCTGTGAGTGCGAGCGCGGCTGCCCGTCCTGCGTCCAGTCGCCCAAGTGCGGGAACGGGAACGACCCATTGGACAAGGCGGCCGCCGTCCTGCTGCTGGACGTCCTGCTGGCCGGGGCACCCGAGGCCGGAGTATCCGAGGCCGGGGCACCCGAGGCCGGGACCGGGCCCGGCCCGGAGGGCGGGGCGCCAGCCGATTCATGAGGCCACCGCCGCACCACCCGGGGTGTCCCCCAGGCCGTCCTCGGCGACGGTGACCGGCGCCCTCACCGGTCCGGCCCGGGCCCTGGCCCGCGCCGGACCGACCGGCAACCGCGCCGGGAGCCCCCCGACCGGCACCTCGGCGATCACCTCGACGGCGTCCGCCGACCGGTCCACCGTGCAGGACACCAGGCCGGCGCCCTGCGCGGCAGCGATACCGGCAGCCCGACCACAGCCGCCGTCCGCATCCAGCAGCAGCCGGTCCGCCGCCGCCAAGGCCGCCAGATCGGCGGCGGACTCGGCCCGGTGCCGGGCGGCGACCACCGCACCGACCGCGAGCGTGGCGGCGAACACCGCCACGCCCAGCATCGCCAGCGCGAGCGACCACACCGTCGCCGAACCCGCATCCGACCCACGCCCGCCTCCAGCGGCGGCCCGTGCCGCACGCGCCCGCACCAGCCGCCCTGCCAGCCGCCCCACGGGCCGCCCAGGGCCGCTCAGCAGCGCCATGCACCACCACCTCCTCCTCACGGAACTTCTTCCGGCAGCCCGGCCCACCTGAGGTCCACCCGTAACGCCCGCCGGCCCGCCACCTTCGAGCCATCCGGCCGGGGCGTCGCCGGCCAGTTCACGAGGCTCGCGCAACACCACCTCCCGCCCCGCTTGCCAGCACGTCCTCCCGAGCCGCCACGGCCCGCGCGCCGAGCCGCAGGCTGAGCAGGCCGCTGAGCTTCCCGGGCGCCGCGCACGGCGCGTCCACATCCACCCGCACCGTGTCCGCCGTGACCACGAGCCGGACTTCGGCCCCCGACGGGGCAGCCGCACGGGCGAGTTCGGCGGCGTCCGTCTCACCACGTGCGGCCGCTCGGGCACCGATCCGTGCCGCGTCCACGCAGCGGATCTGTGCGGCCCCCACGAGGACGCCCCAGATCAGCATCGCGGTGAGCAGGACGAGCGCTGGCAGGGCCACCGCCGTCTCCGCCGTGACGAAGCCGCCGTCAGCGCGTCGGCTCGACCACAGCGACCACGGCGGGGCACCGCCGCCCGCCCTCCTACGTGGCATGGAAGGCGCGTTCCAGCATCTCGGTCAGCGCTCCGGTGATGGCCGCGCTGGTCACCACCTTGTACAGCCCGGCGGCGAAGGCGCAGGCGCCCAGCGTGCCGACGGCGTACTCGGCCGTGGTCATCCCGGCGTCCGACCGGCCGCGTCGCCGGGTTTCCAAGCGCGCCCGGCCGTTCGCCCAACGGCTCTTCCGCCGCCACGCCCCCAGCAACTGCCGGAGCGGTCGCCCGGTGCCGGGCCTGATCGCGATCACTGCGGTCATCGATGTCTCCTGTCCGATCTGTTCCGCGGCCCCGGCGGATCCGGAGCCGACGTTCATTCACATCACCTGGGCGAAGCGGCTGGTGAGGCCGATCACCACCGGCACCACTCCGATCAGGACGAAGGCCGGGAGGAAGCAGAGCCCGAGTGGCGCGGTGGCGAGCACCGCGGCCCGGCGGACCCTCGCGTGGGCCGCGCAGGCGGCGGCCGTCCGCTGCGCCTGGGCCAGCCCGATCAGCGGATCGGCCGCTGGCGCCCCGCTGAGGCTCGTCCGGACCAGGCAGCGTCCGAGCGGGGCCAGCGAGGGGTGCTGTTCGCCCAGCCGGTTCCAGCAGAGCTCCGGTGGTGCCCCCAGAGCCAGTTCGGCCCCGATCGCCGCCAGCCGCGGGCCCAGTGGCGCGCCGATGCTCCGGCCCACCGCCGACACCGCCGCCGAGGGCAACGCCGCCGAACCTAGGCAGGCCGCCAACAGTTCGGATCCCAGCGGGAGTTGCCTGGTCAGCAACTCCTCCTCGCGAGCCGCCCGGAGTTCCGTCGACGACCTCGCCCGCGCCGACCACCGGTGGACGCCCACCGCTGCCAGCACCCCGATGACCGCCCCGGCGGGGCCGCCGAGCAGCAGCGCCACCGTCAGCCCGGCGCCGAGCGCCGGCAGCACGCGCCGCCCCGGCCCAACGCGCCGTCCTCGCAAACCGGTTCGCTTCCGCATCTCCTCCCGTTCCCGCGCCCAGGCCAACGCCCGTCGCCTGGTCCGGCCGCGCAACAGCCCCGTCACCAGCGACGCCATCACCACCGCCGCCGTCGCCATGCCCAATCCCGCTGCCGGCATCGGCTCCGGCAGGGCAGCGACCGCCCACGCGTAGACCGGCATCACCCGACCTCCGCTCCGCCACCGAGCGCCCGCACCCACATGCGTCCTCGGTGCACACCACCGGGCTCCCGAACCTCCGCGGCCGGAGAACCGCCGCTGGAGCCCCACTGCGGCTCCAGCGCGCCCCGGGCCGCCGCCCGGACGATGCGAGCCGTCCAGAGCACGCCCAGGCCCTCCAGCACCACCCCCACCGTGAGGCAGCCCAGGCCGGCGGGCGTATGCAGCAGGACGTCCAGCGGACGGGCCCCGATCCCGGCGCCCAGCAGCAGCCCCGCACCCGGCAGGGCGGCCAGCACGGCGATCGTCGTCCGCGGCCCGGCCAGCTCCCCGGTGATCTCCTCCACCAGTGCCCGTTCGGCGCGCAGCGCCTCCGCGACCCGGTCCAGTGCCGCGGCCAACCCCGACCCGCTCTCGGAGGCGACCCGCCAGCAGGCCGCGATGGCCGCCGCTCCACCGCCGCCCGGCAGTTCGGCCAACAGCAGGAGCGCGGCGGGGACATCGCCGCCGTAGCGGCCGGCCGCCAGCCGGGCCACCGGCTCCTCGCCGAGCCGGCGCAGTCCGTCCGCGTCCGCTGCCAGCCGGGCGGTCACCACGTGGAGCGCCTGCTCCGGCGTCGAGCCGCCGCGCAACTCACCGGCCAGCGCGGCGCAGAGCTCCACGACGGCCGCCGCCCGCTGCCCCGCCTCCGCCGTCAGCCGTCGCCGGAGCCGCCACCTTCGCAGCGGGAGCACGGCCACCGCTGCCGCGAGCACCGGCACCGGCGAGGAGGCGACCTGTCCGGCGGCCAAGCCGACCGGCAGGAGCAGCAGTTCCGGCGCCAGCAGCCCCGGGATCCTGCCCCACAGTCGCTCCGTCGGCTCCGGGGCCGGCCCGCGCACCGGAGGACCACTGCCCGCCAGCACCAGCCTGGACCGCCGCCCACCCGGCAGCTGCTCCTGCACGGCCCGCCACGCGGCGGCGGCCACCAGGCACAGCGTCGCCGTCCACCACAGAGCCAGTTGGTCCCGCATCACATCACCACCTCCCATGTCATCGCCTTTTTCCTCGCCATCTCCCCAGCAGCGCCACCGCGGTCAGCGCGCACCCGCCGAGCAGCCCGGCGAACCCGAGTTCCACCCACCGCAGCTCCCGCGCCGCCTCACCTGCCGACACCACCGCTGCCGCGATCGCCACCGCACTCACCCCGGCCCCGATCCGGGCGGCACAGCGGGCGGCATTCCGGATGACGCAGCGAGCGCCACCCCCCGCGCCGCCAGCAACGCGACGAGCCGTTGCCAGCCCACTCCTGGCACCAGGCCGCCGGTCACCGGGAAGGCCACCGCCGGGGTGGTCACAGCCAGCCCGTCACGGTCGCCGGCCAGCGTGTGGACCTCCGCCACCCGGCGCCGCCCCGTGCCCGGATCCCGGACCAGGTGCACCACCACGTCGAGCGCGGCCAGCAGTTGGCTGTGCAGCGCCGGCCGGTCGAGCCCGGCGAGCGAACCCAGCGCCTCCAACCGGACCGGCACGTCCGCCGCCGTGTTGGCATGGACGGTGCCTGCGCCACCTTCGTGCCCGGTGTTGAGCGCGGCCAGCAGGTCGGACACCTCCGCCCCGCGCACCTCGCCGATCACCAGGCGGTCCGGTCGCATCCGCAGCGCCTGCCGGACGAGATCCCGCAGGGTGAACTCCCCCAGGCCCTCCTGGTTCGGCGGCCGGCTCTGCAGCCGCACGACGTGGGGGTGGGCCGGCCGCAGCTCGGCGGAGTCCTCGGCGACCACGATCCGCTCGTCCGACCCGACCAGGCCGAGCAGCGCAGCGAGCAACGTCGTCTTGCCCGATCCCGTCCCGCCGGAGACCAGGAGTGACAGCCGCGCCCGCACGATGCCGGCCAGGAGGTCGGCACCCTCCGGCGGCAGCGCCCCGCCCGCCACCAGTTCGTCGAGGGTGAAGGGCCTGGGCCGGCAGACCCGCAGCGAGATATGCGTGCAGCCGGCCGCGATCGGGGGCAGCACCGCGTGCAGTCTGGTGCCGTCCGGCAGACGGGCGTCCACCCAGGGCCGGGCGTCGTCCAGACGCCGCCCGGCGGCGGTGGCCAGCCGGTGGGCCAGCCGCCGCACCGCCTCGGCGTCGGTGAAGCGGACCCCGGCGGCCCGGTGCAGGCCGCCGCCACGGTCGACCCACACTTCGTCCGGACCGTTCACCAGGACGTCGGTGACGTCCGGCGCCGCCAACAACCGGTCCAGCGGGCCCGCACCCACCAGTTCGGCGCGCAGCGAGCGCACGGTGTCCAGCACCTCGTCCCCGCCGAGCGGCGGCCGGGTGGCCCGCAGCACGGCCGCGACCGAGCCCGCCGTCGGGGCGGCTCCGGACTCGGCCAGCCGCAGCCGTACCGCGTCCACCAGCTCCGCCGTCCGCTCCTCGCGGGCCGTCCGGCCGTACGGGCAGGGCCCGTGCCCGGCCTGGGGCGGCCCGCCGGGCGGCGGCACGCTCCTGAGCGGACGGTGCTCGCGCACACCGTCGCCCGCGCCCGGGGCGCCGCCCCGGGGGCCTGTTCTGCGAAGACGGACCATCAGTACACACCTCCTCCGACCGCCGGCACCGGCGGCAGTACCCGATTCAGGAAGGCCGCGCAGAAGCGCGCGAGCGGGCCGCTCTCCCGCAGGCCGGGCGGTACGCCGTTCTCGACGTCCTCGGCCAGGCCCGGCTCGGGCTCCAACTCCCCGGCCAGCTCCAGTCGCAGCCCGCGGGCGATCCGGTGCGCCGGGAGCCCGCCGGCCCGTACCGGCCGGACCACCGCCCGGACGTCCCCGAGCCGCATCCGGGCAGCCGCCGCGACCCGGTCGGCGGCCGCCACCGCGCGCAGCTCGGCCGGGACCACCAGCAGCGCCAGGTCGGCCTGTTCCAGCGCCTGTCCGGCGGCCGCGTCGAGGTGGCGCGGCACGTCGACCACCACCAGGCCGCCGCGCCGCCGGGAAGCGGCCAGCACGCTGCGCATGGCCTCCGCCGGCACCGTCAGGGTGTCCCCCCGGTCCCAGGAGAGGCAGGACAGCGCGGAGAGCCGTTTGAGGGCCGGAAGGGCCCGGGCCAGCTCGGCCCCGCTGACCCGACCGCGCGAACCGGCCAGGTCGGGCCAGCGCAGTCCGCGGGCCGTCTCGCCGCCGAGCAGGATGTCCAGCCCGCCGCCCAGCGGATCACCGTCGATGAGTATGGTCCGCCGGCCCGTGCGGGCGGCGGCGACCGCGAGGGCGCAGGCCAGCGTCGAGGCCCCGGCCCCGCCCCGGCCGCCGATCACGGCGACGGTGACCGCGGGGGAGCCGACGCCCTCGGCCGCGTCGGCGATCCGGTCGAGCAGCCAGGCTTCGGCGTCGGGCAGGAACAGCACGTGCTCGGCGCCGAGTTGGACGGCTCTGACCCAGACCCCGGGGTCGTCCAGGTCCAGCCCGAGCAGGAGCACCCCACCGCGCCTGCTCAGGCCGGCGCAGCGCTCCGCCTGGTCGTCCCCGACCAGGACCAGCGGGGCGCCCTCCCACAGCTCGCGCGGCGGCGGCTCGCCACGGATCAGGCGGGGTTCGGTACCCGCGGCCGCGCACAGCCGCAGCAGGTGCTCGGCCAGGCCCTCGTCCTCGGTGACGACGAGCGGGCCGGAGGCCGACGGGCCCTCGGCGGTGACGTGGTCGGCGATCGGTGTCGACATCGGTGTTCTCCCCTCTGCGTCGCCGGCCGCATGGGCCGGGGACGCGCGTCGGATGGTGCCGGCGGACGGCCGCCCGACAGACCTCCGGAGAGGAAGGGGATGAGGCTCTGCCCGGCGACCGCCGCCGACCATCACGGTGGGGGGGAGATCCGGATTACGTCATCCACGTTCCGATTGCCTGTGGATAACTCCGGGGTTGTGGATGAAAACGTTCACCCGGGCGGGGGGCTAATCGGCGAAGAATTGACGAATGGGGGTCATGGAGATGAACCGGCCGATCACCGCACCCCCGGCCGAGGACTCTTCCGGCGCGCCCTTCGCGCCTTCCACGCCCCCGTCGCGACGGCCCGGCGGCTCCGGTCGGAAGCGGTCTGCCCGAGCAGCGTCGACATGAGCAACTGGCAACGCAGAGTGACGAAAGGGGATGGACGGACCGAGCCGTGGACACCGCCCGTACACCGTCGGCGGAGCGCTCGCAGAAGCTGCCGCGAAGGGCCTTCGAGCCCTGAAAATGGCCCCGGACGTGCGACGACCCCCGCCGGGGGGGAGAGCGGGGGTCGTCTATCCACAGCCCGACTCGGGGGGGAGGAGCCGGACCGGGTTAGCACGGTCGCGAACGATCCGTGACTTCCATGGTGTACCCGAGCGGCCAGAAACACAAACCCGCACGCCCGCGAGTACACCGAATGGCGGGGTGTTTTGCAGCTCCCTCTATCCTCGGTTCCCGTGGACACCACCGAGAACGCCGACGACCACGCCGACGAGTCCCAGGGCGACACCACCGGGCCCGAGGAACCGGGCGCGCCCGCCCGTCCCCGGCCGAGCGGACCGCGCACGGCCGCCTTCTTCGACCTCGACAAGACCATCATCGCCAAATCGAGCGCATTGGCCTTCAGCCGCCCCTTCTATCAGGGCGGCCTGATCAACCGTCGGGCCGTCCTGCGCAGCGCGTACGCGCAGTTCGTCTTCCTGGTCGGCGGTGCGGATCACGACCAGATGGAGAAGATGCGCGAGTACCTCTCCGCGCTGACCCGGGGCTGGAACGTCCAGCAGGTCCGCGAGATCGTCGCCGAGACCCTGCACAACCTGATCGACCCCATCATCTACGACGAGGCCGCCTCCCTGATCGAGCAGCACCACGCGGCCGGCCGGGACGTGGTGATCGTCAGCAGCTCCGGCTCGGAGGTGGTCGAGCCGATCGGCGAGCTGCTCGGTGCGGACCACGTGATCGCCACCCGGCTCAAGGTCGAGGACGGCTGCTACACCGGCGAGATCGAGTACTACGCCTACGCCGAGAACAAGGCCGCCGCCATCCGGGAGTTGGCCCGGACGGAGGGCTACGACCTGGCCGAGTCGTACGCCTACAGCGATTCGTCGACCGACCTGCCGCTGCTGGAGGCGGTCGGCCACCCCTCGGCCGTCAACCCGGACCGGGCGCTGCGCAAGGAGGCACAGGCACGGGAATGGCCGGTGCTCGTCTTCGACCGGCCGGTGGAACTGCGGCGTCGGCTGCCGGAGTTCTCCGCGCCGAGCGGTTCGGTGCTGACCGCGGTGGCGGTCGGGACGGCGCTGGTGACCGCCGGGGTCATCTGGTACCTGGCCCGCCGGCGCCGCCCCGCCGCCTGAGGCCCCGGATCGACCCGGATCGACCCGAATGCCCCAAAACAGGCAATCGGCACAGACTTCTCGATTCGGGTTCCCCTTTCGGCGGAAACGCGATACAAATGAAGCACGGCCCGCGAGACCCGGTCAGGACCGAAGAGGTCAAACCGACAACGCAGTTCAGGCCCCACGGACCGCGTGTACAGATAGCCGAGCACCCACATGCAGCCGACCCGCTGTCGGGCCGCCGGACCAGGCGAACGGGCAGGATCCCCGCCTGATCGGCACTTCCGGTGCATGCATGGTCACCCGGTATCTGCACCAGCGGCGGCACCCTGCAGGATCAGGTGCCGCCGCATCCTGCTGTCCGGGGCTGCCCCGACCGAGCCGACCCGCGCAGGGCCGCCCGGTCAGACCATCCCGCGCTGCATCGCCTCGCAGACCGCGGTGCTCTCCCGCACGCCGAGCCGCAGCGCCCGCCCGCAGTGGGCGATCCACGCCGCCATGCCCTCGGGCGTGCCCCCCAGGTAACCCGCGAGTGCCCGCCGGTAGGCGTCGGTGCCCAGCTCCGCCAGGCCCACTTCGGCCGGGCAGATCGACTTCGGGTCGAGCCCCTCGGCGATCAGCACGATCCGCTGGGCGGCCCGCGCGATCACGCCGTTGTACGCGCCGAACGGCCGCAGGGCGAGAAGTTCGCCGTGCACTACGGAGGCGACCACCAAGGCGGGCGTCCCCACGCCCTGCCCCTCCGCGCGGGCCACCAGAAGCCGGGAGAGCTGGTCCAGCCGGGCCGCGACCTCGTCCGCGTCCGGCGCGGGCGGCAACTCGGGCAGCGGTCCGACCGGGACGTCGACCTCGACGCTGTCCACCGGCTTGAGCTCCAGCGGGAACAGGTCCTCGGCTCCCTCCCCCGCCCGCCGCGGCCGGCCGGCGGCCGAGTCGGCGTCACCGACCGCGAGCAGGTGCAAGCGGGCCAGCACCTGCAGTGGCGAGTGCCGCCAGACGCTCAGCAGCTGGCCGGCCTCCGCGGTGATCCGCAGGGCCGCCCCGACCGTGCGGGCCTCCTCGTCGGCACCGAAGTCAGTACGCCGCCGGACCTCCTCCAGCGGCCAGTCGGCCCCGGCGACGGCCGCCGACGCACGGGCGCCGCGCAGCGCGGACTCGGAGGTGACCTCGGCCGCGCGGCGGCGCATGACCCGGTGGCCGTAGAGCCGGTCGACGGCCTTGCGCACCTCGGCGACCGCGTCGGGCACCCCGGGGAGCTGGGCCAGCGGGGCGAGGGGATCTGTTCCAGTGCTCACCTACCCGAGAGTAATGAACAAGCCACCCCTCCGGAACAGCAACCCCGCATCACCCGTTCGAGGCAATCCTCACTTCCCTCACCCGCCGGAGCCCAAACCCCGGCTAGCATGGCCACTATCGGAGACGATAACTATTTCCAACTAGGGGCGCCACCGCACCCGCGCCCCCGAGCAGGCGGCCCGTCCAGGGCCCAGAGCGAGAGCCGGAGCCCCAGATGAAGATCGCCTTCGTCGGCAAGGGGGGCAGCGGAAAGACCACGCTGTCCGCACTGTTCATCCGCCACCTGGCGGCCGTCGGCCGGCCGGTCATCGCCGTCGACGCCGACATCAACCAGCACCTCGGCCCCGCCCTCGGCCTGACGGATGCCCAGGCCGCCTCACTGCCCTCGCTCGGCGCACACCTGCCGGAGATCAAGGAGTACCTGCGCGGCAGCAACCCGCTGATCCGCTCCGCCGACGAGATGATCAAGACCACGCCGCCCGGCCGCGGTTCGCGCCTGCTGCGGATCGTCGAGGAGAACCCAATCTACGCCTCCTGCGCCCGCCCGATCGCGCTGGACGAGGGCTCGGTCCGGCTGCTGGCGACCGGCGCCTTCAGCGAGGAGGACCTCGGGGTGGCCTGCTACCACTCCAAGGTCGGTGCGGTGGAGCTGCTGCTCAACCACCTGGTGGACGGCCCGGACGAGTACCTGGTCACCGACATGACCGCGGGCTCCGACTCCTTCGCCTCCGGCCTGTTCACCCGCTTCGACCTCACCTTCCTGGTGGCCGAGCCGACTCGCAAGGGCGTCTCCGTCTACCGCCAGTACCGGGACTACGCCCAGGACTTCGGCGTGCAGCTGCGGGTGATCGGCAACAAGGTCCAGGGCCCCGACGACCTGGCCTTCCTGCGCCGCGAGGTCGGCGACGACCTGCTCACCACCTTCGGACAGTCGGACTGGGTGCGCCGCCTGGAACAGGGCGCCGAACCGCCGCTGAAGTCGCTGGAGCCGGCCAACCGGGCCGTGCTGGAGCAGCTGCAGAGCGAGGCCGAGGCGGCGTACGGGCGGCGCGACGCGCGCCGGTACTCCGAGCAGGCGGCGCTCTTCCACCGGCGCAACGCGGAGAGTTGGGCCAACGCCAAGGTCGGCGTCGACCTGGCGACCCAGGTGGACGAGGACTTCGTGCTGGGTGAGCACGCGGACGGGTTCGCGGCCGACGGCGGGCGGACCGCCCCGGCGGGGGCCAACGCCTGACGCCGCCGCGAACCGAACGGGCCGCCGTCTCCCCTCGCTCCGGGGAGGCGGCGGCCCGTTCACATGTCGGCCGCATGGCGCGCCACCAGCAGATTCCCGCCCGTTCGGACACCACCCAATGGGGTGAATCAGGGGATTTCCGCTTCCCACCCGAAGAACCTCGTGCAAAGCTTTCATTACTCTCGGTTTACCGAGCCTTGACGGTCCGTCCCCATGGCCCTCGGCAAGACATCCCGCACCTCGCCCAGGCCCCTGGCGGGCCTGATGGTCAACGCCGGCCGGTGACACCCGCACTCCCCGCCGCGCCCACGCCATCCCGCCACACCGTCGCGACCCACGACAGCCGATCCGCCCCGGAGCCCCACCCCGGACTCACCGCCGGACCTGACTGCGTTCGTTCCCCCGGACAGACGGGAAGACAATGACCCTCGACATCTCCAGCGCCCCCATCGCCTCCGACACCACCGACCACGCACCACCGGGCCCCGACGCCCGGGGCACCCGGACCCACTGGATCCAGGACCTCTCCGCCTCATTGGTGGTCTTCCTGATCGCCGTGCCGTTCTCGCTCGGCATCGCGCTCGCCACCGGCGCGCCACTCACCGCCGGGCTCGCCGCGGCGGCCGTCGGCGGCATCGTGGTCGGGCTGTTCGGCGGCACCCCGCTCCAGGTCAGCGGCCCCTCGGCCGCGCTGACCGTGATCACCGCCGGGCTGATCGGCCAATACGGCTGGCAGGCCACCTGCGCCGTCACCGTCGCCGCCGGACTGCTCCAATTCCTGCTCGGTGTCCGCCGGGTGGCCAGGACGGCGCTCGCCGTCTCGCCCGCGATCGTGCACGGCATGCTGGCCGGGGTCGGACTCACCATCGCCATCGCCCAGCTGCACGTCGTCCTCGGCGGCTCCCCGCAGAGCTCCGCGATCGCCAACGTCCTCGCCCTGCCGGGGCAGTTGGCCGGGCCGCATCCACCCGCACTGCTCGTCGGCACGGTGACCGTGGCCGTGCTGCTGGGCTGGCCCCGGCTCGGCCGGCTCCCGGGGCGGGCGGGCCCATGGGGCGCCCGACTGACCAAGGTGCCGGGCCCGTTGGCCGCCGTGGCCGTCGCCACCACACTCGCCTTCGCCCTGGGCCTACGGCTGGCCCACATCGAACTGCCCGCCTGGCAGCCGCACTCGCTCGTGCCCGCGCTGCCGCAGGGTTCGCTCTCCGCCGTGCTCGCCGCCGTCCTGACCGTCACCGCCGTCGCGAGCGTGGAGTCGCTGCTGTCCGCCGTCGCGGTCGACCGGATGTCCCAGCGCACCGGAGACCTCGACCGCGAGCTGCGTGGGCAGGGCCTCGCCAACATGGTCAGCGGCCTGGTCGGCGGACTGCCGATCGCCGGCGGAGCCGTGCGCAGCACCGCCAACATCCGGGCCGGCGGGCAGACCAAGTGGTCCTCGGTGCTGCACGGTGTCTGGGTCCTGGCCGCAGCCCTCGCGCTGACCGGCGGACTGCGCCGGATCCCGCTGGCGGCACTGGCCGCGCTGGTGCTGGTGGTCGGACTGCAGATGGTGAGCTTCGCGCACATCCGCAAGGTGCACCGGCACCGCGAATTCCCGGTCTATCTGATCACCCTGCTCGCCGTGGTGGCCTTCGGGGTCCTGTGGGGTGTCGGACTCGGCGCCGGCACCGCCGTCCTGCTCGCGCTCTACCGGCTGACCCGCGCCCACGTGGACGTCGACACCCGCCCCGACGGCTCGGTCACCGTCCGGACCCACGGGCCGCTCACCTTCACGGCCGTCCCCCGGTTGAGCCGGGCGCTGGCTTCGATCCCCTCCGACGCCGAGGTCACCGTGGTGCACGACGGCTCCTTCCTGGACCACGCCGCGTACGAGACGCTGCACAGCTGGCGGATCGGGCGCCAGGCCGCCGGCGGGCGGGTCTCGATGATGACGCGCCGCCAGGAGGACGAGGTGCTCGACCCTGACGGCACGATCCGCGCGGGCAGCTCGCCGGGCCCGCACCGCTGCCGCGCCTGGACGCCCTGGGTCGGCCACCACTGCATCGAGCAGCAGGAGGACCCGCACGGTCGACTGCTGGACGGCGTCCGGGGGTTCCAGCAGCACACCGCCCCGCTGATCCGGCCGGAACTCGCCCGGCTGGCCCGGGAGGGCCAGACGCCCTCGCAGCTCTTCCTGACCTGCGCGGACTCCCGGATGGTCACCAGCATGATCACCAACAGCGGTCCGGGGGACCTGTTCACGGTCCGCAACGTGGGCAATCTGGTGCCGGCCCCGTTCGAGCCAGGTGCGGCCGACGACTCGGTGGCCGCCGCGGTGCAGTACGCGGTCGAGGCACTGGAGGTGCGCTCGATCACGATCTGCGGCCACTCGGGCTGCGGCGCGATGAAGGCCCTGCTGGACGGCGTGCACGAGCGCCCCGGTCCGCCCACCCCGCTGACCCGCTGGCTGCGCAACGGTCGCGGCTCGCTGGACCGGCTCCGGCGGGCGCCGGCCGAGTTCGCCGACCGGCCGGTGGTGGACCTCGCGGAGCAGCTCTGCCTCACCAACGTGGTGCAGCAGCTGGACCAGCTGCTGGCGAACCCGGCGGTGGAGCGCCGGGTCGAGGAGGGCACTCTGCGGCTGGTCGGGATGTACTTCGACTTCGCCACCGCCCAGGCCTACGTCCTGGACCGCGCCGCCGGGACGTTCAGCCCGGTCGAGGCCCGCACCGAGACCCGCGCTGAGACCCGTAGCGAGACCCGCGCCGAGGCCGGTACGGCAGCCCCCGCCGACAGCCGCGCGCCTGACGGGGCTTCGGCCGAACGGGTGAGAAAGGACGGCCGGGTCACGGCCGAGGGCAGCGAGGAGGGCCCCCAGCTGGCCGCGTGAGAGCCGGGCCCGTGTCCCCGCCGGGCGGGCCGGGGCACGGGCCCACCTGCCACTGAGCACTCCTCCGTCCCAGCGCGGCGGAACGCAGAGTCAACCGTTCGGCGATCGGTCAAAGGTCTACACCAATTACCCATAGCCTCTTGTCAACTGCCCCTCTCGCCTGGTGAGCTGTGCGCTGGGACACACGGGACAATCCCCACGCACGGGATCGCCCCAGATCATGACTCGATGAGGAGTGCGCGTTGAGCAACGAGAGCCTGGCCAACCTGCTCAAGGAGGAGCGGCGTTTCGCCCCGCCGGCAGAGCTCGCCGAAGCCGCCAACGTCACCGCGGCCGCGTACGCGCAGGCCTCCGAGGACCGTCTGGGCTTCTGGGCCGAGCAGGCCCGCCGCCTGAGCTGGGCCGTCGAACCGACCGAGACGCTCGACTGGTCCAACCCGCCCTTCGCCAAGTGGTTCGCCGACGGCAAGCTCAACGTGGCCTACAACTGCGTCGACCGCCACGTCGAGAACGGCCTCGGCGACCGGATCGCCATCCACTTCGAGGGCGAGCCCGGCGACAGCCGTTCGATCACCTACGCCCAGCTCAAGGACGAGGTCTCGCAGGCCGCCAACGCGCTGCTGGAGCTCGGCGTCCGCAAGGGTGACCGGGTGGCCGTCTACCTGCCGATGATCGCCGAGGCGGTCGTCGCGATCCTCGCCTGTGCCCGGATCGGCGCCACCCACTCGGTGGTCTTCGGCGGCTTCTCCGCCGACGCCGTCGCCTCCCGCATCCAGGACGCCCAGGCCAAGCTGGTCATCACCGCCGACGGCGGCTACCGCCGTGGCAAGGCCTCCGCCCTCAAGCCGGCCATCGACGAGGCGCTCACCAAGGTCGAGGGCGTCGAGCACGTCCTGGTGATCCGCCGCACCGAGCAGGAGATCGCCTGGACCGAGGGCCGCGACGTCTGGTGGCACGAGATCACGGCGCGCCAGTCCACCGAGCACGCCCCCGAGGCGCACGACGCCGAGCACCCGCTGTTCATCCTCTACACCTCGGGCACCACCGGTAAGCCCAAGGGCATCCTGCACACCTCGGGTGGCTACCTCACCCAGGCCAGCTACACCCACCACGCCGTCTTCGACCTCAAGCCGGAGACCGACGTCTACTGGTGCACCGCCGACATCGGCTGGGTCACCGGCCACTCGTACATCGTCTACGGCCCCCTCTCCAACGGCGCCACCCAGGTCATCTACGAGGGCACGCCGGACACCCCGCACCAGGGCCGGTTCTGGGAGATCGTCCAGAAGTACGGCGTGACGATCCTCTACACCGCGCCCACCGCGATCCGCACCTTCATGAAGTGGGGCGACGACATCCCCGCGAAGTTCGACCTGTCCTCGCTGCGGGTGCTGGGCAGCGTCGGCGAGCCGATCAACCCCGAGGCCTGGATCTGGTACCGCGAGCACATCGGCGGCGGCACGTGCCCGATCGTGGACACCTGGTGGCAGACCGAGACCGGCGCCATCATGATCAGCCCGCTGCCGGGCGTCACCGAGACCAAGCCGGGATCCGCCCAGCGCGCCCTGCCGGGCATCGCGGCCACCGTGGTCGACGACGAGGCCAACGAGGTCCCCAACGGCTCGGGCGGCTACCTGGTGCTCACCGAGCCGTGGCCGTCCATGCTCCGCACCATCTGGGGCGACGACCAGCGCTACATCGACACCTACTGGTCGCGCTTCGCGGGCCGCTACTTCGCCGGTGACGGCGCCAAGAAGGACGAGGACGGCGACATCTGGCTGCTCGGCCGGGTGGACGACGTCATGCTGGTCTCGGGCCACAACATCTCCACCACCGAGGTCGAGTCGGCCCTGGTGGGGCACCCCTCGGTGGCCGAGTCCGCCGTGGTCGGCGCGGCCGACGCCACCACCGGCCAGGCCATCGTCGCCTTCGTGATCCTGCGCGGTGGCGTCACCGAGACCCCCGAGCTGGTCGAGGAGCTGCGGGCGCACGTCGGCCGCACGCTCGGCCCGATCGCCAAGCCGAAGCAGATCAAGGTGGTCGGCGAACTGCCGAAGACCCGCTCCGGCAAGATCATGCGCCGCCTGCTGCGCGACATCGCCGAGGGCCGCGAGGTCGGTGACACCACCACCCTCGCCGACAGCTCGGTGATGAGCCAGATCCAGGCCCAGCTGCCCCGGGCGGGCGGCAACAGCTGAGGCGCTGAGCACCTGCTGCACACGCCGCCGGAGCGGCCGGCAGCCGGGGCCCCGGGCGGACACCACCGCCCGGGGCCCCTTCGTCACGCCCACCGGACGGCCGAGCCCCGACCGGCCCCACCTCGCTCCCCACTCCGTCCCGCCCCCCTCGCTCCCCACTCCGTCCCGCCTCACCTCGCTCCACCCCCGCCCAGCGATCCGAGCCGCGCAGCGATCCGGGCCGCTGGTGACCAAACCGGCCGACGTCCACGATCGACGACAGCGAGACGTTCACCCGACTGCACGCGGCTGAGGCCGTCCGGGTGCCCGGTGACCCTCCCAGGAGTGCAGAACCGGTTCGCAGGGCTTAAGTCCTTGAATAGGACAATCCGGAAGTCAGCCTGGACGTCCCGCTAAGCTGTTAAGGACGCATCTAGATCCTTGAGCAGGAATCGGGCGTCACAGGGCGCGCCGGGAAGTCTGGTCGGCAACTGCACCACCCGTGCATCCGTTGCCGCTCCCAGCCCCTCAGGAGGTCCCGCGTGACCGACCAGCCGCCCGTCCACGAGCCGACGACCCTCCGCCGGCAGCTTTTCGGCCGGCTGCCACTGCCCGAGCGCGCCTTCATCACCGACGCCCTGCGCACCGAGACGGTCGGCGGCGTGCTGCTGCTGGCCGCCGCCGTGGTCGCGTTGATCTGGGCCAACGTCTGGCCGGACGCCTACGAGAGCGTGCTCGAACACACCGTCGGTCCGTCGACCCCGCTCCACCTCGACCTCACCCTGGCTGACTGGGCCAAGGACGGCCTGCTCTCGATCTTCTTCTTCGTGGCCGGCATCGAGCTCAAGCGGGAGTTCGTCGCGGGCGAGCTGCGCACCCCGAGCGCCGCACTGCTGCCGGTGATCGCCGCCGTCTGCGGCGTCGCCCTGCCCGCGATCCTGTTCGCCCTGGTCAATTCCGGCAGTGGCGGCCACCCGGGCGGCTGGGCCATTCCGACCGCCACCGACATCGCCTTCGCACTGGGCGTGCTGGCCGTGGTGGGCAGTCACCTGCCCTCGGCCCTACGTGCCTTCCTGCTCACCCTGGCCGTGGTCGACGACCTGATCGCAATCCTGATCATCGCGGTCTTCTACAGCTCCGGCATCAAGTTCTGGGCGCTCGGCCTGGCCTTCGCCGGGCTGGTGCTGTTCTGGTTCCTGCACCGGCGCGGGGTGACGGGTTGGTACCTGTTCGTCCCGCTGGCCGTGGTGATCTGGGCGCTGATGCACGAGAGCGGCGTGCACGCCACGGTGGCGGGCGTCGCGATGGGCCTGATGCTGCGCTGCCACCGGGAGGGTGACGAGCAGCATTCCCCCGGCGAGCACATCGAGCACCTGGTCCGTCCGCTCTCCGCCGGACTGGCCGTCCCGCTGTTCGCGCTGTTCGCGGCCGGGGTGACGATCTCCGGCTCGACGCTGCACGAGGTGTTCACCCAGGCCACCCCGCTCGGCATCGTGGCCGGCCTGTTGGTCGGCAAGACGGTAGGCATATTCGGCGGCACCTGGCTGGCCGCCAAGTTCACCCGGGCCGAACTGAACCCGCAGCTCAAGTGGGCCGACATGTTCGCCCTCTCGGTGCTCGCCGGCATCGGCTTCACCGTCTCGCTGCTGATCAGCGAACTGGCCTTCCAGGACGACCTCGCGCTCGCCGACCGCTCCAAGACCGCCGTCCTGGTCGGCTCGCTGCTCTGCGCGCTGCTCGCCACCGTGCTGCTCAAACTGCGCAACCGGCACTACCGCGCGCTGTGCGAGGAGGAGGACCGGGACGCGGACGGCGACGGCGTGCCGGACGTCTACCAGGAGGACGATCCGGCCGGGCGGGCTCGGACCGCCGGCTCCTCCCGCCCTCAGCCCGGCGAGGGCTCCGGGGCAGGTGGCCGAGTCACCCCCGAAGCGTGACTCCGCCGCCCCCTCCGAGCGCTTCCGGAGGCACTCGGAACATTCGCCGCAGCCGTGACACGTCCCTCCTGCGGGGCCCCGGAGTGGTGTCCGACTGACCGGTAGGGGCATGATTCTGAGCTGTCGACAACCCACTGACGCCTCCGGGAGCCCCACCGGCACCGGAACCGCACCCGCGACGGCGTCATGCCGCAACAGCAGCAGAGGAGAACCGCTGATGCCCGCAGGAGCCGCAGACCCGTCCAGCAACGGCCGGGCGCCCTACGAGGGCGAGCGTTCGGTGGGGCAGCTGTTCGCGGCGGCCACCGCCGACCTGACCGCACTGGTCCACGACGAGATCGCGCTCGCCAAGGCCGAGATCAAGGCGGACGTCAAGCGCGGTGTTTCCGGCGGCGTCTTCTTCGCCGTCGCCGGAGTGCTCGCCATGGCCGCCGTCCCGATGGTGAGCATCGCGATCGCCTTCTTCTTCCACTGGCTGGGCGTGCCGATGGGCTGGTCGTTCGTGCTCTCGGCCGCCGTCCACCTGATCCTCGCGGCGCTGGTCGGGTTCGTGGCCTGGCGTTTCATCAAGAAGATCCAGAAGCCGGAGCGCACCATCGAGGGCGTCCAGAAGACCGCCGAGGTGCTGAAGAACGCCCGGCCGCGCCCGGCCACCCAGGAGGAGATCGACCGGGGTCTGGGCCGCATCCCGTAACCCACCAGCATCCCGCACGACCCCGCCGGACACGTACCCGGACCCGCCGAGAGCGAGTGCCGGGCACGTGTCCGGCACACGGATGTGACACGCTCTCGGTATGCCGCTTGACCAGAAGCCCGCTGCCGCGCAGCCGTCCGCCGATTCCAGCCCCGCGCCGGTCCCGGAGCAGGAGACCGCCGGGCAGGGGACCACCGGACCGGAGACCGGACCGGAGACCGGATCGCAGACGGGACAGCAGACCGAATCGGAGACCCGGCAGCAGAGCGCCGAGGAGGCCTGGAGCATCCGGCAGTCCGGCCCGTGGACGCACCGCGACCTCGCGGCCAACGGCGCCCGCTTCCACATCGCCGAGCTCGGCGCCGGTCCGCTGGTGCTGCTGGTGCACGGCTGGCCGCAGTACTGGTGGGCCTGGCGCCACCAGTTGACCGCGCTCGCCGAGGCCGGCTACCGCGCGGTGGCCCTCGACCTGCGCGGCATCGGCGGCAGCGACCGCACCCCGCGCGGTTACGACCCGAGCAACCTCGCCCTGGACATCACCGGCGTGATCCGCTCGCTCGGCGAGCGCCGGGCCCACCTGGTCGGGCACGCCTCCGGCGGCACCCTGGCCTGGGTCGCGGCGGTGATGCGCCCGTCGGTGATCCAGAGCCTCACCGTGGTCTCCGCCGCCCATCCGCGCGACCTGCGCCGGGCGCTGCTGACCGACCGCAAGCAGATGGCCGCATTCGAGCACGTGCTGGGCTTCCAGCGCCCCTGGATACCGGAACGCCGGCTGGTGGCCGACGACGCCGCGCAGGTCGGCCGTTACCTGGACGAGTGGGCCGGGCCGACCAAGCTGGACGGGGCATCGGTGCACGCGTACCGGCAGGCGATCCAGATCCCCAGCACGGCGCACTGCTCGATCGAGCCGTACCGCTGGTTGCTGCGCTCGATGGCCCGCCCCGACGGCATCCAGTTCGCGCGCCGGATGAAGAAGCCGATCACCGCGCCGACGCTGCACGTCCAGGGCGCCGCGGACCCGGTCCTGCTGTCGCACACCGCGCTCGGCGGGGGCGAGTACGTGGCGGCGCCGTACCGCTGGCGGCTGATGCCGGGGGTCGGGCACTTCCCGCACGAGGAGGCTCCGGAGGATTTCACCGCCGAGCTGCTGGACTGGGTGGGTCACCACAGGGAGTGACCGTCCGGGGTGGCTCGGCTGGTCACCACGGAGGGGTTGACAGCCCCAACTCCGCGATTATGACGCTCATATGACAAGCGCATAGGCCAACTTCGGCGAAGTCCATGCGGTTACCCCCACCGGCCCAGGGGCATCCATTCCGGTATGACCTGGATGCCCGATCGCGGCGGCGCCCCGCGCGGCCGACGCCACAACAGCCCCCAGCGCTCCACGCCCCGCCCGGACTGGGCCGAGGACCTCGGTTTCGACGGTCTCGACGGCCGTCGGCGCGGGGTGCAACGGCAGCTCGGCATCCCGCGCATCCTCGGCCGGCGCGCCCGGTGGGTGGGCGCACGACTGCGGCGCGAGACCTGAGGCCTCGCGCCGCTTCGACGGGCTGAGCGGTGGAGATCAGTTCACGATGGTCGGCGACAGCGCGGTGAACCAGAGCAGGACGAAGGTCGCCACCGACATGATCGGCACCAGCACCTTGGTCTCGACGTTGTTGCCGCTGCGCTTGATCAGCACGATCTCGTAGCGCTCCTTGTGCGGCCACAGCAGCGGCGCGCCCTTCTTGGTCAGGCAGTCGCCCAACAGGTGCGCCAGCGTGCCCAGGGCGACCGCGTACGGCAGCCAGCCGGGCGAGTTGGGCAGCCAGGTGTTCATCCCGAAGGTGCCGAGCGCGGACAGGCCGATGACGGTGATCCACGCCTCCGGGCCGTTGCTCGGCGGGCAGAGCCGTAGGGCCCGGATGGCGAGCGCCAGCAGGAAGAACGTCAGCCCGAGGGTGAAGTAGCGGCCCAGGTAGGTGATGCCGGCCCAGGTGCCGCCGCCCATCAGCGCGACGAACAGCAGCGAGTGGGTGGCGTGCCGGTGGCCGCCGGAGATCCAGGCCACGAAGCGGCAGAGCACCTTGGAGACCGGGCCGAGGAAGTTGGCGATCGAGCCGTCGTGGTGGTCGAGGTCCGGCAGCAGGGCCGCCCCAGCGCACAGCACCGTGCCCATCAGTATGTCCGCCGGCTCCAGCTTGGTGTGTAGGAGCAGCGGGGGCAGGAACGGAGCGGACGCCGCGTACAGCATCGCCCCGCTCACCGCGTGCGAATGACCCATCATCGGACTGCCACGACCTCCCGGTGAGCTCACTCCGGGACGGCGCCGGATTGAGCCGAACGGGTGAGCGCGGCCGAGGCTATCAGGGCGGGCTGACGGGGCGACGGATCTTGTGCCGACAGCCCTTCAGCGCGTCGGGCCGACCGCGAGTCAGGCCGACCGCGAGTCGGGCCGACCGCGATCCGGCCGCAGCGAGTCGGTTCGGCCAGCAGCGAGTGAGCCGCCCGCAGCGGCCGGCTCGACTCGCAGCGGCCGGCGTCAGAGCGCGCAGCCCTGGGTGTCCACCCGGCTGTTCGCGGTGCTGCCCGCCTGGACGTCGTCGCGCACCTCGGCGGCGGTCAGCACGTACCCGGTGTCGGCGCTGTCCAGGGACTTGGCGAACACCACCCCGTACACCTGGCCGTCCGGTGTGAGCAGCGGGCCGCCGCTGTTGCCCTGGCGGACCAGCGAGCGCACCGAGTAGACGTCGCGCACCACCTGGCCGCGGTGGTAGATGTCCGGGCCGTTGGCCTGGATCCGGCCGCGGATGCGGGCCGGTTGGACGTTGAAGGCGCCGTTCTCGGGGAAGCCCGCGACGATCGCGCTGTCGTTGGTCCTGGCCTCGCCCGCGAAGGTCAGTGGGGGCGCGTTCAGCTTGGGCACGTCCAGGACGGCGATGTCGCGCTGCCAGTCGTAGCGGACCACCGTGGCGTCGTACAGCTGGCCGACGCCACCGATCTGCACGGTCGGCTCGTCGACGCCGCCGACCACGTGGGCGTTGGTCATCACCCGGTGCGGGGCGAAGACGAAGCCGCTGCCCTCCAGCGTCTTGCCGCAGGAGGTCGCGGTGCCGACCACCTTGACGAGGCTCTGCCGGGCCCTGGCCACCGCCGCGCTGCCGGCCAGCGCCGGGTCGGGGGTGTCGACCTGGGTGATCGGCTCGTGCTCGAAGGGGTTGAAGACCTGCGGGAAGCCGTTGCGGGCGAGCACCTTGGAGAAGTCCGAGAACCAGTTCGGCGCGTCGCCGGGCAGCGCGTTCTGGACGCCGCCGAGGATCGCCGAGGAGCGGACCTGCCTGGAGACCGTCGGCAGGGACGTCCCGGCCAGCGCGGAGCCGATCAGCCAGGCGACGAGCAGCATCGAGATCACGTTGACCACCGCGCCGCCGGACGCGTCCAGCACCCGGGCCGGACGGCGGTCGATGTGCCCGCGCAGCTTCCAGCCGAAGTGCGCGGTGACCGCCTGGCCGATCGCCGCGAAGACGATCACCACCACGACGGCCACCACGGAGGACGTGGTGCCGGGACTGAGGTGGTCGAGCAGCAGGGGCAGCAGCTGGACGGCCAGCAGGCCGCCGCCGAGGAAGCCGACGAGCGACAGGACACCCACCACGAAGCCCTGCCGGTAGCCCGAAACGGCGAATCCGACGGCGGCGAGGACCAGCAGCACATCCAGGACGTTCACTCGGACACCCTCCCACGCTTGGCGGACCGGCCGCGCCGACGGACCGTCACGAGGTCCCGGCGTCGCCGCCCGGCAGGGCGCGGGAGTGCTCGAGGTCGCCCTGGACCAGCGCGAGGGCGTCGTCCGAGAGGTCGACGACCCGGGCCGGGTCCCAGGGCAGCTCCAGCCCGCTGTGGTGCAGCACCCGGTCGATCACCCCGGCGGTGAACCCCCAGACCAGTCGCCCGGCGACGGCGAAGGCCGGCCCGATGTGCCCGGACGGGTGCCGCAGCCGGACCCGGTTCGCCGGGTCGACGAGGTCGGCGATCGTCACCCGGAACACCGCGCCGGTCTCGCCCTCGTCCACCGGGTGCACCGGCGACTCCTCGCGCCACCAGCCCAGTACCGGGGTCACCACGAAACGGCTCACCGGGATGTACAGCCGGGGCAGCTCGGCGAAGACCTGCACCCCGGCCGGGTCCAGCCCGGTCTCCTCCCAGGCCTCGCGCAGCGCCGCCGCGATCGGGCCGGGGCCGTCCGGGTCGCCGTCCTCCGGGTCCAGCGCGCCGCCCGGGAAGGACGGCTGGCCGGCGTGCGAGCGCAGTGAGCGGGCCCGTTCGATCAGCAGCAGGTCGGGACCGTCCGGGCCCTCACCGAACAGCATCAGCACCGCCGCCGCCCGACCGCCGTCGGTCGGCGGCAGGAAGCGGCTCAGCTGCTCCGGCAGCACCCGCTCGGCCGCCTCCCGGACGGGCTCCAGCCACTTCGGCAGTCCGTCCCGCTCGATCGCCCCCCGGATCACGCCTCCACCGCCAGGTCCGCGACCCGACCGTGGTGGGCGGCGGCGTCGGCCCGGGCGGCCGCCTCGCCGGGGAAGTCCGACGGCGGCTTCAGCCGCTGGCCGGGCTGGCCCCCCATCTCGTACTTGAGCAGCTTGCGCGCCTTCTCCGGATCGGTCTCGCCCTCCCCGTACGCGGGGCAGAGCGGGGCGATCGGGCAGGCTCCGCAGGCGGGCTTCTGGGAGTGGCAGATCCGGCGGCCGTGGAAGACCACCCGGTGCGAGAGCATCGTCCACTCGGACTTCGGGAAGATCTCGGCGACGGCCAGCTCGATCTTCACCGGATCCTCCTCGGTGGTCCAGCCGAACCGCCGGGCCAGCCGCCCGAAGTGGGTGTCCACGGTGATGCCGGGGACCCCGAAGGCGTTGCCGAGGACGACGTTGGCGGTCTTGCGCCCGACGCCGGGCAGGGTGACCAGGTCGGCCAGCCGGCCCGGGACCTCGCCCCCGAACTCGTCGCGCAGCGCGACGGAGAGGCCGATCAACGACTTCGCCTTGTTCCGGAAGAAGCCGGTCGGACGGATGATCTCCTCCAGCTCCTCCGGATTGGCGGCCGCCATGTCCTCGGGCGACGGGTACCGGGCGAACAGCGCCGGGGTGGTCTGGTTCACCCGCAGGTCGGTGGTCTGCGCCGACAGTACGGTCGCCACCAGCAGCTGGAACGGGTTCTCGAAGTCCAGCTCCGGATGCGCGTACGGGTACAGCTCCGCCAGCTCGCGGTTGATCCGCCGGGCCCGCCGCACCATCGCCAGGTGCGACTCCGGTTTCCTCGGCTTCCCGGCCGGTTTCGCGGGCGCCGCCGCGGGCGCCTTCACGGCTGGTTTCGCCGCCCTCGGCGCGGTCCCCTGCACGGCCGCCGTCACGGTCGGGTCCTGAGCCGCCGCCTTGGTCGCGGTCTCGGTCGCGGTCTTCCGGGCCTTGCTCTCTGCCATGGACGAAGGCTACGCCGAACGGCGCACCGCCCGGGGCCGATCAAGCAACCGAAACGGCTCTGCCGGAGGCGGCCGTCGACCGGAGGGAACGGTCGACCGGAGCGGGACCGGACGATCAGGACCGGTCGGCCGAGGAGCCCGTCGTCCTCACCGCAGGGTGCGGCCGATGGTGCCCTCCAGGGTGTTGAGCAGACCGGCCAGGGCTTCGGCCAGGCGCTCCTGCTCGTCAGGGGTGAGACCGGAGAGCAGCTCGCGGTCGTACGCGACGAGTTCCTGGATCAGGCCGTCGACCAGGTCCCGTCCGGGGTCGGTGAGGGAGAGGTGGGCGACCCGGCGGTCGCGGTCGTCGGTGCGGCGGCTGACCAGGCCGCGTTCCTCCAGCAGCCGCAGGCGCTTGGTCACGGCGGCGCCCGAGGCGAAGCTCTCCCGGGCGAGCTGGGTGGGGGTCAGCTCGCGGTCGAGCCGGCGCAGGGCGCCGAGGAGGTCGAACTCGGCGCGGGTGAGGCCGGCCCGGGTGAGCGGGTCGGGGGTCTGCTGGAGCAGTGCGGCGCAGCGGTTGATCCGGCCGAGGACGGCGATCGGGCCGGTGTCCAGGCCCGGGTAGGCGCGCTCCCACTGGCGTAGCACACCTGCGACGACGTCCTCCACGTGCGCTGCTCCCCTTCCGCGTCCGACCCGTTCGGTCGATCCTAGACGGCGCGCACTCCGGTGCCCCGGTGCTCCAGGAGGGCCGCCAGCAGGTGGTGGGCGTGCTGCTCGGTGTCGGCGGCGCGCTGGTGCGGGAGGTCCGCGCGGCGCCACTCGCCGGTCGCGGTGTCGGCGGCCTCGCGCAGTTCCAGCAGGGCGGCGGCCAGTGCCGCCCGGGCGGCGGCCGATCCGGTCCGGTCGGCGGCCAGGGCGGCCAGTGCGGTCCGGGCCGCGTGGGTGGCGGTCTCGGCTCCGGCCAGGGCCCGGGACAGCCGGGCGGCGGTCCGGCGGTTGGTGACCAGCAGGCAGGCGACGAGGCCGGTGAGCGCGCCGACGCAGGTGTCCAGCCAGCGGTCGGCGACCAGTGTCCGGGCGGCCTGCGGGCCCGCGAACTCGGTCATCAGCAGGGCCATCGGAGTGACGAACACGGTGGCCAACCAGTAGCTGCGGGCGATCACGGCCTCCGCGCCGAACTGGCACAGCAGTCCGAGCGCGATCAGCGCCACCGGGCCGGAGCGGGCGAGGGGCACCGCCGCGGTGAACAGCGCCAGGCCGAGGAGGTTGCCCAGGACCCGCTGCAACGCCCGCTGCCCGGAGAGGGTGCTGTTGGCCTGGAACACCGAGGCCGCGGTGACCACCGCCCAGTACGGACGGCCGACGCCGAGCGCCAGCGAGAGCCAGCCGGCCGCGGCGCAGCCGAGCGCGACCCGCAGGCCGATCGGCAGCAGCGCCGAGCCGGGCCGCAGCGCGGCGCGCAGCGGGGGCCGGGGGCCGGGCCGGTGGGCGCGCAGGTCGGCGGCCTCCGCCTCGGTGAGTTCCGGCGACGGCAGGGGGCGGCCGCGCCGCAGGTCACGGGCCCATGCGGCGTACCGGTCGGCGGCCGCCGGGTCGGCGGGCCCGGCGAGGGCCGCCTCGGCGTGGACGAGCAGCCGCTCGGGCGCGTCGCCGAGGGCGAGCCGCCGGGCCGGGGAGGAGAGCGCGAGGCTGCGCCGGGCCGCGTCGACCGCGCCGACCAGGGCGGTACGGGCGACGGCGTCCGGTGGGCCCGGTTCGGTGCGCAGCAGGCGGGCGGCGGCTTCCAGCGCGCGGGCGGTGGCGATCCGTTCCGGTCCGTACGGGCGCCGCAGCGCCGGGGCCATGCACACCAGCCAGGCCAGTGCGGCGCCGAGCGCGGTGAGTGCCAGGTGCGGGGCGACGTCGGTGAGCCGCTGGGGCGCGAAGGCGCAGCCGGCGGTGGTGAAGGTGATGATCAGGGCGCCGGGCGGGCCGATCCGGGCGGCGTCGCAGAGCAGTTTGTGCAGCGCGGCGAGCGCGGCCGCCACCGCGACCAGGACGACGGCGTCGCGGGTGAGCGCGGCGGCGGTGAGGGCGGCGCCGGTGCTGAGGACCGTACCGAGCAGCACGCCGGCCAGCGTCCGGGCCCGGGCTCGATACGGCAGGCCGTGCCCGTACAGCGCGCCGAGGCCGCCGGCCGAGGTGTAGAGCGCGAGGTCCAGCCGGCCGAGGGCGAGCAGGGTGAGGTTGAGGGTGCCGAGGGTGGCCACGGCGCTGAGCGCGGGCTTGTGCCAGCCGTCTCCGGGCGGGCCGACCCGGAGTGCCTGGCGGAACTGGGCGGGGGTGACCATACGAAAAGGTTAACAGATAATTTACTCGTGAAACATCTCGGCGCGCCTCCCGGTGCCCGCCCCCACCGGTGCCGCCGCAGAACCCCCAGAAAAACTTTCCGGCCCGGGCGATGAGTTCTGCGGCGAGCTCCGGTCTACCCCTCCGACCGACTCGCACGACAGAAGGAGCACCGCCATGACCACCGTGATCTCCGCCGACGGCACCACCCTCGCCTGCACCGTCACCGGCTCAGGCCCGGCCGTCGTCCTCGTGGACGGGGCGATCGGCCACCGCGCCTTCGACCCGGGCGTGGCCCTCGCCGAGCAGCTCTCGGCCCACCACACCGTGTGGGCCTACGACCGGCGCGGCCGCGGCGGCAGCGGGGACACCGCGCCCTTCGCGGTGGAGCGCGAGATCGAGGACCTGGCCGCCGTGATCGCGGCGACCGGCGGCTCGGCCCGCGTGTTCGGCATCTCCTCGGGCGCCGCGCTCGCGCTGCGGGCCGCCGCCGCGGGCGTCGGCATGAGCCGACTCGCCGTCTACGAGCCGCCGTTCAGCACGGAGCAGGCGCAGAGCGAGCGCTTCGTCGGGTACGTCGCCGAACTGGAGGCGGCACTCGCCGAGGGACGGCGCGGCGACGCCGTCGCGGCCTTCATGACCTTCGTCGGGATGCCCGGGGAGATGCTGGCCGGGATGCGCTCCGCCCCGGTGTGGCCGGTGTTCGAGGCGGTCGCGCCGACCCTGGCGTACGACGCGGCGGCGCTCGGCGCGGGCACCGGCGCGACCGTCCCGGTCGACCTCCTCGCCGGGATCGCCGTGCCGACCCTGGTCCTGGACGGCGGCGCCAGCCCGGAGCTGCTGCGGGCGCCCTCCCGGGCGGTGGCGGCGGCCGTGCCGGGCGCCGAGTACCGGACGCTGGCCGACCAGACCCACGAGGTGGCGGCCGAGGCGGTGGTGCCGGAGCTGCTGAAGTTCTACGCCTGAGCCGACGTTCCACGACTGAGGGACGGCGGCCGGGCGGCCCGGGAACGGGCCCGGCGGGAACCGGTGAACCCGTGTTCCGGCCCCCGTCCTAGTCTTCCCGTCATCCGATCATCTTCGGCCGACGACGGAGCAACGAGGCGGCATGGCACAGGACTTCACAGCGGAGCAGGACTTCGCGACCGAGGAGGACTTCGCGGGCTTCCGGGACACCCCCACCGCCCTGGCCGACGGCCTGATCCGGGACCTCGGCGAGGTGCGGGAGATGAGACCCTGGACGACTGGGAGGCCGCCCACCGCGCCAGGATCGAGCGCAGCCTCGCCGAGCTGGGCTTCACCGGCTGACGCCGGCCGTGACCGGGGCGGCCCGTCCAGGTGAGTGCCCACGCCCGGCAGGCCGCTCCCGGTCAGTCGGGCCCCTAGGGCGTTTCTTTCCGATCATCGGATCGTTGGTCCGGATGTGTCGTTGACTGACGCGCAGTGGGCGCGAATAGAGCCGTTGTTGCCGGACCGG
>NZ_JBVHXY010000041.1:20547-74985 GCF_055569215.1 Kitasatospora sp. NPDC029312 | reverse complement strand
TATCCCGATATCTTCGCACCCCTGGCAAGGGGGAGGGAGGGGGACAAACACCAAACAAGAAAAAAAAAAAAAAAAAAAAAAGGAACAGCGCCCCCCCCTCCCCCCCCCCCCCCCCCCCACTCCTCTCTCGTCCGTCGTCGATCAGCTGCTGCTCGGGCGCGGGGACGGCAGCGACGCCGAGCCGCTCAGCAGCGGCCATTCACGGTGGAAGGGCGGCAGCGGCAGCTTGCCCTCGACGATCGGGGTGCCGAAGATCTTGAGGTGCGCCGTCAGCGCTCCGTTCAGGTCGATGCCGCCGACCAGCGCCCAACTGCCCTGTGCCTGCGGCCCCTTGCCGGGTAGGTCGACGGCGAGGGAGCCCTCCACCTTGGCGCTCAGATAGGGGGCGACCGTCGTCTCGACGCCGACGGTGTCGTACAGGCCGAGGCTGACCTCGGCGCCGAGGGCGGCGCGCACGCCGGCCTTGCCGTTGAGGCGGACGTGCACCGGGGAGACCTTGGTGTCGGCGTCGGTGGCCGAGGTCCAGCCCTTGCCGCCGGTGTAGTCGGCGCGGACGGCCCAGGTGCCGGTGGCGTCCTGCTCGGTCTCCAGGTGGACCTGGCCGTCGGCGCTGACCTCCAGGTAGCAGGTGAGGCCGAGGTTGACCACCACGGGCAGGCCCGCGACGGTCAGCACCGGGTTGGCCTGCAGTTTGGCGAAGGGCACCCGGATCGGCGCGGCGCCGGTGTTGCGGGTGACGTCCCCAGTGACCTTCCAATGCGCGTGGGCGCCCAGGTCGAAGCCGATGGAGGCGGTGCGCGGGCCGGTGGCCTGGGCGCCGTGGTAGGCGAAGTGGACGGCGGGGTGCAGTTGGAGGGAGCCGGAGGCGTCCAGGCTCGCGCCCTCGGGCAGCGGCACGGGGGCCTTGACGTTGACCTCCAGGGTGCCGGAGGCGTCGGCCCGCACGCCGTTGAGGTCGGCGCCGACGGTCGCCTTGAGGTCCTTGACCAGCGGAGTCACGGTGATGCCGTGTGCGTCGACCGGTACCTGACCGTCCGCCTCGGTGCCGCCGAGGAGTTCGGAGAGGGTGGCCGGGCGGGTGGTCAGGTTGAGGGTGTTGCCCGCGCCCGGGTTGACGCCGGTGACGGCGACCAGCGCGCCCTGCGGCGCGGCGGCGGTGGGCGGGCTGGCGATCAGCTGGCCCGGCTGAACGGCGGCCGCCGCGCCGGCGCTCGCGCCGGGGGTGGAGGGCGGAGTCGCGCCGGGGGTGGCGCTCGGCGAGGCGCTCGAGGACGCGCCGGGGCTCGGCGCCGCGAGCACGGCCGTGCCCTTCGCCGGGTCGTACACGGTGAGTTGGAGGGCCTTGGTGGCGGCCGTGACCGCGCGGCCGTCCTTGGCCGGGCTGCCGATGGCGGCCAGCTTGTCGCCGGCCGGCGCGGTGGTGACCTGGGCGGTGCCGCCGGTGGCGGGGTGGCTCGGGGTCGCGGCTCCGGCTCGGGCGCGCGCTGCGCCGCCGGCCGCGGCGGCTGCCGCCGGGCTGCCCCCGGCGGCGGACGCGCCGGTGTCGGCGGCGGTTCCGGTGGCGGCGACCGGTTCGACGGCGGCCTGTGGGGCGCTGCTGTTGCCGGCGGGACCGCAGGCAGCCGTTCCGGCGAGGATGAGGGTGAGCAGGGCGACGGGTGCGGCCCTGCCTATCGAGGGTTTGAACACGCGGCGCAATGTTACTGACGGGGAATAACTTTGTCGAAGACAGGCCAAGGACTGGCGAAACCGCAGCTCAGGCCGGCCCAGGCCGGTTGAGGTTCAGGCCCGCTCAGGTGAGGCCCGGTCAGGTCAGCTCAGGTCAGCTCAGGTCAGCTCAGGTCGGCTCAGGTCGGCTCAGGTCGGCTCAGGTCGGCTCAGGTCGGCTCAGACCAGCCGCGCGACGGGCAGCCGCTCGCCCGGCAGGATGCCCGTCGGGGCGGCACCGCCCAGTTCCGCGAGGTACCGGGAGCGCTCCATCGGCACCGCCCCGAGGCTGCGGACGTACGGACCGTCCCACTGCGCGTCCAGCAGCCGGCCGCCCGCCGCGCCGAACCGGGCGCCGAGGTCGGCGACCGCGACCCGGGCCGCGTCCGGGCGGCGGTGGAACATCGAGTCCAGGCTCAGCACCGGCCCGACGGCGACCCCGAACACCCCGCCGACCAGTTCCTCCCCCTCCCAGACCTCCCCGCTGTGCGCCGCGCCGCGGGCGTGCAGCTCCCCCAGGGCTTCCGCCAACTCGCTGGTAAGCCAGGTGGGTTGACGTCCATCGGCGCAGCCGGCGAGCACCTCGTCGAAGGCCTGGTCGACGGTGGTCGACCAGCGCTCCGCACCCCGCAGCCGCCGGGCGAGCCGGCGGGGCAGCCGTACGGCGTCGGGGCGCAGCACCGGCCGGGGGTCCGGCGACCACCACGCGAGCGCGTACGGGTCCTCGCCGCCCGGCAGCACCGGCAGTTCACCGGACTCGACCGCCTCCCCGTACAGCGCCTCGTTGTAGGCGCTGGCGTACACGTCCGCCGCCGGCATCGGGAACAGGCCGCGCCGGTAGGCCTCCAGCAGTTCGTCCGGTCCGAGTGCGCCGCCGAGGGCCACCGGGCGTTCGCCGGGGCCGAGTTGGGCGCCCAGTCGGTCGAAGGGTGTCGCCGTGGTCACAGGAACCCCTCCGCCTCCAGCCGGTCCAGGTAGTGGTCCAGCAGCCCGGCGTCCACGTCCGGGAGTTCGATCCCGCTGCCCTCCAGGGCGTCCTCCGTGTTCGCCCGGTCGAAGCGCGGGAACACCGGCTGGAAGTACAGCTCGCTGATGGACAGTTCCGTGCCCGGCGCGCGGTCGACGAACAGCGGCACGAACGGCGTGATCGGGTGGGTCGGGTGCGCGGCGGCGAACCGGACCAGGCGCCGCACCCATTCCGGGTACGGGACGCGGGTGATCCGGTGGCCGCGCGCCCGGAGCCGGTCGGCGAGGTCGGCGAGCCCGGCCGGGCGGGGCGAGGTGAGGTGGTAGACCTCGCCGTCGGCGGGTGCGTGGGCGGCGATGTGGGCGATCGCGCGGCTGAAGCGGTCGGCGGGGACGAAGTCCAGCGGGAGCCGCGCGTCCGGGTAAGTCCCGCTGTCGGCGAAGTACTTGATCAGGGCGCAGAGTTCGGTGCCGGTGTTCATCACCCCGGCCGCGAGGTCACCCGTGACGTCGTTGGTGCGCAGCACGGTGACCGGCAGCCCGCCCGCCGCCGCGTTGTGCAGCAGCTGTTCGGCGACCCACTTGCTCTCGACGTAGCCGACGCCGAGCCGCTCGGGGTGGGCGAGCGGCGTGCGTTCGGTGACCTCCCGGACACCGGCGGAGCCGAACCCCGCGAGCACCGCGAGGGTGGAGAGGTAGTGCACGGGTACGCCCCGGCTGTGTCCGGCGAGCCGGACGACCTCCCGGGTCCCGCCGACGTTGGGCGCACGCAACTGGTGGTACGGGTAGAGGAAGTTGACCAGTCCGCCGAGGTGGTGGACGGCGTCCAGGTGCCCGGCCAGCCAGTTGAACCGGTCGTCCGTCAACCCGAGATTGGGCTCGGCGAGGTCGCCGACCAGCGGTACCACCCGGTCGTCCGCGAGGTCGTGCCGCAGGAAGCGCTGCTGGGCGGCGCGCAGCCGTTCCATCGCGTGTTCGGCGTCGGGGGCGCGGACCAGGCAGTGGATGCGCGCCCCGGTGGTGGCGAGCAGGGCGTGCAGCAGATGGGTGCCGCAGAAGCCGGTGGCACCGGTGAGCAGGATCTCGGCGGGCTCCGCCCGGCTGGGTGCCGGGCTCCACGACTGCCCCACCGGGTGGGCGAGTCGGGCCTCGGCGTACCAGTCGACGGCGGCCTCGCCCTGGGCGGCCCCACCGGTGCGGGCGGACTGCAGGGCGGCCGCGAAGTCGCGCAGCACGGGCGAGCGCAGCAGTGCCCGGGTGAGGGTGCGGACGTGGGTGACGTCCAGACCGAACATCAGCCGGGCCCGGGCGAGCAGCTCCATGACGAGCAGCGACGTGCCGCCGAGGGCGAAGAAGTCGTCCTCGGGGACGATGAGTTGGGCGCCGAGCAGCTCCGCCCACAGCTGCCCGACGGCGGCTTCCACGGGGTTCGGCTGCCCGGTGGCGGCGTCCCCGGTGGCGGGCGGCGCGGTGCCCGGCGGCGCGGTGGCGGCGACCGCGCTCGGCTGCGGGGTGTCCGACGGCCGGGTGTCGGGCAACCGCGCGTCAGGCGGCCCGGCGGGGCCCGTCCGCACCGGGGCGTGCGGCAGCCGGCGCCGGTCGACCTTCCCGGCCGCCGTGAGCGGCATGGCCTCCAGGGGCACGAACGCGGCCGGCACCAGATACTCCGGCAGCCGCTCGGCGAGGAACGCCCGGAGCGCCGCCGGCCGCACCGCCGGGGCGCCGGGCGTGTAGTAGGCGGTGAGCGCCCGGCCGCCGTCCGACGTGGTGCCGTCGGCCGCGACCCTGGCCTGCCGCACGGCCGGGTGGGCGGCGAGGACGGCTTCGATCTCGGCCGGGTCGACCCGGTGCCCGCGTACCTTCACCTGGTCGTCGAAGCGGCCGAGGATCTCCAGTTGCCCGTCCGCCCGCCAGCGCCCCGCGTCGCCGGTGCGGTACATCCGCTCACCGGACATCGGGGCGTACGGGTCGGGGAGGAAGGACTCGGCGGTGAGCCCGGGGCTGCGCCAGTAGCCGCGGGCGAGGCCGGGCCCGCCGAGGTGGATCTCGCCCCGCTCGCCGGGGCGGACCGGTCGCAGCCGCTCGTCCAGCACGTGCACCCGGACGCCGGGGAGCGGCCGTCCGATCGGCACGGGCGCGGTGGGCGCGTCCAGCAGGTCCGGGCTGACCTCGCAGAGCAGGGAGGTCACGGCGGCCTCGGTGACGCCGTACGCGTTGAGCAGTCGGACGCCGGGCAGCCGTTGCAGGCAGCTGCGGCAGTCGTCGGCGTGCACCACGTCCCCGCCTACCACCACCAGCCGCAGGCCCACCGGGCCGGGGCCGCCGGGCGGCAGCAGGTCGAGCAGGTGGTGCCAGTACGCGGGCGTGAAGTCGGCGACGGCCAGACCGAGCTCCGGCAGCCGCTGCACGAGCTCGGTGGGCGCCCAGGTGCCGCCATCGCCGCCGAGGACGACCGTGGCCCCGGCGAGCAGCGCGGAGAACACCTGCTCCAGCGCGGTGTCCGAGCCGAGCGCGGCCAGTTGCAGGACCCGTTCGCCCGGTGCCAGCCCGTAGGCGTGGACGACACGGTCGAGGGTGAACACCAGCGAACGGTGGGTGACCGGGACGCCCTTGGGGCGGCCGGTGGTGCCGGAGGTGTAGATCAGGTAGGCGAGGTCGTCCGGCGCGGCGTCGGCGCCCGCATCGGCGCCCGCATCGGCGGCGTCCTTCCCCGGGTGCCCGGCGGGTTCGCCGGCGTCCGGTCGCAGTGACTCGACGCCGTCGAGGGCGCAGCTGTCCGTGACCGCCACCCGCGCCCCGCAGTCCGCCACCAGCCCGGCGAGCCGCCGTTCCGGGTGAGCCGGGTCCAGCGGCAGGAACGCCCCGCCCGCCTTGAGCACCCCCAGCCAGGCCACCACCAGCTGGACGCCGCGCCCCAGGCACACCGGCACCACCTGCTCCGGCCCCACGCCCCGCGCCCGCAGCACGGCCGCCAGGCGGTCGCTGCGCTCGTCCAACTCGCGGTAGGTCAGCGTGTCTCCCCCGCCGACCACGGCGATCGCGTCCGGGTCGTGCGCCGCCCGCGCCCGGAACAGCCCGTGCGCCGTCTGCGCGAATCCCGCGCGGGCCACCGGAGACCCCGGCCCGGACCAGTTGCGGTCCACCCAGGCCCGGCATTCGGCCCGTCCCGCCGGCCCGTACACCGGGCGCCAGCCGCCCGGCACGGTCAATCCCCCTGGCCAGATCGCGTACTGACCGTCATCGTTGCGCACCACGGCGTGATGTCCGGAGCTCACATCCGTTCGTACGCCCTGTGCGCTGTCGGGTGCGTCATCCACCGGCTTGACCTCGTGCTGAAGCGGCAGAATGCTGGGAGGTGCGACAATTCCGACTATACGCACTCAGGGCACACCGGGAACGTCCGTCGCGAACATCGCCGGACGCCGGTGACCCGTGGGCGGATCAGCCCCCGTCAACTCCGATTCGCCCCGTCCGATCCCCGAGCCGCCATGACCGATCCGCCCCGCACCGTCCGCCCTCGCCCGCACTCCCCCGCCCGACCGGCGGGGTGATGTCGTGGAGGAGGTAGCCTCGTTGACTCACCGGCGCCAACGCCTGATGGTCTGTTATCTGATCTGGATGGTGCTGTTCACCGGCATCTACTTCACCGACCCCGGGCTGCGGATCATCTGGTGGACGGGCATGGGCCTCGGCGGCGTCGCCGCCATCGTGGCCGGCGTCCGGCTCAACCGCCCCCGGCACCCGCTGTTCTGGTACCTGCTGGCGCTCGCCAACCTGAGCTTCACCACCGGCGAGGCGGTGCAGGCCCTCCAACTGGACATCCTTCACCTCAACAACCCGTTCCCCTCGGTCGGCGACGGCTTCTACCTCACCGAGTTCGTGCTGTACGCGCTCGGCCTGCTCGGCTTCATCCGCTGGCGCACGGCCCGTCAGGACCGCGCCGGACTGCTGGACGCGCTGATCATCACCCTGGGCCTGGCGCTGCTCGCCTGGATCTACCTGATCCTCCCGTACGCCCGGAACCCGGACCTCACCTGGCTCCAGAAGGCCGTCTCGATCGCCTACCCGCTCGGCGACGTGGTCGTGCTCGCCCTGCTGCTGCGCCTGTTGACCCCGCGCGGCGGCAAGTCCCGCTCGCTGCAACTGCTCACCGTCGGCGCACTGGGCCTGCTCACCTCGGACATCCTCTACGGGCTGATCCAGCTGCACGGCACCTGGCAGATCGGCACCGGCGTGGAACTCGGCTGGGCCGCCTTCTACGCCGCCTGGGGCGCGGCCGCGCTGCACCCCTCGATGGTCGAGCTGACCAGGCCCGTCCCCACCCAGCAGCCGGATCTCTCCGCCGCCCGGCTCGCCCTGCTCACCCTCGCCTCGCTGATCGCCCCCGCCATCCTGATCATCGAGTCGCTGGCCGGGAACACCGACAACGCGGGCGTGATCGGCGCCTTCTCCGGTCTGCTCTACCTGCTGGTGCTGGCCCGGCTGGCCGTCGTCGTGGTCGCCCGGCGCCAGGCGGTGGCCCGGGAACGCGCGCTGCGCGAGGCGGGCGCCCGGCTGACGGCGGCGGTCACCGTCTCGGAGGTCGCGGACGCCGTCCAGTCCGCCGCCTCCACGCTGATGCCCGCCGAGCCGGGGCACGTGGCCCTGCTGGCGGTCGCCGAGTCCGGCGGCGAGGCGGGCGGGGCTGGCGGCGAGCCGGGCGGGGCCTCGGCGAGCAGTGGGGCGGCGCGAGGTGCAGCGGCGGGCGGGTCGGGCGTGCTGCACGTCCGACGCGCCGGCCAGGGATCGTCCCACCCCCACCCCCCGCCCTCGGAGGCCGACGACGAGGTGCTCGCCCTCGCCGCCGACCGGGAGACCAGGCTACTGCCCGTCGGGTCCGTCAACCTGCCCGACCACCTGGGCGGGATGCCCTGCGCCCTGGTCTGCCCGCTCAGCCTGTCCGAACGGCCCTCCGGCGACCCGGCGATCGGCGCCCTGGTGGTCACCGGCACCGAGCAGGAGCTGACCAGCCTCTGGGGCTCACTGGAGATCCTGGCCGCCCAGGCGGCGCTGGCCGTGGAACGCGTCGTGCTGAGCCAGGAGGTCGCCCGGCGCAACAGCGAGCTGTACTTCCGCACCCTGGTGCAGAACGCCAGCGACGTCATCCTGATCATCGACGCGGACGACGGCGTGCGCTACGCCTCCTCCTCCGCCGAGCGGGTGCTCGGCTACCCGAACCTGCACGGCACGCTGCTCACCGACCTCGTCCCGCCCGAGGACAGCCGGGAGGTCGGCAGGGCACTGGCCCGGATGCGCGGCCCGGCCGACCCGCCGCGGAGCGACCAGCCGCGCGAGCACTGGCGGCTGCTGCGCCAGGACCGCACCCCGATCGAGGCCGAGGTCCGCTACACCGACCTGCGCGACGACCCCACGGTCGGCGGCCTCGTGCTCACCCTGCGCGACGTGACCGAGCAGCGCCAGATGGAGCGCGAGCTGACCCACCGGGCGTTCCACGACTCGCTGACCGGCCTCGCCAACCGGGTGCTGTTCCAGGACCGCGTCGGCCACGCGCTCTCCCGGGGCGAACGCAGCGGGGCCGTCACCGGGGTGCTCTTCATCGACCTGGACGACTTCAAGGTGGTCAACGACACCCAGGGCCACGCGGTCGGCGACGAACTGCTCGTCGCCGTCTCCCTGCGGATCTCCACCGCGCTGCGCAGCTCCGACACGGCCGCCCGGCTCGGCGGTGACGAGTTCGCGGTGCTGGTCGAGGACGCGCTCCGCCCCGGCGACGTGGACACCATCGCCGGCAACGTGCTGGCCGTGTTCGCCGAACCGTTCAAGCTGAGCGCGGGCGCCGTCCGGGTCAGCGCCAGCATCGGCGTGGCGACCACCGAGGACAGCGTCGACGCCGCCGAACTGCTCACCCACGCCGACCTCGCGCTCTACTCGGCGAAGGCGGCCGGGCGCCGCCAGTGGTGCCACTACCAGCCCGCCCTGCAGACCGGGCTGGTGGAGCGGCACGAGCTCAACGAGAACCTCGACCTGGCGATCGCCGAATCGGCCTTCCAGCTGTACTACCAGCCGATCGTCGACCTGCGCACGGGCGACCTGGTCGGCTTCGAGGCCCTGGTGCGCTGGCCGCGTGACCGGCGCGGCATGGTGCTGCCCGACGAGTTCATCGCCCTCGCCGAGGAGAGCGGCCAGATCGTCCCGCTCGGCGCCTGGGTCCTCGAACGCGCCGCCCAGGAGGCCGCCGTCTGGCACGCCGCCAGCTCCGCGGCCCGCGCCGCCGCCGGACGGCCGCCGCTGCGCGTCAACGTCAACGTCTCCGCCCGCCAGTTCCGCGACGCCGGCTTCATGGAGGTCGTCCGCCACGCCCTGGACACCTCGGGCATCGACCCCCGCACGCTGGTCCTGGAACTCACCGAGTCCGTCCTGATGCGCCACGACGACCGCCTGCGCGCCGACATGGCCGCCCTCAGCGACCTCGGCGTCGGCCTCGCCATCGACGACTTCGGCACCGGCTACTCGTCACTCTCGTACCTGCGCGAGTTCCCGATCTCCATCCTCAAGATCGACAAGTCCTTCATCGACGGCCTCGGCCACTCCGCCCAGCAGTACGCCCTCGTCGAGGGCATCACCCGGATCGCCGACACCCTCGACGTCCAGGTCATCGCCGAAGGCATCGAACACCCCGACCAACGCGACCTCCTCGCCGCCATGGGCTGCCCCCTCGGCCAGGGCTACCTCTTCGCCCACCCGATGGACGGAACCCACGCCCGGGCCCTCGTCCGCAGCACGACCTTCGAGGCGGCCTGACCGGCGCTTTGGGAAGGTGTTCCGGTACGGAATCTTCGCCGCTGCTGGTCATCGGGGCTCGCCGGGAACGAGAGATCGGGATTCGGCTTCACACAAGCCATTCCGAGCAATGGGCCCGACCGGCGGTCATCCGTCCACCGATTGATCTCCCGCCCGAGCCGCAGCAACTCCACGAGCTGCAGGCGCCGTTCCGCCCTGACCTCGTCCTTCAACCGCTCGAACGCGTCCGGCTCCAACTCCGGGCCGGCGTCGCGCTGCCCGAGGCGCCGCCACACCGCCTCGTCGATGGAGAGCCGGACGTAGCCGCGCCGGACCAGTTCCCTCGCATAGGTGGTCTTGCCCGCGCCCGGGAGGCCGCACATCAGCACCACGGTGCTCGATCGCTCCCTCACGCCCGGATGTTAGCCGCGGAGCCCGGTCCCGCATCAGCCCGGGGATGTAAGCCCGTGGGTCAATGTGCACGGCCGGGAGATCAATCGGTGGACGGATGACCGCCGTTCGGGCCGCGTGACACCGTTCCCCGCATGGACATCACGCCGTTCACCGGCTCAAACGGACTGACGCGCCGCCGCATGCTCGGCTCGGCCCTGGCGTTGGGCGCCGCCGCCCCGCTCGGCCTGGCCTCCGCCTCCTGGGCCGTGTCCTCCGCCGCCCCCGCCAGCGGGCCGCAGCGGCTCACGCTGCCCGCGCCCACCGGCCCGCACGCCGTCGGCACGGTCGCCCTCCATCTGCGCGACGCCTCCCGACCGGACCCCGCCGCCGGGCCGGGGCAGTACCGCGAGCTGATGGCGAGCGTCTGGTACCCGGCCCGGCAGGCGGAGGCTTTTCCGCTCGCCCCCTGGCTCGCCGAGGCCCCGCTGCGGCTCTTCCTGGACGACGTCGGCTTTCCGCTGCCGCTGTCCGCCGCCCCGCTCACCGCCGGGCGCGTGGGCGCACCCGTGCACCGCACGGGCCACCGGCTGCCCGTCGTCCTCTACGCGCACGGCGCGCACAGCCACCGGGGCGACCACACGGTCATCGTCCAGGAGCTCGCCAGCCACGGTTACGTCGTCATCACCGTCGACCTCCCCCACGACGCCTTCACCCAGTTTCCGGGCGGCCCCGCCCTCACCCCGTCCCGGGATCCGAACGTCGACACGGGCGTGCGCGCGTACACGCCGGACTTCCGCTTCGTCCTCGACTGCGTCGAGGCGCTCGCCGCCGGCCGCAACCCGGACGCCGACCAGCGCGAGCTGCCCGAGGGCCTGCTCGGCGCCCTCGACCCGCAGCACATCGGCATGTTCGGGTGGTCCAAGGGCGGCAGCGTCACCGCGCAGACCATGGTGGTCGACCCCCGCGTCCGGGCCGGACTCAGCCTGGACGGCCCGATGATTCCGACCATCACCACCGACCTCGACCGGCCGTTCCTCATGATGACCGCCGTCTGGCCCCGCACACCGGACTCCGCCGCCGAGACCTTCTGGACCCACCTGCGCGGCTGGCGGCTCAACCTCCAGGCCGACGGCGCCGTCCACAACTCCTACGGCGACAACATGACACTGATCCCCCAGGCGGGGACGTTGCTCGGCATGAGCGAGCAGCAGATCCAGCAGCAGGTCGGCACCCTCGCCCCCGAGCGCGGAATCGCCGTCCAGCAGGCCTACCCGCTCGCCTTCTTCGACCTCCACCTCCGCCACCGCCGCGGCCACCTGCTGGACGGGCCCTCTCCGCAGTTCCCGGAGGTCGAGTTCATCCCGTAGGGCTGTCGTCGGGCTCGGCGGGAGGCCCCTGGCACTTCGGCGCCGGCCGGGTACCGGGGGCTGTGCGTCGGCACCGTTCAGACCGTCAGGCCCTGGGGCGCGGGGGCGGTGGGTGGGGTGGTGCTGCCGGCTGTGGTGCCGAGGGTGTGTTCGATCTTGGTGACGGCGGTGCGGTACTGCATCGAGGCGGTCTGGGAGTCGGTGCCCTGGCGTTGGAAGAAGCCGAAGGCCATGCCGACGGTGCCGAAGCGTTCGATGCCGATGTAGGCGTCGAGTTGGACGCCGTCGAGGGTGCCGTCGAGGCGGACGGCGGGGGCGTCCTGGCGGTCGCCGAGGGTGAGGGGGGTGACGGTGAAGGTCACCGTGTCCGTGTCGCCCGCGTTGAAGGTGATGGTGTGGCAGGTCTTGAAGGCGTCGGCGACGGTGTTGAAGTCGGTGGTGAGCTTGCCGGGGTCCTCGGCGGTGAGGGCCTCGGTCACCATGGGGTTGCCGTCGTCCGGACCGTCCAGTTCGGTCTCGGCGTGCGGGGTCGAGGGGCTGGACTGGCCGGTGTGCATGGTGACCAGGGCGCTGAGCGCATCGCAGCCCGTGACCGGGGTGGGGTTGTCGCTCGGGCCGGGGCTCTCGGTGGCGGGCACCTCGGTGTAGCCCGGGCCGACGTCGTCCGCAGTGAGCAGCGCCGACTTCAGTTGGTCGGCGGAGGGCAGGTCCTGGGCGGGTGCCGCCGACGCCAGCTGGGCCGGCCCCAGGGTGGCCGTCGCGACGAGGATCGCGGCGGTGAGGACGTGGAGAGGCCTCGGGATGGACATGGCTGGCCCCCGGTCGGGTGTGAGAACAGGGATAGGGCACCAGTGTCCCACCGGGGGCCGGGCGGGGCGCGCGGGCGGGGATCCGCCCAGCTCAGACGCGCTGAGGCGGGAGGGGAGGGGTGCGGCGGGGGTACGGCCGGGCCCGCGGCAGCACGCGCCGCGGGCCCCATAGGCGCCCGACGTTCCAAGGCCTCCTACGGACCGTGTGCCGGCGGCCACCCGCGGTCAGATGGTCGCGGCCAGCTCGGTGCCCTGCTTGATGGCCCGCTTGGCGTCCAGCTCCGCCGCCACGTCCGCGCCGCCGATCAGGTGGGCGGCGACGCCGCGCTCGCGCAGCGCCTCGTACAGGTCGCGGCGCGGCTCCTGGCCGGTGCAGAGCACCACGGTGTCCACCGGCAGGAGTTGGCGCTCGCCGTCGACGGTGAAGTGCAGTCCGGCGTCGTCGATCAGGTCGTAGCCGGCGCCGGCGACCATGGTGACGCCCCGGTGCTTGAGCTCGGTGCGGTGGATCCAGCCGGTGGTCTTGCCGAGGCCGGCCCCGACCTTGCTCGTCCTGCGCTGCAGCAGGTGGAGGGTACGCGGGGGCTTCGGCCGCTCGGGGGCGCGCAGCCCGCCGCGCTCGCGGTACTCCGGGTCGATGCCCCACTTGGCCTGGAACACGGGCGGGTTGAGGCTGGCCTGGTCGCCCTGGTCGGTGAGGAACTCGGCCACGTCGAAGCCGATTCCGCCGGCGCCGAGGATGGCGACCCGTTCGCCGACGGCCGCGCCGTCGCGCAGCACGTCCAGGTAGCCGAGCACGCTGGGGTGGTCGATTCCGGGGATGTCCGCGGGAGTTCGGGGGGTGACGCCGGTTGCGAGGACGATCTCGTCGAAGCCCTCGGCGGTGAGCTGCTCGGCGGTCACGAGGGCGCCGAGGCGCTGGGTGACGTCCAACTCGGCCAGCCGGGTGCGGAAGTAGCGCAGCGTCTCGTCGAACTCCTCCTTGCCCGGGATCCGGCGGGCGATGTTCAGCTGTCCGCCGATCTCGTCGGCGGCGTCGAACAGGGTGACGTCGTGGCCGCGTTCGGCGGCGGAGACGGTGAACGCGAGCCCGGCCGGTCCGGCGCCGACGACGCCGATGCGCTTGCGCCGCTTGGTGGGTGAGAGCACGAGTTCGGTCTCGTGGCAGGCGCGCGGGTTCACCAGGCAGGAGGTGATCTGCAGGTTGAAGGTGTGGTCCAGGCAGGCCTGGTTGCAGCCGATGCAGGTGTTGATGGCGTCGGCCCGGCCGTCCCGCGCCTTGGTGACGAACTCGGCGTCGGCGAGCAGCGGGCGGGCCATCGAGACCAGGTCGGCGCAGCCGTCGGCGAGCAACTGCTCGGCGACCTCGGGGGTGTTGATCCGGTTGGTGGTGACCAGCGGGATGCCGACCTTGCCCATCACCCGCTTGGTGACCCAGGCGAAGGCGCCGCGCGGGACGGAGGTCGCGATGGTGGGGATGCGTGCCTCGTGCCAGCCGATGCCGGTGTTGATGATGGTCGCGCCGGCCGCCTCGACGGCCTGGGCGAGCTGGACCACCTCGTCCAGAGTGGAGCCGCCGGGCACCAGGTCGAGCATGGAGAGCCGGTAGACGATGATGAAGTCCTCGCCGACCCGTTCGCGGACCCGGCGGACGATCTCCACCGGGAAGCGCATCCGGCGGTCGTACGGGCCGCCCCACTCGTCCTCGCGGCGGTTGGTGGCGGCGACGATGAACTCGTTGATGAGGTAGCCCTCGGAGCCCATGATCTCGACGCCGTCGTAGCCGGCCCGACGGGCGAGTTCGGCGCAGCGGGCGAAGTCCTCGATGGTCTGCTCGACCTGCTCGGCGGTGAGTTCGTTGGGGACGAAGGGGCTGATCGGGGCCTGGAGGGCGCTGGGGGCGACCAGGTCACGGTGGTAGGCGTAGCGGCCGAAGTGCAGGATCTGCAGGGCGATCCGGCCGCCGGCGGCGTGGACGGCGTCGGTGACGACCCGGTGCTCGTCGGCCTCCTCCTCGGTGGTCAGCATCGCGCCGCCCTCCCAGGGCCGGCCGGCCTCGTTGGGGGCGATGCCGCCGGTGACGATGAGGCCGACGCCGCCCCGGGCGCGCTCGGCGTAGAAGGCGGCCATCCGCTGGTAGCCGTCGGGGGCTTCCTCCAGGCCGACGTGCATCGAGCCCATGATCACGCGGTTGGGCAGGGTGGTGAAGCCGAGGTCGAGCGGGCTGAGCAGGTGGGGGTAGCTGCTGTTGCCGGGCGTGGAGCTCATCGACGTCTCCTGAAGGGGCGGCGGTGGGTGTGTCACGACGTTTGTTACCGCAGGGTAGGCGACGGCCGGAGCGCTATGCAACTAGTTGCATAGCGGGCTCCGATGGGCCTCCGCGCCGCTGCCGGACGGCGTATCGTCCTGTCTCGGAATCCGGAGAGCCGGACAGCCGGACGACCGGATGTCGGGACGCCTCCGGACATCGGGGACTCATGGGAGGGGGCGGCCGTGCGGGGTGGCTCGGTGGCCGTGGTCGGGGGCAGCATCGCCGGAAGCGCGTTCGCCGGGGCCGCCGCCCGGCTGGGGGCGGAACGGGTCGTGGTGCTGGAGCGCAGCCCCGGCCGGCTGGAGGACCGCGGCCTGGGGATCTGCACCCACAACGACCGTTTCGCGGAGCTGGTCGACGCCGGACACCTCGCCCCGGACACCCGCCGCCACCGCCTCACCGTGCGAAGCTGGCTCACCCGGGGGCCGGACGACGGAGGGATCGGCGGAGGCGAGGGCCCGGACGGGCGCGGGCGGCTGCTGTGGGCCCAACCGTTCCCGTTCCACTCCCACCACTGGGCCGTGCTCTGGCAGGCCCTGCGGGAGCGGGCGCCCGACACTGTGGAGTACCGGCTGGGCACGACGGTCACGGCGGTCGGCGGCGGCGACGGCCGCGGCGGTGGCGGTGGCGGTGGCGGTGGCGACGACGGTGGGTGGGTCGAATCGGCCGACGGCACCCGCACCCCGTACGACCTGGTGATCGGCGCGGACGGCTACCGGTCGGTGGTCCGCGCGGCCGTCTGCCCGCAGGCCGCGCCCGAGTACGCCGGGTACGTGTGCTGGCGCGGCAGCTTCGACTCCGCCCTGCTGGCGGAACTGCCCGGCGGGGCCGGGGTCTGGCCGGAGGACGAGTGCGTCACCGTCTGCTACCGCGGCGGCCAGCTCGTGGCCTACCGCATCCCCGGGCTGGCCCCCGGGAGCACCCAGGTGAACTGGGTCTTCTACACCCCCACCCCGGCCTGGCTGCGCCTGGACGGCCCGACCGCCGTCGCCGCGGGCGCCCTCGGCGCCGGACAGCTGGACGGGCTCCGGCAGTTCGCGGAGCGGCACCTGCCGCCGTACTGGGCCGGCGTGGTCGCGCTGACCCCGCGCGAACGGACCCTGCTCCAGCCGGTCTACGACCTGGCGGTCCCGCGCCGCACGGCCGGCCGGCTGCTCATCGGCGGGGACGCGGCGACGATCGTCCGCCCGCACAACACCAGCGGCGCGGTGAAGGCCCTCCAGGACGCCCACGCCTTCGAGCTGGCGGGGCGACGGCTGGGCGACGGTTCCTGGTCGTCCGTGCTCGCCGAGTACGACCGGGAGACGAGCGCGGCCGGGCGGGCTCTGGTGGACCTGGGCCGCACGCTCGGCCGGGCCCAGGTCACCGAGGCGCCGGACTGGTCGGGGATGGACGAGCCGGCGATGGCCGCCTGGTGGCGGGACCAGCTCACCGGCGGCGGGGGGTTCGGCGGCCACGCGCTCGGGCGGGCCGGCTGAGCGGGGCCACTCCGGCGGCCCGGTCGGCCCGGCAGCACGTCAGCCCGTCCCGTCAGCCGGCAGCCCGGCAGCGCCTCGGCCGCCGATCCCCCGTCACCACCCTTGCCACCGTCAGACGTTGACGCCGTAGTCGGTGGCGATGCCGCGCAGGCCGGAGGCGTACCCCTGGCCGATGGCACGGAACTTCCACTCGGCGCCGTTGCGGTACAGCTCGCCGAAGACCATCGCGGTCTCGGTCGAGGCGTCCTCGCTCAGGTCGTAGCGGGCGATCTCCTGGCCGTTGGCCTGGTTGACGATCCGGATGAAGGCGTTGCGGACCTGCCCGAAGTTCTGGAGCCGGGCGTCGGCGTCGTAGATCGACACCGGGAACACGACCTTGACGACGTCCGCCGGCACCCGGGCCAGGTCGACCTTGATCTGCTCGTCGTCCCCGTCCCCGCCGCCGGTCAGGTTGTCGCCGCTGTGCTCGACGGAACCGTCGGGGCTGCGCAGGTTGTTGAAGAAGACGAAGTGCTGGTCGGAGACCACCTTCCCGAGCGCGTTGCACAGCAGCGCGCTGGCGTCCAGGTCGTAGTCGGCCCCGGTGGTGGTGCGCACGTCCCAGCCGAGGCCCACGATCACGGCGCTCAGGCCCGGCGCCTCCTTGCTCAGCGAGACGTTGCCGCCCTTGGCCAGCGAAACTCCCACAATGCCCTCCTCGATCTCTCCCTGTGGACGAATCTACAGCACTGTAGAGATCACGAGAATCCGTCTGCAGGCGGGCCCGGGCCCCGGGATTTCTCAGGGGCAAACACCGGAACCGCCACCCGTTCCCGCCCCGCTCACGCGGGACGGTACCGGACGGTACGGCCGGGGCGCCGAGTCCGTACGGCCGCCCTAGACTGGCCCTGGTCGCTCTGACCACTCCGGTCACTTCCGGCCGTTCTCGCCGCTTCGGCGGATTCGCCCTGATGTGAGGCTCTGGCGGGAGGTTCCGATGCGCCAGCGGTACAGCTTCCACGTCGACCGGGCCGGGCACTCGGTCACCGTCAACGTCCGCTCCGGCCTGATCACCGAGACCGAGCTGCTGGTGGACGGCAAGGAGTGCGCCTTCCACCGCGTCCACGGGCACGGCAGTTACCCGCTGACGCTCTCCGGCCAGCTGCCCGAGGAGCCCCCGCAGCCGCTCGCCGTCACCCTGGACCGCACCGGCCGGGCGGAGCATCCGCTGAGCTGCGTGCTAGCGGTCGCGGGGACGGAACAGCCGATGCCGGAGCGCACGGCCCGCTGAGGCCGGCCGGTCGGGCCGCACCCCCGGAGCTTGCGGGCGCCGGCCGAGGGCCGCTCGTAACGGCCCGTCCCCGGCCGTCGCCCTCCCTCCCGCCGGCCCACCGGGCTACCGGGCGTTCTCCGCGACGAGTTCCTCGACCGCCTTCCGGGCCCGCTCGGCGTCCTCCTTCACCAGGCCGATCCGGGTCCGGCGGTCCAGCACGTCGGCCGCGTCGAGGGCGCCCTCGTGGGTGACGGCGTAGGCGATCTCGGCCCGGGTGACGTCGAGTTCGTCGACCACCGGCGTCAACTCCCCCGCCGCCAGCACCTCGTGGGCCGCACCGCCGTACCGGGCGAGCAGCGAGGCGGGCACCGGGGCGGGCACCTGCCCGGCCGGGGCCGGGCGGCTGTCGCGGTGGCCGGGGGCGCCGACCAGCGGCAGGCGGGCCGTCCAGCAGGTACGGGCAGGGAGCCCGCGAAGGCGCACGGCGGCGTCCACCGCGTCCTCGGCCATCCGCCGGTAGGTGGTGAGCTTGCCGCCGACCACGGTGATCACCCCGGACGGGGACTCCAGCACCGCGTGCTCCCGGGAGATGTCCGCGGTGCTGCCGCCCCCGGTGTCGATCAGCGGGCGCAGTCCGGCGTAGGCGCCGCGCACGTCCTCCCTGGTCAGCGCGGTGGCGAGGGCGGCGTTGACGGTGTCGAGGAGGAAGGTCAGCTCGGCCTCGGAGGGCTGCGGCTCGTCCGGGATCGGGCCCGGGGCGTCCTCGTCGGTCAGGCCGATCGCGACCCGGCCGAGCTGTTGCGGCAGAGCGAAGACGAAGCGGCTGACGGAGCCGGGCACGGGCACCGTGAGCGCGGCGACCGGGTGGCCCAGGGCGGCGGCGTCCACCAGCAGGTGGGTGCCGCGGCTGGGCCGCAGCGTGATCGAGGTGTCCACCTCGCCCGCCCACACGCCGGTGGCGTTGACGACCGCGCCCGCCGTGACGTCCAGCTGCCGGCCGGTGAGCGTGTCCACCAGTCGGGCCGACGTGCCGGTGACGGCCTCCGCCCGCACCCTGGTCAGCACGCTCGCGCCGTACTGCCCGGCGGTGCGCGCCAGGGCCACCACCAGCCTTGCGTCGTCCACGAGTTGGCCGTCGTGCGCGACCAGTGCCCCGCGCAGCCCGGCCGTCCGTACGCCCGGAACCAGCTGCCTGGCGCGGGCCGCGTCGACCCGGCGCACCCGGGGCAGCAGGGCGCCCGGCGTTCCGGCGCTGAGGCGCAGCGCGTCACCGGCGTGGAAGCCCGCGCGGATCAGCGAGGCCTGGCCGGGGCGCAGCAAGTCCGGGATCAGCGGTACGAGTTGGGGCAGCGGGTGGACCAGGTGCGGGGCGGTGCGGGTCATCAGCACGCCGCGCTCGACCGCGCTCTCCCGAGCCACCTTGATCCGGCCGGAGGCCAGGTAGCGCAGGCCGCCGTGCACCAGTTTGGAGCTCCAGCGGCTCGTGCCGAAGGCGAGGTCCCGGGCCTCGACCAGGACGGTGCGCAGGCCGCGCGAGGCGGCGTCCAGGGCCACTCCGGCGCCGGTGACGCCGCCGCCGATCACCAGCAGGTCGATGCGCGGGTCGTCGCCGAGCGCTTGGAGTTCGAACGTCCGGCGGGCGGCGTTCAGCCGGCTCGTCCCGGCGAACGGGCCGACGGAGAGGGCCGCGGAGGGGCCCCCGGAGGGCCCCGTGGAGGACGCTGCGGCGGCACCCGCGGACGGGCCTGCCGGGCGGTGGCCGGACGAACCGGCGGAGGGGGTCATGGCGCGAGGTATCCGTTCAGCGCTCTGGCCAGTTCGCGCCGCCAGGCCGCCTCGGGGAGCAGGGAGGCGACCATGCGGTGCGACTGGACGGTGGACTGGGCGATCAGCAGGACCATCGCCGCCAGTTCGGTCGGTTCGCCGGCCCGGATCGAGCCGCCGGCCTGCCCCTGCTCGATGCCGGTGCGCAGCGCCTCCAACAGGCCGCGCTGGCTGGTGCCGAGCCGCTCGACCACGTACTGGAGCAGCAGGTCGGAGTCGTCGGAGCGGAGCAGGGCGCCGAGCACCGGGTGGTCGCGCAGCCGGACGGAGACCTCGACCACCCGCTCCACGAGGGTCTCCCGGTGGTGGACGTCCAGCGCGGCGCCCTCCAGGCTGGCCAGGATCTCGCGGGTGAGCAGCGCCCCGATCACCGCCCGGACGTCCGGCCAGCGCCGGTAGACGGTCGGTCGGCTGACCCCGGCGCGGCGCGCGATCTCCGCCAACTGGGTGCGGCGGACACCGAGGTGGACGATCAGGTCGGCGGCGGCGTCCAGGATCGCGTCGTCGGTGCTGCGGGGTTGCTGGGCCTCGGCGGGTTCGACGTTACTACTTGACATGATGTGTGAAACTGTAACGCATGGCACCTGAGACGCAAGCGGGACCGGCGAACGCCGCGCTGCCGCTCCCCCCGATGAAGTGGGACGCCTGGGGCGACCCGACCCTCGCCAAGGAGCTGTCCGCGGACATCAAGGGACTGCTCGCCGCCGCCCTCGGGGTCACCGGCGACGCCGCTCCCGGCCCGGGGGCCGACGAGGTCGTGCTGCGCCCCTCCCGGATCACGGCCGAGGACCTCGCAGCCCTGGCCGCCGCCGTCGGCGAGGCGCACGTCAGCGCCGCCGACGCCGACCGCCTGCCGCGTGCCGGCGGCAAGTCCACGCCCGACCTGCTGCGCCGCCGCAGCCGCGAGCCGCAGGACGCGCCCGACGCCGTGGTCGTGCCCGGCAGCGAGCAGGAGATCGCCGCCGTCCTCGCCCGGTGCGCCGAACTGCGTATCGCCGTCGTCCCGTTCGGCGGCGGCACCAGCGTCGTCGGCGGCCTCGACCCGGAGCGCGGCGCCCTGCGGGCCGTCATCTCGCTCGACCTGCGCCGCCTCGACCGGCTGGTCGACCTGGACGAGACCTCCGGCGAGGCCGTCCTCGAGGCCGGCCTGACCGGCCCCGCGGCGGAGGCCCTGCTCGCCGAACGCGGCTGGGAACTCGGCCACTACCCGCAGAGCTTCCGCTTCGCCACCATCGGCGGTTTCGCGGCCACCCGCTCCTCCGGCCAGGACTCCGCCGGGTACGGGCGCTTCGACGAGATGGTCCGCGGCCTGCGCGTGGTCACCCCCGCCGGAGTGCTCGACCTCGGCCGCGCCCCCGCCTCCGCCGCCGGCCCCGACCTGCGCCAGCTCTTCCTGGGCTCCGAGGGCACCCTCGGCGTGATCACCGCCGTCCGGCTGCGCGTGCACCCGCTGCCCGCCGCGAAGGCTTACGAGGCGTGGAGCTTCCCCGACTTCGCCACCGGCGCGGCCGCGCTGCGCGCCGTCGAACAGCAGGGCACCGGCCCCACCGTGATCCGGCTGTCCGACGAGGCCGAGACCATGGTCAACCTCGCCATGACCGAGCAGATCGGCGGCGCCCCGGCCGTCAGCGGCTGCCTGGCCGTCACCGTCTTCGAGGGCAGCGCCGCCCAGGTCGCCACCCGGCAGCAGCTCACCCGCGAGGCGCTGCTCGCCGCCGGCGGCACCTCGCTCGGCGAGGAGCCCGCCCGCGCCTGGGAGCACGGCCGGTTCAACGCCCCCTACCTGCGCGACTCCCTGCTCAACGCGGGGGCGCTGTGCGAGACTCTGGAGACGGCCGCCGAGTGGAGCGCCCTCGCGGGGCTGCGCACCGCCGTCACCGAGGCGCTGACCGGCGCCCTGCCCGGCGCCCTGGTGCTCTGCCACATCTCGCACGTCTACCCGACCGGTGCCTCGCTCTACTTCACCGTCGTCGCCGCCCTCGGCGAGGACCCGCTCACCCGCTGGGCCGCCGCCAAGCGGGCCGCCGGGGACGCCATCCTCGGCGCCGGCGGCACCATCACCCACCACCACGCGGTCGGCGCCGACCACCGGCCCTGGATGACCGAGGAGATCGGCGAGCTGGGCGTGCGGATCCTGCGCGCCGTCAAGGCCGAACTCGACCCGGCGGGCATCCTCAACCCGGGCAAGCTGATCCCGTGAACGGCCCGAGAACCGTCCGCAGGGTCGCCGTTCTCACCAACCCGGCGGCGGGCGTCGGCCACGCCGAACCCGCTGCCCGCCGGGCGATCGCCCGCCTGCGCTCCCTCGGGGTCGAGGTCGAACCGCAGGCCGGACGCTCCGCCGAGGACGCCGTCCGGCTGGCCCGCGAGGCCGCGGCGGACGGCGTCGACGCGGTGGTCGTGGTCGGCGGCGACGGCATGATCAACCTCGCCCTCCAGGCCCTGGCCGGCACGCCCGTCCCGCTCGGCGTGATCCCGGCCGGGACCGGCAACGACCACGCCCGCGAGTACGGCCTGCCGATCACCGACCCCGCGGCCGCCGCCGACGTCATCGCCGCCGGACGGACGCGCCGCATCGACCTCGGCCGGATCACCGGCCCCGACGGCGCCGTCCGCTGGTACGGCTCCGTCCTCGCCACCGGCTTCGACTCCCTGGTCAGCGACCGCGCCAACCGGCTGCGCTGGCCGCGCGGCCGGATGCGCTACAACCTCGCCATCCTCGCCGAGTTCGTGAACCTGCGCCCGCTGCCGTTCCGGATCACCCTCGCCGACGGCACCGTCCTCCAACGCGACCTCACCCTGGCCGCCGTCGGCAACACCCGCAGCTACGGCGGCGGCATGCTGATGTGCCCCGCCGCCCTCCCGGACGACGGCCTGCTCGACGTCACCCTGGTCGACGCCATGCCCCGGCTGCGAATCGCCCGCTTCCTCCCCACCCTCTTCAAGGGCACCCACATCACCCACCCGCAGGTCACCACCCTGCGCACGGCCTCGCTGCGGATCGACTCCCCGGGCATCACGGCCTACGCCGACGGGGAGTTCATCGCGGCCCTGCCGGTCGAGGTCACGGTGGTACGGGAGGCCCTGCGGCTGCTCGTGGCGTGAGGCCGCGAGCCGTCAGCCGGCGGCCCGGCACGGCCCCGGGATGACGCCACCGCTCCCGCGCCGGGCTCACCGCGCAGGCGCCCCGAGCCGGCCCGGCCGGGATCACCGACCGGACGTCGTCGCTCCCCGCACCTGCCAGGCCCAGCCCACGGCCACCCCCGCCACCCGCCGGTCCTCCCAGGCGCGCCCCCGGCGGGCCGCCGCGATCACCTGCCTCCGAACCGCCCGCGGCAGCCCCCGCCAGAGTTCCCTGGCGTTGCTCCGTGGCAGCTGCCCGTCGACGGTGGAGGCCGGCCGCCGTCCTCCGGTCGATCGATCGGGCGACCGCCGCGCCGCCCACGGCGCCTACACCGTCTCGGCGGCGATCCCCCGGTAGGCGGCCCGCAGTTCGGCGAGCCGGGGGTGGGCCGGGTCGAAGGCGGTGCCGTCCACGGCGGCGAGCGGGCGCACGCCCACGCCCGCGTTGACGGCGAACGCCGCGTCGAAGGCGTCCAGCCGATCGGCGTGGACGGGCTCGCGGGACTGCGGGCCGCCGTACGCGCCGGCCAGCAGCGCCTCGGTGACGCCGGGCAGGCTGGGGCCCTCGGGCCAGACCAGGCGCTCCCCGGCCAGGAAGCCGACGTTCCAGGTGGCGCCCTCGATCACCCGGCCGTCCTCGCCGGTGAGCAGCACGTCGTCGAAGCCGTCGAGTTGGGCCAGCCGGCGGTGGCGGACCAGGCCGAACAGGCCGACGTGCTTCACCTCCGGCAGCTCCCGCCGGTACACCGCCGTCCGCACCTTCAGCGGCCCGGGTTCGGCCGTCGCGACCGGGCGGGTGGTCACCAGCAGGGCCGGCGCGGCGGGTGCGGCGGGGCGTTCCAGGCCGAGCGCCGGGTCGTAGCAGGTGACCCGGACGACCACCGGCCCGCCGTCGGCGGGCAGTACGGCGCGGATTCGCTCCCGGACCACTGCCCGGTCCAGCCCGGTGCCGAACAGCGTCCGGCAGTCCCGGACCAGCCGGTCCAGGTGCAGCGCCAGACCGCGGACCCGGCCCGCCTCCGCCCGTAGGGTGGTGAAGTGCCCGTAGTTGAGCAGCCCCAGGGCGGCCAGCCGCGCCGGGTCGGCGGGCGCGCCGTCGATCTCGATCTCAGCCATCCCCCGAGTCTGCCAGCTGCGCGGTAGCCTCCGGCGCCGGCGCCTGGCGGTACGGGCCCACCACCCGGCGGCCCGCGCCACGGGCCTCCTGCTCGAACTGCTCGATCCTGTACGCCAGCCCTTCCGGCTCCCCCGCCTCCGACCAGCGCCACGCCTCCGCCCACCACTGCGGCCCGCGCACCATCGGCCACCCGGCGAGCGCCAGGTGCAGGGCCAGCGTCGACCGCGCGTACTCGTGCACCCAGCCGTCGCAGCCCCGGTAGTCGGCGGTCTCGTCCAGCCGCAGCCAGCGGCCCTCCCGCCCGGCGGCCAGTATCGGCACCCAGCCGCGCTGCCGGTCGGCGACCAGCAGGAGCAGCCGCCCGTCCTCCTCGCGCACCCGGTACGGCGGCAGTTGCGGCATCCGGGCGAGCGACAGCGACCGCTTCCAGCCGACCACCCAGAGCCTCCGGCGCAGGTAGTACCGGACCGCCGCCTGCCAGCTCCAGTGCGCCTCCAGCCGGAACCCCGGCAATCCCTCGGCGGTGGCCGCCGCGTACACCTCGTCCAGCGCGGCGGCCGCCAGCCCGCGCCCGCGCGCTCCGGGCCTGACGTACAGGGAACTGACGGCGAGCTGGCTCGGCCCCTTCGTCCAGTTGTCCACCGCGACGGTGCCGACGACCTCCCCGCGCTCGTCCCGGATCCAGTACCGCCGCCGGTACAGCTCGCCACCGGGCCACTCCCGCCCGCTCTCCCCCAGCCGCTCCCGCCAGCCGCGCTCGGCCTCCGGCGTCAGCCCGTCCGGGTCGACCAGCTCGGCCAGCTCGCCCTCCACCAGGGACGCCAAGTCCCACAGGGCGAAGCGCCGTTCCTCACCCTCCATCGCCGCCCGCAGCCGCTCACCCGCGGCCAACCGCCCCTGTGCCCGCTCCACCGCGGCATCCCACGACCTCATCCACGCCACGATAGCGGGCCATCGGGCACGAACCGTAATCCGCCGAACACCGACCGTCAGGCGTCGTCGCCGGCGCGGCCGACGGGCAGCCGCCCGCCGTCCGGGAACCACCGGCACGGCGAGGACGACGCGGGCAGGCGGCAGCGCTCCCCGACGCGTCGCGCCGGTCGCGCTAACCCGCCGGCTGACGCTCCTTCGGGGGCGCGGCACCGACGGCCTCCGCCGTGCGCGGCCGGGCCAGGGCGACCGCGGCGATCACCAGGGCGCCACCGGCCAGGGCGTTCCAGCCGACCGGCTCGGCCAGGAAGGCCGCCCCCAGCGCCGTGGACCACAGCGGCGTGACGTAGGTGACGGCGGAGGCCACGGCGGTACCCGCCGCGCGGACCAGGCCCAGGTTGAGCAGGTACGCCAGGCCCGTACCGAGGGCGCCCAGGACCAGCAGGGCGGCGGCGGCCAAGGCACCCGGCCAGTGCGGGGCGCCCGCGGCGAGCGGGGCGACCAGGGCCAGCTCGGCAGTGGCGCAGCCGATCTGGAGCGCGGACAGAGCGGTCACGGACTCCGGGCGGCCGGACAGGAAGCGGCGCAGGTAGGCGAAACCGGCGCCGTAGCAGCAGGTGGCGGACAGGCAGGCGAGGGCGCCGGTGGTCGCACCGGAGCCGAGACCGCGCCAGACGCCCAGCACGGTCAGCACCCCGACGAAGCCCAGCGCGAGGCCGCCGAGCCGACGCGCGCCCGGGCGGCGCTCCCCGGGCACGGTGAGCACCGCGAACAGCAGGGTGAACAGCGGAGTGGTCGCGTTCATCACTCCGGCCAGCACCGAACTCACCCCGGTCTCACCGAAGGAGAACAGGGCGAACGGCACGGTGTTGAGCAGCACCGCGACCGCCGCCGAGTGCCCCCACACCGCCCGGTCGCGCGGCACCCGCTCCCCGCGCAGCAGCAGGATCGCCCACAGGGTAACCGCGCCGAGCAGGCTGCGCCACAGCGCCACCCAGACCGGCGGGACCCCCGCGTCGACCGCCACCTTGATCAGGGCGAAGCTCGCGCCCCAGATCGCCGACAGTGCCACGAAGCCCGGCAACCAGCGCCGCACCCCGACCACCTCCCCGTCCGTTCCGCTGCGCCTTCTTGAGCGGCGGCGTTCTCGAGCGGCGGCTTTCCTGAGCGGCCGCGTTCGGAGGCGGCCGCCACCGCTCTGGACAGAGGGTGGCCCGGCGGCCGAGCATGAGTCCAACAAGTGGCGCTGAGGGAAGGATGAGGAAGTCTCATGGCCTCGGAGGTCAATCTGGCCCAGCTCAGGGCGCTGGTCGCGGTCGCCGACACCGGCGGCTTCGGCGCGGCTGCCGACGAACTGGGCATCAGCCAGTCCGCGGTCTCCCACGCCGTCGCCGCCTTGGAGCGCTCCCTCGGCTCGCCCGTGCTGCGGCGCGGCACCCCGTGCCGGCCCACCCCGCTCGGCGAGCGGATCCTGCCGCACGCCCGTACCGCGGTCGCCTCCGCCGCCGCCGTGCGCACCATCGCCACCCGGCACACCGGCGGCCTCGCCGGCACCGTCCGGCTGGCCGCGCCGACCACCGTCTGCCAGGCGCTGCTGCCCGGGCTGCTGCGGGACTGGAAGGCGGCGCACCCGCAGGTCACCGTACGGCTCTTCGAGGGCGAGGATGCCGAGTTGCCGACCTGGCTGGAGGCCGGCACGGTGGACGCCGCCGTGCTGGTGGACGCCGGCCCGCTGCCGCCCGGTGCGGTCGCGCTCGGCGCCGACTCGATGCACGCGCTGCTGCGCCGGGACCACCCGCTCGCCGGCCAGGAGTCCATCCACGTGGGCGAGTTGGAGGACGACGACTTCCTGCTCTCCGAGGGCGGCTGCGAACGCCACATCCGCGAGGCCTTCCGGCGGGCCGGCACCCGCTTCACGCCCCGGCACCGGATCCGCGACCTCAACACGCTGATCGGCATGGTGCACGCGGGCGTCGGGGTCTCGGTGATGCCGGCGCTGGCGCTGACCATGCTGCCGCCGGACTGCGTCCTGGTGCCGATCCGCCCGGCCGTGCACCGGACGCTCACCCTGACCGGCCCGGCCGGCCGGCCCTGGTCCCCGGCGGTCAGCGGGCTCCTCGCGGGCGTGGCGGTGGGCACGGGCGCAGGCACGGCGGCCCTGGTCTGACCGCCCGGCCCACTCCGGGTACTAGGCGACATCACGGCGATCACCGGTCTGGAGTCCGCCCCCGTGCTGCGGACCCACAAGGCCGCCGGCCCGGCCCCCCCTCCCCCTCCCGTTCCCGTTCCCGGCCGCGGCGCCGCGCCACAGGTAGCCGGGTTCAGGCCGCAGGCGGGCGGCTTGACCGTTCCAGGGGTTGACCATCCTTCCCTAACAGGTCTATACCAGTGAGGACCTTCGGCAACTGCCCGCCGCCGACGGTCCGTTCGGCCGTCACGCCACCCCCACACCCGGCGTGAGCAGGCCGTCTCCCCCACCGCCGCTTCCTGGAAAGGCTGCCGATGGAACGCGCTGTTCCCCCACAGCTCCCCCAACTCCCCCCGCAGCGGCGCTCCGCGCCGACCTCGCGCCGGTCCCGGGCCGCGCTCGCCGTGGCCGGGGTGCTCGGCCTGGTCGCCGGAGGTGTCGGCGCGCTGGCCGGCTCCGGCGCGGCCTCGGCCGACACCGTCGCCACCGCCGGCCTGGGCAGCAACTGGTACGCCTCGGCGCCGTACCTGATGCCCGAGGACAACAGCCCGCCGGACGCCGCCGCCGTGATGGACGCGACCGGGCAGAAGGCCTTCCAGCTGGCCTTCATCCTCGCCCAGGGCAACAGCTGCTCGCCCGCCTGGGGCGGCACCTCCTCAATCGACGGCGACACCACCATGCCGGCGGTGATCCAGACGATCCGCGGCAAGGGCGGGGACGTCTCGGTGTCGGTCGGCGGCTACGGCGGCACCAAGCTCGGGCAGGTCTGCGGCACGCCCGAGGCGACCGCCGCCGGGTACCAGAAGGTGATCACCAAGTACAACCTCAAGGCGATCGACTTCGACCTGGAGGAGCCGGAGTACGAGAACACCGCCGCGATCCACAACGAGATCGGCGCGGCCCGCATCCTCCAGCAGAACAACCCCGGGCTCTACGTCTCGATCACCACCGCCGGGACGAACGCGGGCACCGGCTGGTTCGGCACCCAGATGCTCAACGAGGCCAAGTCCCAGGGCTTCACGCCCGACAACTACTCGATCATGCCGTTCGACGGCGGCTTCAACGGCGCGGCCGCGCAGACCGACGCGCTGGTCAAGTTCAACCAGATCCTCCAGGCCACCTTCGGCTGGAACGAGGCCACCGCGTACGCCCACGAGGGCGTGTCGATGATGAACGGCCGCACCGACGCCGCCGAGTACTTCCGCCAGGCGGACTTCCAGACCGTGCTGGACTTCGCCACCGCGCACGGCCTGGCCCGGTACACCTTCTGGTCGGTGAACCGGGACCGCCAGTGCCCCGGCCCGGTGGACCCGGGGCTGTCCGGCTCCTGCTCCAGCGTGGCGCAGAGCGACTGGGACTTCACCAAGTACACGGTGAAGTTCGCCGGGGCGACCCCGCCCACCACCCCGCCGACCACACCCCCCACCACCCCGCCCACGACGCCCCCGCCCGGCCCGGGCACCTGCACCGCACCGGCCTGGAGCGCCAGCACCACGTACACCGCGGGGAACAAGGTCTCGTACAACGGCCACAACTACCACGCCAAGTGGTGGACGCTGAACGAGGTGCCGACCGCCAGCGGCCAGTGGGGCGTCTGGGCCGACGACGGACCCTGCTGACCGCGACACCCGACCGCACGCAGGGGCGGGCGCCCGACGCCCGCCCCTGCCGCGTCCGGCGGCGAACCGCCCCGCCAGGGGGGTGACAACTTGCTGCCTGACAGTTTCCTGACAGTCCCAGGACCACCCGACACGGCCGACGATCCGTCAGTCTTGTTACCGTGCACGCGATTCGTTTCCACCTCCGCGCCCCGGACGACACCCCGGGGGCCGAGCGCCCGCCCACCCCGGAGGCCCTTCGTGCCGGACTGGCGCACGCCCTCGGCAGCCCGGCCCGGATCGACCACGCCCGGATCCTCGTCGGCCCGGGCACGGTCGACGGGGTGGTCTTCGTCCTCGCCGACCACCTGCTCGCCGCCGAGGCCGCCGTCATCACCGCCTGCGCCGGCCTGACCGGCCCGGACGGCCTGCTGCCCGGCTGGCGGGTGCCGCACTGCGCGGTGGACACCCTCCTGGCACTCGGACTGTAGGCGCCGGAGCGGGTCAGGCCGGCCCGAGCCCGGCGTCCGGCGTCCTCCCCGACTGCGCCTGCTCGATCCGCTTCACCAGCATCGCCGCGAACCGCCGCGTCCCGGCCACGTCGACCGGCCCGCCCTCGGTGGTCACGCTCGCCACCACGGTGCCCGACCGGACCACGAAGCTCACGCCGTCCCCCGCCGACAGCGGCCCGACGAAAGCCTGGCTCTCACTGCCCAGCGCCGGAGCGTCGACCTGGTGGAACGGCCCGACCGGGTACGACGCGTAGGCCTCCTTCAGCCGGCTCCTGGCCGCGTCCCGGCTGGGCAGGGTGTCCACCAGGAAACGCGCCACCAGATCACCCGAGGAGAACCGGACCGACCCGCTGAGCGGCCTGCCCGTGCACGGCGCCGACGCCGTGCAGGTGACGGCATGGTCCGCGGTGTCGACCTTGCGCTTCTCCTCGTCCCACCCGGCCATCGCCTTGGCATCCGGCAGCACCTGCCCGACCACCTTGTCGTCCAACAACGCCGCCTCCAGGTCCGCCCCCGGCGCCCCCGCAGCGGCCGACGGCACCGGCGCCCCACTCCCGGCCGAAGCGGCACCAGCCCCCGACGGCACAGCACCGGACGCAGCACCGGACGCCGATGCCCCTGCAACAGAACCCGACGCCACCCCCGGACCACCCGCCCCAGTCGTCACCGCCGGACTCGCCACCCCCGAACGACCCCCGGCCCCCTCGGATCCCCCCGACGAACACCCGGCCAGCACGCCCACCAGCACCCCGACCGCCACCCCAGCGGCCACCCGCCGACCACCCATCCCCATGCCCATCCCCACTCCTCACACCTGTCCGTGACCCCTCAAGATAACGACCACCCACCACCCCACCCACCCCACCCTCCCCGCACACGAACCGCCCCACCCCAGCGGGGGGGGGGGGGGGGGGGGGGGGGGGGGGCGAGGGAAAAAAGCACACACCCCAACAGACACACCCCACCCAACCACCACCCCAACCACCCCCCCCCCCCCCCCCCCCCCCCCCCCCCCCCCAACCCCCCCCCCCCCCCCCCCGGGGGGGGGGGGGCGGAACCCCCCCCGCCCCCGCAACAAAACAACCCCTCCAACCAGCACCAACCCACCCCCAGCAACCCCTCCCCACCCCTCACCCCGCTCCGGCGAGAGGGACGCGCTGCGGGAGGGGGCGGCGCAGGGGGTGGCCCGGAGAGGGGCATGACGGGTGATTTTCAGACTGCCAACGGTCTCAACGCCCCACCGCCGGAATGGGCAGTCTGAAATCACCCAGCCCCCGGAGCGGCCACCCCCGGAGCCGCCCCCGCACCCACCCTCCCGAGAGCCACCCCCCGCCCCCCACACCCCCCACCTTCGGTCCGGTACCGTCCACCCTGGTCCGACAGCGCCAACTGGGGGCGGGATGCCGCAACACGACCACGAGGACCACCTCGCCGCACTCGTCCGAGCAGCCCAGCAGGGCGACGCTCTGGCCCTCGACGAGCTGCTCACCCTGCTCATGCCGTACGTCGGCCGGGTCTGCGCCCCGATCGTCCTCCAGGACGCCCCCGACGCCGCCCAGGAGGCGATGATCGCGATCGTCCGCGGTCTGCGCGGGCTCAGGACCCCCGAGGCCCTGTTCGGCTGGGCCCGGACGATCGCTGTCCGCGAGGCCGTCCGCCTCGCCGCCCGCCGTTCCCTGCGACCGACCGCTTCGATCGCCCCGACCGGCCGGACCGGCCCCGTCGGCCCCATCGACCCGACCGACCCACCGGACGAACGCGACCCCGAGTTGGCCACCGACATCCGGGACGTCCTGGAACGCCTGCCGCCCGACCACCGCGCCGTCCTGACGCTGCGCCACGTCGAGGGTATGGACGAGAACTCCGTGGCCGAGATCCTCGACCTCCCGCTCGGAACGGTCCGTTCACGACTCTTCCGCGCCCGCCACGGCTTCCGCACCGCCTGGGGCGCCGAACGCCCCTGACCCCGAAGAAATGCCCGGACCCCTGGGATTGCAACGCCCGCCCACGCCCTCTCCTCTTCTGACACCACCTCCAGAAGGGAGACCCCCGATGACCACCCCGCGCCCACTGCCCTACCCGCCCTACGCCCCCGACGCGTCCGGCACGCCGTACCCGCCCGACGCGCCCGACCTGCCCGGTGTCCGTCACCGCTGGATCGACGCCGACGGCGTCCGCCTCCACCTCGCCGAAGCCGGCCGGGACGTCGGCGTACCGCTGCTGCTCCTGCACGGCTTCCCCCAGCACTGGTACGCCTGGCGGAAGGTGATCCCGCTGCTCGGCGGTGAGTTCCGGCTGCTCTGCCTCGACCTGCCCGGCTTCGGCTGGTCCGAGGCGCCCCGGCACGGCTACACCACCGACGAGCGCGCCCGCCTCGTCCTCGCCGCCCTCGACCGGCTCGGCCTGGACCGGATGGGCCTGGTCGGCCACGACTGGGGCGCCTGGACGGGCTTCGAGCTGGCCCTGAGCGCGCCGGAGCGGTTCACCGGCTTCGTGGCGCTGAACATGACCCACCCTGGCCGCGCCAACGCGCCCTGCTCGGCACCGCCTGGCGGTTCTGGTACACCGCCCTGCTGGAGTACCCGGGCATCGGCCGCCGGATCGTCCGGCACCGCCCCGACCTCCTCGGCTACCTCCTACGGCGCGCCACCGCCACCGAACACCCCTGGCCCGCCGCCGAGTCGGACGAGTATGTCAGCACCGGAAGCACCCCCGGAGCGGCCCGCGCGGCCGAGCGCCTGCACTGGGGGTTCGTGGTGCGGGACATTCCGCGGCTGGCGCTCGGCAGGTTCCGCCGGCGCCGGCTCACCGTCCCCACCCTGCTGCTCGGCGGAGAGCAGGACCCGGTGATCCGCCCGTCGCTACTCTCCCCGGCCGGCGCCCCCGTCGACGACCTGAAGGCCGAAGTCCTGCCCGGCTGCGGCCACTTCCTCCCGCACGAGCACCCCGAGGCGGTGGCCGAAGCCGTCCGTCGTCTACTGTCGCGCTCCTGACCGCTCGGCCACCCGGCGCTCCAGCCGGTCCAGCAGCACCTCGCCGCGCCGCTCGGTGAGTCCGCCGAGGAGGTGCTGCACCGGCCCGGCGCCCGGCACCCGCAGACCGGCGAGCAGGGCGAACCGCGTCCCCGTGCCGTCGGGCACGGCCGCCATCCCACCCAGCAGCACCCGGCTCTGCATCAGGCACCAGCCGTCCCGCAGCACGATCTCGAACCGCTCACGGTGACCGACCACGCTCACGGCCAGCCCCTCCAACCGCCCTCCTCGGCCGTCCCCCAGCCCAGCCGCCGGGCCGACCCCGAAGGAGCGCAATCCACGGACCAGTCCCGGCAGTTCACCCGACAGGTCGCTCGCGACCGCCCACACCGCGTCGAAGCCGGCCGCGAGGCGCCGTTCCGCGAACAGCGGCCTCCCGGCCCCGGCGGCCGCGAGCACCCGCAGCCGCCGCACCGGGTCCAACTCGACCGTCGGCCACCCGTCCGCCATCCCCACCCCTCCCGCCGCCTTGAGCACCCGAGCCGGGCACCCGAGCCGAGCCCACCGAAGACCGTACCGCCCGGAGAACGCCGACAACGCCGACGGGGCGGCGACCAACCGGTCACCGCCCCGTCGAAACCGTACTGCCGGCCGGTCAGGCCGCCGGCGCCGGGAAGGTCGGGTACTCGACACCCGAGATGTACTGCACGACCCGGACGACCTGGCACGAGTAGCCGAACTCGTTGTCGTACCACAGGTAGAGGATCGCGTTGTCGCCCTCGACCTTGGTCGCGCCGGCGTCCACGATCGAGGCGTGGCGCGAGCCGATGAAGTCGCTGGAGACGGCGTCGGGCGAGTCGGTGAAGTCGATCTGGCGCTTCAGCGGCGAGGTGAGCGAGATGTCCCGCAGGTAGTCGAGGACCTCCTCGCGGTTGGTCTCGCGCTTCAGCTGGAGGTTCAGGATCGCGATGGACACGTCCGGCACCGGCACCCGGATCGAGCTGCCGGTGATCTTCGCCTTGAGGTCCGGCAGGGCCTTGGCGACGGCCGAGGCGGCACCGGTCTCGGTGATCACCATGTTCAGCGGCGCGGAGCGGCCACGGCGGTCGGCCTTGTGGTAGTTGTCCAGCAGGTTCTGGTCGTTGGTGAACGAGTGGACGGTCTCCACGTGGCCGCGGACCACGCCGTACTCGTCCTCCATCGCCTTCAGCGGGGGGACGATGGCGTTGGTGGTGCAGGAGGCGCAGGAGATGATCTGCTCGTCCGGCTTGATCATGTCGTGGTTGACGCCGTGCACGATGTTGGGCACGTCGCCCTTGCCCGGGGCGGTCAGCACGACCTTGGCGATGCCGGGGCGCAGGTGCTTGGACAGGCCCTCGCGGTCGCGCCACTTGCCGGTGTTGTCGATCAGGATCGCGTCCTTGATCCCGTACTCCGTGTAGTCGACCTTGCTCGGGTCGTCGGAGTAGATCACCGTGATCTCGTTGCCGTTGACGACGATCTTGTTGTTCGCCTCGTCGACGGTGATGGTGCCCTGGAACTGGCCGTGGATGGAGTCCCGGCGCAGCAGCGAGGCGCGCTTGACCAGGTCGTCGCCGCCGCCGTTGCGCACGACGATGGCCTTCAGGCGCAGGCCGTTGCCGGAGGCCTTCTCGATCAGCAGGCGGGCGACCAGGCGGCCGATGCGACCGAACCCGTACAGCACGACGTCCTGTGCGGACCGGCGCTCCAGCTTGTTCTCACCGGTGGCACCGGCGACGGCCTGGGCGGTGAACTCCTCCACCGACAGACCGCGGTCGTCCGTCCGGTAGGTCGAGGCGAGCATCCCGAGGTCGATCTGCGAGGGGCCGAGGTCCAGGGTGGTCAGCGCCTGCAGGAACGGCATGGTCTCGGTGACCGAGAGCTCCTCGCCCGCGATCTGCCGGGCGAAGCGGTGCGTCTTGAGGATGCTGACCACCGACTTGTTCACCAGGGACCGGCTGTGGAGCAGGACGGTGACGTCCTTCTCCCGGTGCAGCCGCCCGATGATCGGGATCATCGACTCCGCGATCTCCTCGCGGTTCTTCCAGTCCGTGAACACGTCGTCGTTGACAGTCACAAGTCCATCTTTCGAGCTGAGGGTGTTGCCCACATGGTAGCTTCGCCCGTTCCCGCCCCAGCGGCCGGTCCCTCCTCCACCCCGCTGCCCCGCCCCTCCCACCTGCGCTTTCCCCCGCGCCCCGGCCGGCCGAGGTGATCATCGCCACCCCCAGCGCCCGCCCGGGGCAGGGGATTTGGCGAACCGGCCCGCGCGTCCCGGGCCTGCTGCTGCGGAGGATTTGCCCGGGGTGCGGTGGGGTGGGGTAATGGGAGACGGCCGTGTTCGAGCGTTCCGCGAGAGAGCCGGGAGCCTGCGATGAGCGGTGGGCCGGAACCGATCAGTGCCGAGGGGCTGCGTGCCGTGCGGGAGGAGCTGGCGCGGCTGCGGGAGGAGCGGGGGGAGGTGGCCGCGACGCTGCGGGGCGGGGAGACGGTGGGAGACCGGGCGGATGCGGCGGACGAGTTGCAGCGGGCGTCGGAGGTGACGCGGCTGGAGCGGCGGATCGCCGAGCTGGAGGCGCGGCTGCGGGAGGCCGGGGCGGCCGGGGCTCCGTCGACGGAGGTGGTGGGGGTGGGTTCGGCGGTCACCCTGCGGTTCGGGGACGGCGCCGAGGAGACGGTCGAGATCTCGGAGCTGGCGGAGGAGCGGGAGCTGACCCTCGTGACGGCGGACAGTCCGCTCGGGAAGGCGCTGCTGGGCCGCCGCGCCGGGGACACCGTGCGCTACGAGACGCCGGGCGGCGCGGCCAGCGCGGTGGTGCTGTCGGTGGGCGGCGCGGGATAGCCCGCCCCGGGTACGGTCGGCCTCCGTAGAGTCGGTCACGAGAACAGCGCGGACCGGACGGCGCGAGCCGACCAGCGCAAGCCGACCAACGCGAGCCGACCAGCGCGGACCGACACCACCGAGGAGCCGACGACGATGGGCCGAGTGACCGTACCGCGCAGGGTGCTGCGGCTGCGCAAGGGCGTGGCCTCGCACCGCCCGGACACCCTGGCGGCCGAGGAGCCGATGGAGATCCGGGTCGGCGGGCGCCCGCTGACGGTGACCATGCGCACCCCCGGCAGCGACTTCGACCTGGCGGCCGGCTTCCTGGTGAGCGAGGGCGTGCTGCACGCGGCCGACCAGCTGGCCGGGATCCGCTACTGCGCCGGAGCCACCGCCGACGGCGGCAACACCTACAACGTGGTGGACGTCGTGCTCGCCCCCGGGGTGCCCGCCCCGGACGCCTCGCTGGAGCGCAACTTCTACACCACCTCCTCCTGCGGCCTGTGCGGGAAGGCCAGCCTGGACGCGGTGCGCACCACCGCGCCGTGGAGCGTCGCCGAGGACGCGCTGCGCGTCACCCCGGAGCTGCTGTCGGCGCTGCCCGACCGGCTGCGGGCCGCCCAGAAGGTCTTCGACAGCACCGGCGGTCTGCATGCGGCCGGTCTGTTCGACGCCGAGGGGCGGCTGCTGTGCCTGCGCGAGGACGTGGGCCGGCACAACGCGGTGGACAAGGTGGTCGGTCACGCGCTGCGCGAGGGCCTGCTCCCGGCGCGCGGCACGGTGCTGATGGTCAGCGGCCGGGCCTCCTTCGAGCTGGTGCAGAAGGCCGTGATGGCGGGCGTGCCGGTGCTCGCCGCGGTCTCCGCGCCGTCCTCGCTGGCGGTGGACCTCGCGGAGGAGACCGGGCTGACCCTGGTCGGCTTCCTGCGCGGCGACTCGATGAACGTCTACACCCGCACGGACCGGATCAGCCTCCAGGCCGGGTCCGGGTCCGGGTCCGGGTCCGGGTCCGGGTCCGTGGCCGGGTCTGGGTCCGGGGACGGCCGGCCGCCCGGCTAGTCCGACGGCTGGGGCGTCCAGCGGTGCAGGCCCTTGCGGTCGTAGTAGCGGGTCATCGCGAAGCCGAAGGCGAGGGCGAGCGCCACGCCGATGGCGATCATGGTCCAGCCCCGGGCCAGCCCGGCGTCGCCCCGGGCGTCGAAGAAGAGGATCGCCCGGATGCCGTCGCTGAGCTGGCGCATCGGCTCGAAGATGCCGAGGAAGCGGTAGAAGTCGGGCACGGCCTGGAGCGGGACGGTGGCCCCGGAGGAGGGCAGGGCCAGGGCGATGAAGACGAACATGGAGACCAGCTGCCCGATCCCGCCGAAGGCGGCGTTGATCGCCTGCACCCCGAGGCCCACGGCCACGCTCGCGCAGTAGGCGAACAGCCACAGCATCGCCTGGTGCGGGGCGTCCATGCCGAGGATGACGACCGTGCAGAGCAGCACCAGGGAGGTGGTGAGCAGCATGATCCCGGCCGTCATGACCATCTTGAGCAGCAGGGTCTGGGTGCGGCTGATCGGGACGGTGGGGCGGCGGGTGTGCCAGGGGCCGATCTCGCTGTCGCTGTAGCCGAGCGCGCCGTCGACGCCGTTGTGGATGATGTTGCCGCCGATGAAGCCGGTCAGCACGGCCAGGAGGGCGTAGTAGAAGGCGCTGAGGCCGAGGCCGCTGTGGCTGCCGATCGGGTGGCCGACCTGGGTGGTGACGGTGATCGGGTCGGCGAGCAGCAGCCGGGCGGTGGCGCCGGTGTCCGGGCCCGGGGCCTTGGCGGCCGGGACGGCGGCGAGCAGTTGCCGGCCGACCGCCGCCGAGGCCTGGTGGGCGGCGGTCTGGGCGGTCTGGGTGGCCATCGAGGCGCCGAGGCTGCCGAGGCCCGGGTTGGTGAGGATGGTCAGGGTGGGGCGTTCGGTGGCCCCGCCGGTGGCCAGCTTGGTGACGGTGACGGTGAAGTCCTTCGGTACCAGCAGGGCGGCGTAGACCTTGCCGGAGGCGAGCAGGTCACTGACCCCGCCGGTGTCCGTCTGCCGCCAGTTGACGGTGTCGTCGGGGGTGCCGGCGACCACCGCCCGGGTCAGCTCGGTGCCGAGGTTCACCGGTCGGCCGGGGGGCGGCGGCCCCTGGTCCGCGTTCACCAGGGCGATCGGCAGCCGGTGCAGGTTTCCGGTCGGGTTGATGATGCCGCCCATGTAGAGGAGCGAGAGCACCACGGCCACCACAGCGCACAGCACGCCCGGGAAGAGCCAGATCTTCGGGTGCCGGGCGAGCGCCAGCGCCCTCGCCTGGCGGGGAGCCTCCTGGGAGCCTGCGGTCGCCATGCCATCCCTCGGTTCCGGGCACTGTCCTGGTGCCGCCGCCGGTACGGCCGGAAGTCGTTCCGTGGCGGCCGGGCCGCCAAACCCGCGTCACCCGCACGGCCGAGTACCGGCCCGTCAGGCCGAACGCGTCCCGTTGAGGTACGCCGACACCGCGAGCACCCGCCGGTTGTCGTCGTCCGAGGCGCCGAATCCCAGCTTCGCGAACATGTTGGAGGTGTGCTTGCTGACCGCGCCCTCGTTGGAGTGGAGCCGCCGGGCGAGGGGCGGCGGAATACGCCTGAACCCCCGGTCGGGGTGGGCCTGGGCCCACCCCGAAGGGTGCCGGGCTCAGCCGACCTTGACGGTGAACTGGCGCTTGGTCTGCTCCGGTCCTCCCGAGAACGTCATGCCGCCACGGTCGCGGTAGGCGACGTGCAGGGTGACGGTGGTCCGGCCGGGCTGCTGGGCGGCCCGGAAGACGAAGTAGTAGTGGCCGCCGGAGTCCGAGCCGACCGCGCCGCCCAGGTTCGCCCAGTCGAAGCTCCGGACGTACTCGTCGCCGACGCTCTGCGCCACCGCGGCGTCGGGGGCCGGGTCGGCCAGCGTCCAGACGTCGCCCTGGCCGCGGTGAGCGCTCACCTCGACCGAGAACAACTCGCCCGGCTTGACCGAGAGTTCACCCGAGGCCGCGGTGAACACGGTGCCGTGGTCGAGCTTGCCGGTGGTCATCCGGTGGATCGCCACCGCGCCCGCCGTCCCGGCGAGGGCCAGCAGGACGACCACGACGAGGACGATCCGCTGCCACTTCTTCCTCACGAGTCCGCCTCCCGGTCGGTGACGCGCAGTGCCAGTACGGCGGCGACCGCGTCGAGCCAGCGGGCGACCAGCTGGTCCCCCGCGGGGTCCTGCACGACTGCGGCGGCCGCCGCCAGCCAGTCCCGGGCCACCGCGGCGGCCCGACCGGGCAGCGGTTCGGGCAGCTCCGCCGCGAACGCCGTGCCGCCGGCGCGGACCACCTCACCGAGGAAGACCACGGCGCGCGGCAGCACGCCGAGCCGGTCGGCGACGATCGCCGCGGCCACCGCCCCGTCGCCGAACAGCGTGGAACGGACCACCCCGGGGGCCGGCAGGCCGAAGCGCAGCAGGACCCCGACGTCCAGCTCGGCCAGCCGGTCGTCGCTCATGGGTTGCTGGTTGGCGCTCAACTCTCAAGCCTCACTTGGGCATCCGGACGCTGTTGGCGATGGGGAGCTCGTCGCCCTGGGTGGCGCCCCCCAGGTGGTTGTGGACGAAGTCGTCCTCGCTGACCCAGACGGTGTAGCCCCAGGGATTGTAGATCTCCAGCTGGTCCCCGCGGTGCGCGATGATCATCATCTGGTGGCCGTCCGGGAAGAACTTGTCGTTCTGGACCGAGATCGGCACCGGCTTGCCCTGGTCCACCGACGACTCGACCTGCGCCAGCACGTCCTTGCGCTGGTCCGGCCCCTCCAGGTCCACGTTCTTGTAGCCCGCCCCGGTGTGGTCACCGATCTCGGAGTTGGCGATGTCCTTGGACTCCCAGTCCCACATCCCGTCCCCTCCCAGGTGCATCCAGGACCGGGAGTCGTAGACGCGGTTCGTCTCCTTGTCCCAACGGTCCTTCGCGGCCTGCCCGTTGTCGTACGCCGGATCGCCGGGGTGCCCCCCGGTGGTGAGCTGGAAGGCGAACAGCGGGTCGACCATCGCCCGGGCGGTAACCGTGGAAGCGGCCACGCAGGTGCTGTGCTGGCCCTGGTCCCAGGCCACGCCTCCGTAGCCGGTCGCGCTCTGGCCGGGCGTGGACGAGTCCAGCTGGACCGGGGAGATCCGCGTCGCCAGCCAACCGGGATCGTCCGCGTGGTCGTGGATCTGGTCGTCGAAGGTCTTGATCTCGTCGTAGCTGTGCCCGGCGGCCAGCGCCTTCATCAGGTAGGCGCGTTCTTCGGGGGACTTGCTGCCGGCCAGCAGCTGGTCGAACCGGGCCCGGTCCGCGTCGCTCATCTGGTCCATCAGCTGGGAGGCCCGCACGGCGTTGGCCTCGGTCAGGATGGTGCCGTCGCTCTCGTTGCCGGCGATCGAGGCGTCGACCAGGACCAGCTTGTCCTCCGCGCCCAGGCCCTTGTTCTTGAACTTGCCGGCCAGCGCCTTGTCCGCGAGCGCGTTCAGCTCGCGGGCGGCCGTCCGGCCCGCGGTCTCGGCCTTCACCGCGGCGTCGTAGATCGACTTGATGCCCTCCTTCGCCTTGGCGTGGGCGGTGTGCATCTTGTCGTCGTCCCAGTTGACCGGGTCGGGCGCGCCACTGATGGTGATGTCGTGCAGCAGCTTCAGCGCCTCGCTCAGCGGAGCGGCGCCCTGCCCGTGCAGGGTCTGCGCCTCGCTCAGCGCGGTCGCCAGCGCGCTGAGCTGCTGCCGGCCCTTCTCCATCGCGTCACCGCAGCGCGTCAGGTCGTCGGCGGAGGCCTTGACCACCTCGGCGGCCTTCTCACCGACCTGCCCGGTCCAGGCGTCCGGCAGGTGCTGGGTGCTGACCTGCGCCACCTTCATCTGGATCTGGTCCAGTTGGCTGACCGCCGTGTTGTAGGCGGCGGCGACGGCGGCGACCTTGGCGGAGTCACCCTTGGGCGCGGGCAGCTGAAGGGCGTCGTGCACGGCGTACTTCAGGTCACCGGCGCCCCACATGCCGTGCGACTCGTCGATGGTCTTCTTCAGCGACTCGACCTGCTGCAGCGGGGTGCCCGGGTCGACGCCGAGCGGGTTCATCTCGTGGTCGGGCATGGTCAGGCCCCCGGCTTCCGGTACTGCTTCTCGACACCGTGATCCGTCGTGGCGTAGTTGGTCGCACTGGTGTGCACCTTGCCCCCGAGGTCGGTCAGCGCATCGAGGTTCACCCCGAGCTCGTCCTGCCAGGCCGACCAGAAGGTCTTGACCGCGTCACCCGCGTAGTCGCCGAACACCGCCGGATCCGACACGTTCAACTTCCCGAGCGCCTCCTTGACCGAGCGCACGTCCTGCCCCGCCGCGATCAACCGGTCCCCCGCGTCCCCGAGTTTGTCCGGATGCGCACTGAACCCCGTCCCGGCACCGTCGCTACCCATACCCGCTCCCCCGGTTCCCCGTCATACCGTCCGAAGATCGCCGGACAGCATAGCGGCAGTTCCGCCGCCCCCTCCCGGAAGCGACGGCAGGCCGGACGGGTGTGCGCACAACCCGCCGGATCTGTACGGAACGGACACAGGATCGCGGGGAAGTCTTGGCGAAACGGGAGCGCACACCGCCGGTCACGGTCGGCCGCTCAGCACTGCACGGGGGCGTTCCCGAAACTCTTCTCGAAGCCGAAGTCGAGACGCTCCTCGGCCGACTGACCGTCCCGCCGGACGGCCACCCGGTACTCACCCCGGAGGCTCCTCGGGATGGCGACGGTGTACACGGTGTGGAGCACGCCGTCCACGAGGATCGAGAACCCCGCTCGGCCGGGGAAGTCCCGGTCCTGACAGGAGAGGTGGTCGACCGTCTCGCCGTTGGCCATCAGCATGACCGCCCAGTCGCGGTCGAACAGACTGGCCCCGAGGAACGTACCCGCTCCGGGATTCGGCCGCTCGGCGATGTCCGTGAGCGGAACACAGCCACGGGACAGCACCCGCTCCGACGCGGTGCAGATGTCACCGGTCTTCTCCGACTGCCAGATCAGCTCCGGCCCGTAGCCTTTGTCGAACTGGAGCGATGTGAACGTGCCGTCGGCAGGCGCCACCCCGTTTTCCTTGGCCGTCTGCAAGATCGACTGCGCGACGCCGTCCGCAAACGTCGGCCGGGGCGTCACCGCCGAGGTGTCACCGGGCACTGCGGTGCAAGCGGTGACTCCGCACGCCAGACCCACGACAACCGCAAGCAGCCTCGCCGAACGTCCCGTCACGTGGCTCATGTCTGGAGAGTAGGGGCCGGGGAATCCAGTGGTCGAGCGGTTTGAGGATCCTCTGAGCCGTGGCGGGAAGCACAACGGGCCCTTCCGGCCTCGGGGTCGGCCGAATGCGACGGTGGGAGGAACGATGTGTGGTGTTTCGGTGTCTCAGTACAGGTCGACTCAAGGCGTCGCATAGGCCGGCCGCCGATAATGATCCGGACGGGGGTCGTCACCAGGGACAAGCGCCGCATTCAGGAGGAGCTATGGACAACGACCGGCTCGACCCCGTTCGGATACCGCACCCGCTGTCCGTGCTGGACCAGATCGAGCAGGATCACGAGGCCGAGGAGGCCGCCCACCTCCAGGCCTGTGGCACACCGTGGGGGGAGGTCCTCGCCGCGTACATCGACGTTCTGACCGAGCTGATCGCCTCGCAGGGTGAGGACGCGCAGGGCGACGGCGACGAGTTGGACGAGCAGGCCGACGGGCGTGACGGCGGCCGGTGACGTCCGGTCCGCCGCCCGTGGTGGTCCGGTCACTCGGAGCCGGAGCGGCTCGGGGGCAGCAGGCCGAGTTCGGCCGCGCGTACTCCGGCCTGGAAGCGGGAGTTGGCGCCCAGCAGCGTCATGATCTCGGCGACGTACCGGCGGTAGGTCCGCACCGAGATGGCCAGCTCGCGGGCGGCGACCTCGTCGGTGACTCCGGCGCGCAGTGCGCCCAGGATCTGGCGCGCGAAGGCCGCCCGGGCGCGGTCGCCGAAGACGATGCGCTCGTTGGCCGGCACGGAGCCCCGCCAGACGTTGTCGAAGAGGATGTGCAGGGTGTGGATCACCTCCGGCACCCGGATCACCGCAGCCCGCCGGTTGACTCCGGTGCCGGTGACCACCAGGGCCGCCTCCCGGTCGACCATGACCGCCTGGAGCGGGGGGACCCGGGCCACCCGGATGGCCACCGGGTGCGGCAGGTCGATCTGTTCCCGGACGAAGGTCTCGTCGAGCAACTCGGGCGAGCTGAGCAGCTGGACGGTGACGGACTGGTCCGCCTTGTAGAGGAGCCCTCGTTCGGACCGTTCCGAGCGTTCCTCCTCCTGGATCCGCCGGGCGTGCACGATGTCGATGCTCGACCGCGCCCCGGTGATCATCGCCTCGGCCGTCGTGAGGACGTCCCCGTAGGTTCCGGTGATCGCGGTGATCAGCCGATCGGTGGAGTACCGGTCGCGGTTCATCGCAACCGTCGACTCGATCAGCGCGCTCACCCCGAGCAGCGCCTCCTCCAGCTCGTCCACGGCTCGATCCGACACTGCCCCAGCCCCCTCCGTCACCTTGCTGACAGTCCGCGCGGTCCCCGCCCGGTGTGGACGGGCGGGGACCGGCGCCGATCACCCGTGGCTGGCCAGCAGCCCCAGCTCGACCGCCCGGAACCCCGCCTGGAAACGGGAGTTGGCGCCGAGCTCTCGCATGATCTCCGCCACGTGGCGGCGGTAGGTGCGCAGTGAGACGTTGAGCTCCTGCGCGGCGACCTCGTCGGTGTGGCCCTCCCGGAGCATCTCCAGGACACGCCGCGTCTGACCGGTGTCGAGGCGGGGGCTGAGGGTCACGTGGTGGACCAGCGGCCTGGCGCGTGACCAGGCTCCCGCGAAGAGCAGGTCGAGGGCACGCACCACGGCGGGATCGTTGACGCTGACGGCGTCCCGGCCGCCACGGCCCGCTCCGGAGCGGACCAGCGCACCCCGGCCGTCGACGATCAGCACCTCGCGCAGGTCCGTCTCGGACACCCGCACCTCGACCTGCGGCACCTTCAGGTTCGCGAGCAGGTCGACGGCGCCTTCGGTGGCCGCGCCCACGCAGAGCACCCGCACCACGGGGCCGGCCTGGGTGGGTTCCCGCTCCGGCGGTCTGGCGAGTACCCGACGGGCTTCGACGGAGAACTTGCCGCCCGCCACGAGCGCCAGGCTCACCGAGCGGCGGGCGCCGACGATCAACTGCTCCATGGTGTCGCTGAACGCCTCGGCGTCAGTGCGCGCCACCGGCGCCGGCCCCTCGGCGCGCCGACGGTGCAGCGAGACCGTCGACTCGATCAGCGCCCTGGCCTGTAACAAGACCTCCTCGACGTGCTCCGCGTGCACCTTCGGGAGTTCCGCTCCCGATCCGGTCGTTAAAGTCCTTACACCCACTGTTCCTAGCCCCCGTTGATCCATCCCGCGCTCATCCGTTGCGCACGCTCCAGCAGAGCTGGGAGCACCTGCCGTTCGGAGCGGAAGTCCCCCTTCTGGTGGGAGGCGTGCGAACGGGACAGAGATCAACCACACCCTAGTTCGACGCCCATCGCCCGTCAACGAAACCTTCTCGGGGCGGTTTTGGGTGCATATAACAGAGCGGGACGGTGATGCACCACTGAACGGGCATCGCGACAACAACCTGTCGATCAACGGCCGATCCGGTGAACCCGCCCTCCGTTTCGGGTACCCGCGGCTACCCGCCCGTCACCAGCCGTAGCACCGCGCGTCTCTTCAGGCCAGCGCCCGTCCCGTCACGCGAGACACCGCCTACGGTTTCGACCCGGGAGCCCCAGGACCAACAGAGGCCCCGCGCTTCCCCGTACTCGATGGTTCGCCGCCCCCGCCCGCCAGTCCGGGCGGGGGCCTTCTCCCTGCTCGACCCCCCGGCTCCGTGAGAGAGCCACGTCTAGGAGAAACCATGTCCACACCCACACCCATGACCATCGTCGACCTCCTGCTCAGAGCCGCCGACCAGCAGCCGTCCAACGGTCTTCGCTACTGCGCCGGCGGGTCCGGCGCCGGCCACCGCGACCAGAGCCACGTCGAACTGCTCGCCGGGGCGCGCCGGATGCTGGGCGGGCTGCGGGCCCGCGGGCTGCGGCCGCGGGACAGGATCGTGCTGCTGTCGGAGGACCCGGCGGAGTTCCTCACCGCCTTCTGGGCCGCCCAGTTGGGCGGGTTCGTGCCCTGCCCGATGGCGCCGCAGCGAGGTGACCGGAACCGTTGGGCGGCCCAGCTGGAGCACGTGGACGCGCTGCTGGACAAGCCGCTGGTGGTCACCGATGTGGCGCTGGCGGCGGAACTGCCGTCGGTGGACGGCCTTGTGGTCGTCACGACCGACGCCCTGCGCCGGGCCGCCGACGAGCGTGCGCACGCGCACACCGACCGGCGCGCCGACGAGCGTCCCGACGAGCCCGCCGACGAGCCGCACCGGGCCGCGCCGGAGGACGTCGCGCTCCTGGTCCTCACCTCCGGATCGACTGGCAACTCCAAGGCGGTCGAGCTCAGCCACGCCAACCTGCTGGCGTCCATGGCCGGGAAGAACGGCTACCACCGGCTCACCGAGACGGACACCTCCCTCAACTGGGTCTCCTTCGACCACGTCGCCGCGCTGCTGGAGTGCCACCTGCTGCCGCTGTCCGTCGGCTGCCGCCAGGTCCACGCCTCGGCCGGAGTGGTGCTCGGGGAGCCGCTGGAGTTCCTGCGGCTGGTCTCCGAGCACCGGGTGACCATGACGTTCACCCCCAACTTCCTGCTGGGGCTGCTGAACTCCGCCGCCGAACGGATACCGGCGGCCGACCGCGAGCGGCTCGACCTGACCGGGCTGCGGCACATCGTCAGCGGCGGTGAGGCGGTGGTCTGCGCGACCGGCCGCACCTTCCTGGAGCGGTACGCCCCGTACGGCCTGGACCCGGCGGCGCTGTGGCCCGCCTTCGGGATGACCGAGACCTGCGCCGGCAGCATCTACTCGCTCGGCTTCCCGCAGGTGGACGAGGGCCGGGAGTTCGCGAACCTGGGCACCCCGGTGGCGGGGCTGCGGATCCGGGTCGTCGACGCGGAGGACCGCGCGCTACCCGAGGGCGAGGTCGGCGAACTCCAGCTCAACGGCCCGATGATCACCCGTGGTTACCACAACAACGAGGCGGCGACCCGGGAAGCCTTCACCGCCGACGGCTGGTTCCGCAGCGGCGACCTCGGCCGGATCAACGAGGGCCGGCTCACCCTGGTCGGGCGCAGCAAGGACAGCGTCATCGTCAACGGCGTCAACTACTTCAGTCACGAACTGGAGACGGTGCTCGAGCAGTTGGACGGGGTCAGCCCCTCCTACGTCGCCGCGTTCCCCACCCGCGCGGCCGACGGTGACACCGAGCAGCTGGTGATCGCCTTCCACTGCCCGCTGCCCGCCGAGGACGAGGCGGGCCGCTACCGGGCGTTGGCCGCGATCCGCAGCACCACCGTGCTGACCTGGGGCTTCCGGCCCGCCCTGATCCTTCCGCTGCCCAAGGACGCGTTCCCGAAGACCAGCCTCGGCAAGATCCAGCGGGCACTGATGCGCAAGCGGCTCGAGTCCGGCGCCTTCGAGCCGGAGCTGCGCGAGGTCGCGGAGTTGACGTCCCGTCGGCTCGGCGGCTACACGGCGCCGGAAGACGGGACGGAGCGGGTCCTCGCCGAGATCTACGCCGAGCTGTTCGACACGGACCCGGCCCGGATCAGCGCCACCGCCAGCTTCTTCGACCTGGGCGGAACGTCCCTGGACATCCTGCGGCTGCGCGGCAGGGTGGCGGAGCGGCTGGGCCTGGCGGACCTGCCGATCATCACCGTGCTCACCGCGCCGACCGTCCGCTCGTTGGCGAGCCGTCTCACCCAGCTGCGGGGGCTGGGTGAGACGGAGTACGACCCGGTCGTGCCGATGCAGGTGAGCGGTGACAAGACGCCGCTGTTCTGCGTCCACCCCGGGGTCGGCGAGGTGCTGGTCTTCGTCAACCTGGCCCAGTACTTCGTGGGGGACCGGCCGTTCTACGCGCTGCGGGCCCGGGGGTTCAACGAGGGCGAGAAGCCGTTCCGGACCTTCGAGGAGATGGTGGACACCTATGTGGCCGCCGTCCGGGCCCGGCAGCCGCACGGCCCGTACGCCCTCGCCGGCTACTCCTTCGGCGCCGCGGTGGCCTTCGAGATGGCCAAGGTGCTCGAGGAGCAGGGTGAGCGGGTCGACTTCGTCGGCAGCTTCAACCTGCCGCCGCACATCAAGTACCGGATGGACGAGCTGGACTTCATCGAGACGGCCGTCAACCTGGCCTTCTTCATGGCGCTGATCGACAAGAAGCAGTCCCTGGAGCTGCCCGGGCAGCTGCGCGGCCTGCCGCGGGAGGAGCAGCTGGCCCGGCTGCTCGCCGTGGCGCCGCCCGCCCGGGTCGCCGAACTCGACCTGGACCAGCAAAAGTTCTCCGCCTGGGCGGAGCTGGCCGACCGGCTCACCGACCTCGGCCAGTCGTACCGGCCGAGCGGCTCGGTCCGCTCGATGACGGTCCTCTACGCCGACCCGCTGCGGGGCACGAAGGAGGACTGGCTGGCAGACGAGCTGCGCCGGTGGGACGACTTCACCGAGGACGCCAACCGGTACGTGGAGGTGCCGGGAGAGCACTACACCCTGATGGGGCCGCAGCACGTGGCGGCGTTCCAGGCGATTCTGCGCAAGGAGCTCGACCGGGCGATGGGAGAGGGCAAGTGAGGGGCAGAAAGGTCCTGGTGACCGGCGGCACCGGTCAGGTCGCACGTCCGGTCGCCGAGGCGCTCGCCGCCGGGAACGACGTGTGGTGCATCGGCCGTTTCGGCACCCCTGGCGTGGCCGAGGAGCTCCGGGCGCAGGGTGTCACCACCTGGCGGTGGGACATGGAGGACGACTCCGAGGAGGCGTTCAAGGGCCTTCCGGATGACTTCACCCACGTCATCCACTCCGCGGTCCGGCGCGGCGACGACGGTGACTTCAACCGGACGATCGGCGTCAACGCCACGGCCACCGGCCGGCTGATGGCGCACTGCCGCACCGCCGAGGCCTTCCTGTTCGTGTCGACCGGCGCGCTGTACGCCCGGCAGACCCTCGACCACGCCTACACCGAGGACGACCCGGTGGACGGCGTCGCCGACTGGCTGCCGGCCTACCCGGTCGGCAAGATCGCGACCGAGGGAGCCGTCCGCGCCATGGCCCGGGTGCTCGGCCTGCCGACCACCATCGCCCGGCTCAACATCGCCTACGGCCCCGGCGGTTACGGCGGCGTCCCGATGCTGTACTTCCAGCGGATGCTCGCCGGCCAGCCCATCCCGGTGCCGCTGGAGGGCCAGAACTGGTGCTCGCCCATCCACACCACCGACATCGTCCGGCAGGTGCCCCTGTTGTGGGAGGCCGCCTCGGTGCCCGCGACCCTGGTCAACTGGGGCGGGGACGAGGCGGTCGGGATCACCGACTGCGTCCGCTACCTGGAGGAGCTCACCGGAGTGCCCGCCCGGCTGGTGCCGAGTGAAGTCACCCGGGAGACCTACCGGTTCGACCCCACGCTGCGCCGCCGGCTGACCGGCCCGTGCGAGGTGGGCTGGCGCGAGGGCATCCGCGGGACCCTCGCGGCCCTCCACCCCGATCACCTCAGGCCCCCGCACGCCGGGTCCGAGCACGTCCAGCACTGAGGAGCCCCGTATGTCCCGAGAGAACGCCAACCTCGCCGTCGTCCACACCGCCTACCGCGCCTTCCACGACCGGGACGTGGCCGCGCTGCTGGCGACCATGGACCCGGGCATCGAATGGGTCCACCCCGATGGCCTCGCCGACCACGGACTGGGCGGCACCAAGATCGGCCACCAGGGCGTGCTGGACTTCCTGGCCAGGGTCCCGACCGTGCTGGGCGGCATGCGGCTCGAACCGCAGGAGTTCCTCCACTCCGGTGACCGCGTCGTGGTGGTCGGCGTCCGCGCCGTCACCTCGCTGAGCGGCCGCACCGAGACCCTGCGGTTCATCCACTCCTGGACCTTCCGGGACGGCTTGGCCGTCCGGATGGAGGACGTGTTCGACACCGTCGTCTTCACCCGGCTCATCGACAGCTGAACCCGGACGACCCGTCCGGCCGCGGGGGGCGCCTTCACCGGCGGCGCCTCCCGCGGCGTTCGGAACGCTGCCGGGCTGCCCATAGGACTTCTATAGGGCGGCTGTGGGAACCCGACGGCGTGGGCGCAGGGGCCTGATAGGGACGCCATAGCCGTCGGTCGGATCCTCTTCCCGAGACCCGAGACCCGAGACCCGAGACCCAGCGAACCCGAGACCCAGCGAACCCGAGACCCAGCGAACCCGAGAACCCGACCAGAGACCCGAGCACCAGACCAAGACCAGGAGATCCACGTGATGGGACCGGAGGCGACCATGGAAATGACGTCCACTGACGCGGCCGCGCCCGAGCAGGCGCGCCCGGAGTACGTCGACATCGAGCTCATTCTCAACGACCCCGCCCTGCTGGCGACGGCAGCGCCGATGCCGGCCCGCAGCCTCGACTTCGGTCACGCTGGCGGCTGCGGCTGATCGTCGCGGTCAGGCAGTCCGGCCGGCCGCGCCCGGGGCAGCGGGGTGACTCAGGCCACGAGTGCGGCGGCCGGCTGCTCCCCCGCGGCGAGCCGGACCAACGGCGCGATGCGGTACCGCAGTTCAGCGGGCTCGGGGTCGGCCGTCAGCAGCCTGGCCTCGGTCAACCGTTCCAGCACCTCCTCCGCCTCGCGCTCCGAGCAGCAGAGCAGCGCGGCGGCGTCCCCGCGGGTCACGCTGTCGGCCCCGGTCCGGGCGAGGGCCCGGAGGGCGGTACGCGCAACCGGATCCACTCGCCGCAGATCCGCGGCCAGGCTGGCCCGGACGTCCAGTTCGCCGAGGCGCAGCTCGTCCAGCCGGTGCTCGGCCGGGGTGAGTCGGTCGGCCAGTCTGGCCGCCGTCCAGTGCGGGTGGGCGGCCAGTCGGCCGGCGCAGATCCGCAGGGCGAGCGGCATCCGGTCGCAGAGCTCGACGATCCGGGCCGTCGCCCCCGGATCGGCGCTCACCCGCTCCCGACCGGCCGCGGCGAGCAGCTGGTAGGCCTCCGGGAACTCGAGGGGGCCGACCCAGAAGCGCTGGGCCCCCTCGAGCGTGGCGAGCGCCGAGCGGCTGGTGACGACGGTACGACCGCACTCGTCGGAGGTGAGCAGCGGACGGACCGCCCGCTCGTCCTCGGCGTTGTCCAGGACCACCAGGACCTTCCGTCCGGCCAGCCGGCTGCGGTAGAGCCGGACCAGCGCGTCCGAGCCGTCCGGCAGCCGGCGTTCGTCCGCCCCGAGGGCGCACAGGAAGGCCCGGAGCACCTCGGCGAGGTCGCGCGGGAGGCCGTCGGGGCCGCGCAGGTCGGTGTAGAGGACGCCGTCGGGGAAGGCCGGCCGGGCGAGGTGGGCAGCCTGGACGGCCAGCGCGGACTTCCCGCACCCGGCGCCGCCGGTCAGCACGACCGGTCCGGCCGGGTCCCCCGGGCAGGCCGGACGCTCCTGCGACGCCCCGCCCAGGGCGGCCTGCAGGGCCACGAGGTGGTGCTGCCGCCCGACGAAGTCGGCGACGGCCGGCGGCAGCAGCACCGGCACGAGTCCGCTCCACGCGCCGGCGGCGCGCTCGGACGACGGATCATCGCCGCTCACCCCCGGCGCCGGGGCCGGCGCCGGGGCCGGCGTCGGGGGCACGGTCAGCACGACCGGCGGCTGGGCGGCGGCCGGCCCGGGGAGGGTACCGGAGAGGACCTGCCAGTGCAGTTCGCGCAGGGTCGGGCCCGGGTCGACGCCCAGTTCCTCGGCGAGCAGCCGCCGCCCCTGCTCGTACACCTCCAGCGCGTCGCTCTGCCGGTCGCAGCGGTAGAGGGCGGCCATCAGCTGCCCGCGCAGGCGCTCCCGGGTGGGGTGCTCGGCGACCAGTCCGCGCAGTTCGGGGACGGCCGGCCGGTGGCCGCCCAGGGCGAGATCGGCCTCGACGCGGTCCTCGAGGGCGGCGAGCCGGCTCTCCTCCAGTTCCGGCAGCTCCTTCTCGGCCAGCTGCGCGGTGACCCCGGTGAGCGGGGTGCCCCGCCAGTGCGCCAGCGCGGCGGAGAGCAGTTCGGCGGCGCGACCGTGTTCGCCGGCCTCCAGGGCGCGGCGGCCGAGGTCGGCGTCCCGGCGGAACTCGTGCAGGTCCACCCGGGCCGAGCCGATGTCGAGCCGGTAGCCGGGCGCGCGGCGGACCAGCTCGACCTGCGGACCCAGCCGTCCGCGCAACCGTGAGGCGTAGGTGTGCAGTTGGGCGGTCCAGGTGGCCGGGGGGTCCCACCCCCAGAGCAGGGCGCTCAGCCGCTCGTCGGGGAGCAACCGGCCCTCGGACAGCAGCAGGGCGGCCAGGACGGACCGCTGCTTGGCGCCGTCCAGCCTGATCTCCCGGCCGTCGGCCACCGCCTCCACCGGGCCGAGCAGACGGAATTCCAGGGCGGGCACGGCCTGCCGGAGGCCCGGTTGCCCGATGACCCCCGAGGCTTTGAGGTGCAGCATGACACGCTCGTTCCGTCCGGCCGCCGCTGTGACTGGACGACTGTCCTGAGCCGCCCTCATGGGCTCTCCTCACCTCGCACCCCCCGGTCGAGCCGGGCCACCCACTTCCGCCGTACCGTCGTGCCGGGTTCCTGCGCCTGTCGTGTCGCGGCGAGGTCGGTCGGGGCCGAGAAGCCGGGCACCGCCCGGGTCATCGGCCGTCTCCCCTCGGCCGCGCCCCGCCTTTTCGATCTTGCCACTTCGCCCTTGCTACCAGGCGGACCGCCGTGGAGCCAAGCAGTCCGGCAGGAAGCTGTCAGACCCGGCCCGGCAGGGGACGAGGTGCGGCGCGCTCCCAACGGGCCACCCCGGCGGTCGGCCCCGGTCCGGCCACTCGGGCCGCTCCCTCCGATCCGGCGGTGCGACGCCGGGCCGCCAGTGCCAGGACGGCGGCCAGGGCGGCCAGTTCGTCGTCCGTCGGCCGCCCGCGCACCACCCGCAGCAGCGGGTCGGCCGCCGCGGACCCGGCGGTCCCGCTCACTGCGGCGGGTTCCCGTGCTTGCGGGACGGCAGCAGCGCGTGTTTGGTGGACAGCATCTCCAGCGCCGCGATGAGCGTCGCCCGGGTCTCGGCCGGATCGATGACGTCGTCCACCAGGCCGCGTTCGGCCGCGTAGTACGGGTGCATCAGCTCGGCGGTGTACTCCTTGACCAGCTGGACGCGCATCGCGTCCGGGTCGTCGGCGGCGGCGATCTCCCGGCGGAAGACCACGTTCGCCGCGCCCTCGGCGCCCATCACCGCGATCTCGTTGGTCGGCCAGGCGTAGGACAGGTCCGCGCCGATGGAGCGGGAGTCCATGACGATGTAGGCGCCGCCGTAGGCCTTGCGCAGGATCAGCGAGATCCGGGGAACGGTGGCGTTGCAGTACGCGTACAGCAGCTTGGCGCCATGCCGGATGATGCCGCCGTGCTCCTGGTCGACGCCGGGCAGGAAGCCCGGCACGTCGACCAGGGTGACCAGCGGGATGTTGAAGGCGTCGCAGAGTTGGACGAAGCGCGCGGCCTTCTCGCTCGCGTGGATGTCCAGCACCCCGGCCAGCGACTGCGGCTGGCTGGCCACCAGCCCGACGAGTCTGCCGCCCATCCTGGCCAGCACGCACAGCACGTTGGTCGCCCAGCGCTCGTGGACCTCCAGGTACTCGCCGTGGTCGACGAGCTCCTCGATCACCTTGCGCATGTCGTACGGGCGGTTGCCGTCGACCGGAACGAGCTCCAGCAGGCTGTCGTTGCGGCGCTCGACCGGATCGTCGGAGGCGACGGACGGCGGCATCTCGCGGTTGTTCTGCGGCAGCAGCGAGAGCAGGTAGCGGACCTCCTCCAGGCAGGTCCGCTCGTCGTCGTACGCGAAGTGCGCCACCCCGGACAGCTCGGCGTGCACGTCGGCGCCACCCAGCCCGTTCTGGCTCACCTTCTCGCCGGTCACCGCCTGGACGACGTCCGGACCGGTGATGAACATCTGCGAGGTCTCGCGGACCATGAAGACGAAGTCGGTCAGCGCCGGCGAGTACGCGGCGCCACCGGCGCACGGGCCCAGCATCACCGAGATCTGCGGGATCACGCCCGAGGCCCTGGTGTTGCGCTCGAAGATGCCGCCGTACCCGGCAAGGGCGGTGACGCCCTCCTGGATGCGGGCGCCGGCGCCGTCGTTCAGCGACACCAGCGGGGCACCGGCCGCGATGGCCATGTCCATGATCTTGTGGATCTTCTGCGCGTGGGCCTCGCCCAGCGCGCCGCCGAAGATCCGGAAGTCGTGCGCGTAGGTGAAGACGGTGCGCCCGTGCACGGTGCCCCAGCCGACGATCACGCCGTCGGTGTGCGGCTTCTTGGCCTCCAGGCCGAAGCCGGTGGCACGGTGGCGCCGCAGCGGCTCCAACTCCTGGAAGGTGCCGGGGTCGAAGAGCAGGTCGATCCGCTCGCGGGCCGTCAGTTTGCCCTTGCCGTGCTGGGCTTCGGTGGTCCGCTGGTCCCCGGAGCGGATGCCGGCCCGCAGGCCCTGGAGCTCCTCGACCCGGTCACGCATGGTGGACGTGGTGGACGCGGTGGGCACGGTATCCGGCACCGGTCATCCCCCCTCTGAACGCTCGACGGTGGGTCGACGGTAGGCAGGGCCCGGCCCGGGCGGCCACGGTTCGCCCCCCGCTCGTCCGCAAGTTGAACCGGCGACGTCGGACAGCGGCCGGGCTACCGGCCCGGTGGCCACAAGCTGCCACGGCGCGGGTGTGCGGGCGGGCGACGGTGCCATGCTGCAGCCTCGTCCCCCGCGATCGCGAACTTCGGTCGCGTACCACCCATCGGTTCGGATCGCCCGCCCGGCATCACCCCTGGCGTCGGGGCTTCAAACCTCAAGGAGTGTCATGTTCACACGGATCGGGCGGTTCGTCGTCCGCCGGCCATGGCTGGTCGTCGCAGCCTGGCTGGTCGCGGCGGTCGCGCTGACCGCGCTCGCGCCCAAGCTCAAGTCGACCACCGACCAGGCCGAGTTCCTGCCCTCACACTACGAGTCGGTGCAGGTGGCCGACGTGCAGAAGCGCGCCTTCCCCGGACCCGACCAGCCCGCCGCGATCGCCGTCTTCCAGCGCACCGACGGCTCCGCGCTCACCGACGCCGACAAGGCCGACCTGGCGAAGATCGCCGCCGGCCTGGAAGCCAAGCAGTACGCGCACCTCAAGCAGGTCAAGACCGACCCTGACGCCGTCTCCCCCGACGGGAAGATCGGCCTGGCGAACATCTACGCCGACACCAAGGAGGTCTACGACGATCCCGTCACCAATGACGTCAAGCAGCTGCGGGCCGACGCCAAGGACCTCCTGACCGGCACCAGCCTCAAGCTCGGCGTCACCGGCCAGGCCGCGACCGCGCTGGACTCCAAGGACTCCGGCAGCAACACCGACGGCATGATCATGATGGCGACCCTGCTGCTGATCGTCATTCTGCTCGGCGTCATCTTCCGCAGCCCGTTGATCGCGCTGCTGCCGGTGCTGGTGATCCTGATGGTCTACCTCACCGCGACCGGGCTGATCTCCACCGCCAGCTCCGTCTTCGGCCTGACCGCCGACTCCTCGGTCTCGACCATGCTGATCGTCGTGCTGTTCGGCGTCGGCACGGACTACCTGCTCTTCCTGCTCTTCCGCTACCGCGAGTTCCTGCGGGCCGGGATGGAGCCGCGCCCGGCGATGGCGGAGGCCGTCGCCCGCGTCGGCGAGACCATCGCCTCCGCCGCCGGCGCCGTGGTGGTGGCCTTCCTCGCGCTCACGCTCTCCACCATGGGCATGCTGCGCGCCATGGGCCCATCGCTCGCCATCGCGGTCGCGGTCAGCATGGTCGCCGGCGTCACGCTGGTGCCGGCCGTGTTCGCGCTGCTCGGCCGGGCCGCCTTCTGGCCGTCCAAGGCCTGGAAGCGCGAGCCGAAGAACGCCCTGGCCCACAAGGTGGGCGGGCTGACGGCCCGCCGTCCGGGCCTGGTCGCGGCGCTCTCCGGCGGCGTGCTGGTGTTGCTCGCGGCCGGCGCCCTCGGGTTCAAGTCCGACTTCGACACCGGCGGTTCGCTGCCGAAGACCCTCGAGTCGGTGCAGGCGATGGACACCCTGCAGAGCGGCTTCTCGGCCGGCCAGGCCGACCCGACCCTGGTGTTCCTGGAGAACACCACCGGGGGCAAGCTGCCGGCCGACCAGTTGTCCGCCTACCGGGACAAGCTCGCCGGCATCGACGGCGTCGCCCAGGTCTCCCCCGCGATGCCCTCGGCCGACGGTACGGTCGCCCGCTACAGCGTCTCGCTCAAGTACAAGCCGTCCGAGGAGAAGGCGATCGACCTGGTCGACGGTGACCTGCGGGACCGCGCCCACGCCGCCGCCCCGGGCGGCAGCCGCGCCCTCGTCGGCGGAACCACCGCCGTGCTCGGCGACATCCGCACCGCCGTCGACCACGACTACAAGGTGGTCTTCCCGGTGGCCGGGCTCGCCATCATGCTGATCCTCGGGCTGCTGCTGCGCAGCGCGGTCGCGCCCTGGTTCCTGATGCTCTCGGTCGGCCTCGGCTTCGCCGGCACCCTCGGTGCCACGGTCTTCTTGTTCCAGGGGGTGAAGGGCGCCAACGGCGTCCTGTTCAGCCTGCCAATCCTGGTCTACCTCTTCGTGGTCGCCATCGGCACCGACTACAACATCCTGATGGTCGCCCGGCTGCGCGAGGAGATCCGCGAGGGCAACAACCCCCGCGAAGCGATCAAGCACGCGGTGGCCCGGTCCGCGCCGACCATGAGTGCCGCGGCGATCATCCTGGCCGGCACCTTCGGCGTCCTGATGCTCGCGGACAACTCGATGCTCCAGCAGATGGGCTTCGCGGTGGCGTTCGGCATCCTGCTGACCGCCTTCGTCATGGCGCTGTTCCTCGTTCCGGCCACCACCACGCTGCTGGGCCGCCGGGCCTGGTGGCCGGGCCTGAAGGACCAGGCGCCGACCCCGGCCGGCGAGGAGCCCCTCCTGGTGGGCAGCAACAGCCGCACCACCGGCTGACCTGCGTCGGCGAACGCCAAGGGGGCCGGGGGGGGGGGGGGGGGGGGGAGGGGGGGAGGGGGGGGTGGGGGGGGGGGGGGGGGGGGGGGGGGGCGGGGGGGGGGGGGGGGGGGGGGGGGGGGGCAGGA
>NZ_JBVHXY010000041.1:0-20538 GCF_055569215.1 Kitasatospora sp. NPDC029312 | reverse complement strand
GCCACACCCACACCCCCCCCCCCCCCCCCCCCCCCCCCCCCCCCCCCCCCGCCCCCCCCCCCTCCCCCCCCCCCCCCCCCCCCCCCCCCCTTCGCGTCGACGGCGTCAGGAGGTGCGGTGTTCGACCACGCCCACCAGAGCGGCCAGCGCGGCCCGGGCCGGAACGTCCGGCAGGGCGGACAGCGCGTCGCGGGCGTCCGTCGCGTAGGAGTGCAGGAGCTCCCGGGCGCGTGCCTCCGCGGTGGAACTGCGCAGCAACTCGGCCGCACGGCGCCGGCCGTCCTCGTTCGCGAGCGGGCCGCCCTCCAGGAGCCGGCGCAGTTCCGCCGCGCGCGGCCCGTCCTCGCTCAGCGCCAGCAGCACCGGCAGGGTGCGCACCCCGACGGCGAGGTCGATCCCGGCGTCCTTGCCGGACTCCGCCGGATCGGCGGCGAAGTCCAACAGGTCGTCGGAGAGTTGGAAGACGATGCCGAGGTGCTCGCCGTACTCGGCCAGCGCCCGGACGGCGGGGGCGGGCGCGCCTGCCACCGTGCCGCCCAGGCGCAGCGCCAGGGAGATCAGCGAGGCCGTCTTGTCGGCGATCACCGCGAAGTGGTGGGTCAGCGGGGACTCCCCCGCCGCCGGCCCGGTCAACTCCCGCAGCTGGCCCTGGACGAGGCGTTCGGCGGCGATGCCCTGCAGCCTGACCACCTCGTCGCCCAGGTCCGCGGCGAGCCGGCCGGCCCTGATCAGCAGCCGGTTGCCGAGCTGCACGGCGGTCCGGTTGCCCCAGCGGGCCGGGGCGCTCGGCACGCCGTGCCGGCTGCGGGCGCCGTCCATCACGTCGTCGTGGTGCAGGGAGGCCACGTGTATCAGCTCCACCAGCGCGGCGGCGTCCTGGACCCGGCTCCCCTGGGCCGCGCGGTCCGCTCCGATCCCGGCACCCGTCCCGGCGGCCGCGCCGAACTCGGCGGCGAGCAGCACCAGCAGCGGGCGCAGCCGCTTCCCGCCGGCCTCGATCAGGTACCGCGACCACTCGGCGACCAGCGCGTTGGGCACGTCCGCGGCCACCTCGCGCAGCCGCGCCTCGGAGCCGGCCAGGCCGTCGTGCAGCCGGGCGGTGAGCCCCTGATCGGCCAGGGCCAGGCGGGCCACCAGGGAGTCCGGCCTGGGCTCGGCGGTCAGCGCGGTCATCGTTCCTCCGGGCGAAGCGTCGGTGCGGTCGTTCGAGTCCGACCCTAGGGCCGGGTTCGCGCGCGACCGGATTCCCCCGGGAAGGCTGGCAGCAAGCTGTCAGCGGGCAGGCCCAGGCCCCGGTCCGCGTGGGGTCGGACCGGGGCCTGGGCCTTGCCGCGGCGGCCGTACGGAGCCGCCGTCGGGTCTTTCCGGGGGTCAGGCGCCCATCGCCTCGATGAGGCTCTTGGGGCGCATGTCCGTCCAGTTGGTGTTGATGTAGTCGAGGCAGGACTCGCGGCTCTCCTGGCCGTGCACGACGGTCCAGCCGGCCGGGACCTCGGCGAAGGCGGGCCACAGCGAGTGCTGGTTCTCCTCGTTGACGAGGACGTAGTAGGAGGCGCTGTCGTCCTCGAACGGGTTGGTCGCCATGATCGATCGGGCTCCTGTCGGTTGGTTGCGGTTGGAACGGGCGTCGGCGTCGGTTGGCGTCCGCCGACGACGGTCAGCGGGCGGTCGCGGTGGCGGCCGCCATGCGGTGGCGCACCGCGGAGACGAATCCGGGCAGCCGGTCGATGCCCCAGAAGCGCTGGTAGCCGTCGATGAAGTACGGCACTCCGAACACTCCGTCCCGGTACGGGGCGTTGAGCGCCTCCAGCCCCTGGGCGCGCACCTCCGGGTCCTGCCAGGCGGCGCCCAGCACCGCCGGATCGAGACCGATCGCGGCGCCGATGCCGGCGACGGCCTCCGGCGAGGAGATGTCCAGCCCCTCCTCCCACCTGGCCCGATAGGTCTCGTCGATGAACTGCCGGCCGCGGCCGTGGTCCCTGGCCACCAGGTAGGCCAGGTGCGAAACTTCCCAGTTGGGTGCGTGGTCCATGGGCCACACCATGCGGAGGTCCCGCTCGACGGCCAGTCGGCGGATGTCCTGGAGCACGTAGTGGAACTTCTCCCGCGACAGTTCCACGTAGGGCAGTTGCACCCCGGAGGACTCCAGGTGGTCGTGGTGGGAGTCGTCCGGCTCCCAGAACGGCAGCCAGTCGATCGCTTCCGCGACGTCCGGGTAGCGTGTGGTCAGGTCCCGGTACGCCATCCATGAGTACGCGCTGTTGAACGAGAAGTACCAGCGCGGCGGCTTTCTTGCCATCACTTTCTCCAAGGAATCAGCGAAGAATTGCCGGACGGATTTCTACCGGTCTCCGGCGCGGCCGGACAAGCGGTACTGCAACTAGCTGCCAGGACTGTGCTGTCGGGCATCGGCAACCGGTCCGATCAGACCAGCGCGTCACCGAGCACCGCGGCCGTGTCGATCAGCAGCCCCGCGTGGAGCCGCCCGGGCTCCCGCGACATCAGGGCGATCGGACCGTCCAGCAGCAGCGCCGCGACCACGCGCCCGGCGCGCCCGTGCACCGGTGCCGCGACGGCGGCGAATCCCAGTTCGCCGGCGCCGAGGCTCTGGGCCCAGCCCTGACGGCGGACGCGGTTCAGCGTGAAGCCGCCGAAGCCCGTGCGACTGATGACCCGGTTGATCTCGTCCGGGTCCTCCCACGCCAGGAGCACCTGGGCCCCCGCGCCCGCCCTCATCGGCAGCGCAACGCCCAGCGCCGAGCGGGCCTGCCTCCCCGTGTCCGATCCTTCGGCCGAGGCCACACAGATCCGCAGGTTCCCCTGCCTGCGGTAGAGCCGGGCGCTCGCCCCGGTGCGCTCCCGCAGGTCGGCGAGGGCACGGTCGGCATTCTGCAGCAGCCGGTCGCGCCCGGCCTCGACGGCCAGTTCGCTGATCCGCGGGCCGAGCACGAACCTGCCGTGCGTGTCACGGGTGAGAAACCGGATGTGCTCGAGAGCGGATGCGATCCGGTGCACGGTGGCGCGGGACAGCCCGGTGGCCTCGCTCAGGGCCAGGAGCGAGGCCGGTCCGTCCGCCAGCACGGTGAGCAGCAGGGACGCCTTGTCCAGGACTCCCACTCCGCTGGAGTGCTCTTCGGTCGACGTGGTCATCGGGTCACGCCAGCCGTCGGGCGAGGTCGCGCAGCAGCGAGTCGCGCTCCTCGGCCAGGTAGAAGTGGCCCCCCGGGAACACGGTCAGATCGAAGGGCCCGCCGGCCACGTCGGCCCAGGCCGCCATGTCCGCGGGTGACACGTCCGGATCCCGGTCGCCGACGTAGGCGGTGAGCGGAGCCGACACCGCGAGTGCGGGGCGCGGAAGGTACGTGCCGACGATCCTGAAGTCGGCCCGGATCCCCGGCATCACCAGCTCGAACAGGTCGGGGTCGGTCAGGAGGTCGGCCTCCGTGCCTCCGAGCCGGCGGACCTCGGCGAGGACCGCGTCGTCGTCCCCCAGGTAAGCCTGCTTCGGGTCGACCCGGTGCGGCGCGTGCGAGCCGGACACGTGCAGTCCCTCCAGCCGAGCCCCGTGCAGCTTCTCCAGGCGGCAGGCGACCTCGTACGCCAGACACGCGCCCATGCTGTGCCCGAAGACCGACAGCGGGAGGTCCAGGAACGGCAGCAGTGCCTCACAGACCGCATCGGCGAGCTCCGCCATGCTGTTCGGGAAGGGCTCGCCGATCCGCTCCTGCCGCCCCGGGTACCGGGTCGCCAGCAGTTCCACACCCGCGCCCAGCCGCCCGCTCCAACTGTGGAACGCACTGGCCGCACCCCCCGCGTGCGGTAGGCAGACCAGCCGCCTGACCGGCTTGCCGTCCGGCGCCGGGTGGACCCGGAACCACCGGCGGTCGATCGCGCTCTCGATCATCTCTTGGTCTCCTCCTGGTCCGTCATCCCCGGTCCCGGCCACAGCGGCCCCGATCGCCCCGACGGCCGCCGGGCCTCCGACGGCCAGCGCCTCCGCACCAGGGCCGGTCCGCCGCGGCATCCCGGCGAGGATGCCGCCGGCCCGCCCATCTGCTGGCACTGGGCCCCCTGGCCGGTGACGTTCAGGGCGATCGATGTGACGTCGTGGATCCCGCTTCCCAGCCGACGTGCCGCCGTCTGGTCCGAGTCACGCCGGGCCGGTCCCGCCGGGGGTGCGGGGCCGGCCCGGCCCGTTTCCGCGAACCGGTGCTCGCGCGTTCGGGGCGGAACGCGCGCACCGCTCGCGGGTCTCCGGCAGTCCGCCCAGGGTGACGGCTGCCGGGGTCTTCCGGGATTTCCTGCGGCCGTGGAAATCCACGGCGTGGATTTCCACGGTGAGGATTCCGAATTCGTCCACGATGGTCCGGCGGCGGGTTTCCGGCGCACTCGCGGCCGGTTCCAGGAGAATTTCTAACCGGCCCGCCCGGGGTGGTGCAACGACCGCTTCAGGAAGCTGCCAAGTGGCGCCGACTGGTCGGGGGATCAGGCGGACCGCCGGACCGGTCGCGGCTCCGGCTCCTCACGCAGCAGACCGAGTTCGGCGGCGCGGGCTCCGGCTTGGAAGCGGGAATTCGCGCCCAGCATTTCCATGATCTCCGCGACATACCGTCGATAGGTCCGGACCGACACCGACAGCTCGCGTGCGGCCACGTCGTCCGTCACCCCGGCGTTCAGGCGCTCGAGGATCCTCAGGGCGAACTCGGCCCTGGCCCAGTTCTCGAAGTCGCCCTGCCCCCGGACCGGTACGGCGCTGCGCCACACGCCGGCGAAGAGGTTGTGCACGGCACTGATCACCGAGGCGTCGCGGACCACGGCAGCCGGCCCACCACCGTTCAGCGAGGCGGTGCACAGCAGCACCGCCTGATGGTCCACCAGGATCGCCTGCATCCACGGCAGGCGGGCGGTCCGAGCCTCGAGCGGACGTCCGGCGTCGGTGTGGGCGAGGACGAACTCCCGGTTCATCACGGGCCGCCCGCAGAGCAGTCTGACCTGGACGGCGGATCCGTCCGCCGACAGCAGCGCGTCGAGCCCCCGGTAGACCACGGCGGCCGATTCCTGGTCCGAGGAGAGGACCACCTCCACACCCCGTCTGGCCCGGCCGATGAACGCGGTGACCTCCGCGGCGAAACGGGCGTCGTCGGACCGCAGGACGGTCACCGACGATCCCCGCGCCACCCAGTCCCGGTGCCTGACCATCGTGTCGTCGATCAGGGCCTGGACCTCCAGCAATCCCTGCTCGATCCGGTCCCGCGCCTCGTGGCGGACGCTCGGGCGGAGCGTGGCCGCCCCCGACTCCCTCATGACAACCCCCATGACGTGTTCGCCCATGCACCGTCATGGAACAGCCCACGGGCGGCCGCTCCTACGCCACTGACAGCAAGCTGCGCAGGTCGGCCCGCGACGGGGACTTTCCGGGCCGATCGCTGACGTTGGGTGCCGAGGGTGGTACCGCCGGTAGCGGATTCGGCCCTGCGGAAGAACCCTGTGACCAATTCCGGCCATCCCCGGCGCCGGCCGCTCAGGTTCCCGTCCGCACTCCGGACAACGGCGCACATCCCTTGCGGAGAGTGACAGTTACCGGCCAGCGCCAAAAGCGAGCGGGAGAAAGGGTCCTACCGTGCAAGAGGGCACCTCGAGAAAGGGGATGGGATGAAGAGAAAGCCGACCCCGGTGGGCGGTGAACCGCGGCGCCTCCACGACGATGTCGAGCACGCCGTCTACCACCGCATCATGGAATTGCTGGCCGACGGGAAGGTGCCACACCGCCTGATCCGTCACGAGCCCGAGGGCCGTACCGCCGAGGCCAGCCGGATTCGCGGCCACGCGCTGCGCCAGGCCGCGAAATCCATCGTGGTCAGGATCAAGAAGACCGGCGTTGCGCCGCGGCACAGCGTCGTCGTGGTGCCCGGGGACCGTCGGGTCGACCTTCCCGCTGTCGCCCGGTCACTGGGCGGTGACCGCGCGGCGTTCGCTGACCGGAGCACTGCGGAGCGGCTGACCAACTGCCGCAGCGGGTCGATCGTGCCGTTCTCGTTCCACCAGAACCTGGAACTGCTGGCCGACCCCGAACTGCTCGAACAGGGCGAGATCTTCTTCAACGCGGGCCGTCTCGACCGGTCGCTCGCGGTCCCGGCGGCCGACTGGGCCGCGATCGCCAACCCGCTCCTCGAGGCGGTGGCGCAGCGGCCGCCGGTCGTCCCGGTCGGCTGATCCGCGACCCGCAGCGGCCCGACGGAACACCGACCGGCCGCGGCGGGTCGCGTCCGTCGAAACGCGTGCGGTGCACGGCCCGTCGCCGTGCACCGCACGTCCTCCTGCCTCAGCCGGGCAGCAGTTCCTCGACCAGGTCCGCGGCGCGGGTCGTGCCCCCGTGCTCCCGCAGCTCACGCCGCAGGTCCGCCAGCCGCTCGGCGACGGCAGGATCGGACGCCAGCTCGACGACAGCCGCCCGCAGTTCCGCGGGCGTCACCGTGCCGATGTCGATCCGACGGGCGATCCCCAGGTCGACGACCGAGTCCGCGTTGGCGGGCTGGTCGTTGGCCTGCGGGGCGACGACCATGGGCACGCCGCAGTACAGCCCCTCCTGGATCCCGCCCATGCCACCGTGGGTGACGAACGCGTCGGCCTGGCCGAGTACGGCGAGCTGGGGAAGCCAGTTGTGCACCTCCACGTTGGGCGGCAGCTCGCCGAGGTCGTCGGCGTCGACATGCCGGCCGATCTGGAGCACCAGGTGCCAGTCCGGCAACTCCGCGAAGGCTTCCACGCACACCTGGTAGAAGGACAGCTGGTTGGTGAGGTGCGAGCCCAACGAGACCAGGACGAGCTTCTCGGCACCGGCCGGCCGCTGCCAGTCGCCCTGGTGGGCGCGCCTGCCCAGGCACGGGCCGATGAACGTGAAGCGCTTCTCGTCGACCAGATCGGCGTCCGGCTGCAGGAACCTGGGTACGAGGACCAGGCTGCGCTCCGGCAGGTTGACGAGGTCTCCCGCGTCGATGTCGGGGACCCCGTTGTCCGCGAGCCAGGCGTCGAAGCGCCGGTAGTGCGCCGCTCCGCGAGGGTCCTGCTTCACCTGTTCGACCATCGGGGCCATCCGTTCCCGGTAGCCCTCCGACATGACCCAGGTCGGCGATATCTGGACCGACGGAATTCCCCAGTTCATGGCCAGTATCCGGGCCGGGTAGCCCAGGACGTCGTAGAGGAAGACGTCCGGCCGGTCCTGCTCGTACGCGGCGCGCAGCTGGGGCAGCATCCCGATGGCGTCGTCGAGGAAGACGTCCATCTGGCTGATCTGGTCGGTGACCCGGCCCTCGGTGGTGTCCGTGGCGGGCAGCGCCGACGTGTACGGAACCAGTTCGGCGCCGGTCTCGGTGACGGCGTCCGCGACCGACGGGTCGTTGGCGTACGTGACCCGGTGGCCCCGGGCGACGAGCTCTCTGATCAGCTCCAGATTGGGGTGGAGATGACCGCGGGACGGGATGCTGACCATGGCGATATGGCCAGGACGGGGCATGGTAGTTCCTCCGGGTGCGAGCGATACGGGCGGCCGGTCAGAGCACGACCGGCAGCGAGACCAGTCCGCGCACCAGCAGGCTCGGCCGGTACTGGAGCTCCTGCCGGTCGACCGCCAGGGTGAGACCGGGGTGGCGACCGAGCAGCGCGGTCAGCGCGATGGTGCTCTCCAGCCGCGCGAGCGGGGCACCCAGGCAGTGGTGCACGCCGTGGCCGAAGGCGAGGTGACGGGCCGGACCGGCGGTGTCCAGATCGAAGCCGCCGGGGCCGCCGAGGTGCCGGGGGTCGTGGTTGGCGCCGCCGACCGCGGCGAGCACCGATTCACGGGCGGGGATCGTCACGCCACCGACCTCGACCGGCTCGGTGGTGTAGCGGAAGGTCGCGAGGTGGAACGGCGCGTCGAACCGAAGGGTCTCCTCGACCAGCGCCGGCACCAGCTCCAGGTCCTTCGTGACCCGCGCCTTCTCCTCGGGGTGGTCGATCAGCGCGAGAACGGCGTTGGTGATCAGGGCGTTGGTCGACTCGTGGCCGGCGCCGAGCAGCAGGAAGATCATGGAGATCAGCTCCAGCTGGGTGAACGAGTCGTCGCCCTCGGACACCGTGATCAGCTCGCTGATCATACCTTCGTCCGGGTTGACGCGCTTCTCGTCCAGGAGAGCGGTCAGGTAGGCGACCAGCTCGCCCGCCGCCTTGGACACCTCGGCAGGGTCCGAGACGTTGGTGACCGTGTTGAACTGGCGGTGGAACGAAGCCTGGTCCTGCGCGGGGATGCCGAGCATTCCGCAAATCGTGCCGACCGTCACCGGCAGGGCGAACTGCGCGACCAGGTCGACCGGTTCGCCCGTGGGCAGAGCGTCCAGGACGTCGGCCACGATCGCCTCGACCGCGGGCGCGAGTCCCTTGACCGGGCGGGCGGTGAAGGCCTTGCCGACGAGCTTGCGCAGCCGGGCATGCTCCGCCAAATCGCTGTTGAGCATGTGCCGGACCAGGGCCAGCTCCGGGTGCGCCGCGATGTCCACCTCGTCCTGACCACCGCCACCCCCGCCGAGGACGTCCGGCGCGTTCCGGGGGTCCTTGAGCACCGTCGGATCGGTGAGGACCTTCCGGACGTCCTCGTACCGGGTGACGAGCCAGGTCTGCGGACCCCCCGGGTACATGGTCATCCGGGTCGGCCCCTGCTCGGAGAGTTGGGCGAACAGCGGGTAGGGGTTCTGGATGAAATCAGGCGTCAGCAGCGCGGTCGGCGCCACATTGGTCTCGGTCATGACAAAGCTCCTCACCCACGGCCCAGGCCGTGGACAGATGAGATGACGGGGGGAAGTGAAGGACGGCCGAACCGGTCAGCGGGCCACGGCGCGGCGGTACATCCGCATCGACAGCGGCACGGCGACGGCCAGCAGGACGACGAAGGAGAGGATCGCCACCGGAATCGGATACCGGGCCGGAAAGGAATCCGAGGCGATGCCCGTCGGATTGCCCCACAGGTGGCGGCAGGAACTGGCCACCGCACTCACCGGGTTCCACTCGGCGATCGTGCTCAGCCAGCCGGGCAGACCGTTGAGCGGGATGAAGGCCGAGGACAGGAAGGACAGCGGCATCGCCATGATGAAACCGACGGAGTTGACCGCCTCCGTCCCCCTCAGCCACAGGCCCAGCAGGGCCCCGAGCCACGCCATGGCGAACCCCTGCAGCAGGAGCAGGCCGAACCCGGCCAGCGCCGAGAGGACGCCGGTGTGGATGCGCCAGCCGACCAGGAATCCGACGACCGACATCACCGCACAGGTGATCGCGGACAGCATCAGATCGGAGACCGTTCGCGCGAGCAGGACCGACCCGCGGGACATGGGCAGCGAGCGGAAGCGGTCCACCAGGCCGTTGTTGAGGTCCCCGATGATCCCCAGCGAGGTGTTCCCCATTCCGGAGAGCAGCATCTGGACGAAGACACCGGCCATGATGAAGTCGTGGTAGTCACCGCCCGGCACCTGCATGGCGCTGCCGAACAGGTAGCCGAAGACCAGGACGAAGGCGACCGGCATGATGGTGACACCGATGAGCTTGCTCGGCACCCGTCTGAGGTGCCGCAGGTGGCGGCCGATCAGCACACCCGAGTCGGCGACCAGACTGTTCACACCGCCACCTTCTCCCGCTGTCCGTCGCTTCCGTTCGGTCCGGCCCCGGCCTCGTCGGCGCCCGACCGCTCACCCGGAGGCGTCTTCGCGGCCTTCCCGGTGAGCGACACGAAGACCTCGTCGAGCGAGGGCTTGCGCAGTGCGAAGTCGTCCACTTCCAGGCCCGCGGCCTGGAGGGCCGCCGCGACCGCGGCGACGGCGCCCATGCCACCGCTGATCGTCGCGGAGACCTTCCGGGACTCGCCAGGCTCAGCCGTGGCCGGTCCGCCGGCGGCGGCGCTCACCACCTCGACCGCCCTCGCGATGGCGTCCGCTCGGGCCAGCACCACTTCGATCCGCTCCCCGCCCACCCGGCGCTTCAGCTCGTTCGCGGTGCCGTCGGCGATCACCCGGCCGGTGTCGATGACGGCGATCCGGTCCGCGAGGTGGTCGGCCTCCTCCAGGTACTGGGTCGTCAGGAGCACGGTCACCCCGGCGGCCACCTGGTCCCGGACCATCGCCCACAGGGCCATCCGGCTGGTCGGGTCGAGCCCGGTGGTCGGCTCGTCGAGGAAGATCACGTCGGGCGAGACCAGCAGGCTCGCGGCCAGGTCGAGACGCCGCCGCATGCCGCCCGAGTAGGTGGCACTCGGCCGGTCGGCCGCCGCCGTCAGGTCGAACACCTCCAGCAGTTCGTCCGCCCTGGCCCGGGCCCGCTTCCGGCCCAAGCCGTACAGCCGGCCGATCAGGGTCAGGTTCTCCCGCCCGGTGAGGAGTTCGTCGACCGCCGCGTACTGACCGGTGAGCCCTATCCGCCGACGCACCTCGTTCGGTTCGCGGGCGACGTCGAACCCGGCCACCCGCACCGTGCCCTCGTCGGGCTCCAGAAGTGTCGTCAGGATGCGGATCGTCGTCGTCTTGCCCGCACCGTTCGGTCCCAGGAGTCCGAGCACCGTGCCGGCAGGAACGGACAGGTCCACCCCGCGCAGCGCCTCGGTCTCCCGATAGCGCTTGCGGAGCCCCGCTACTTCGATGGCAAAATCCACCAGCTTCCTCGCAATTCTCCCTGTCGGGCCCGGGTGGAAGGGAGCACGAAGCCCCCACTCACCCAACCAGCCCCGGCGTCAGAGGCGAACAGATCGGCCGGGCCTTGGCAGGTAGTTGTCGACGTTCCCCCGCCCGCAGCGCCGGCACCGCCCGCGCGTCCGGTAGCGGTGGGCGATCGCGGCTCCACCGAGACTCGTTCCCCACACCAGGAAGGTCGCGTACGTCAGCTGGTTCCCGGGATGCTCGATGCCTCCCAGACGCCCGGGCGCCGGCTTGACCACACCGATCGCGTAGCCGAGCGAGGCCGCGACGCCCTGCAGGCCGTACGGGGTCAACGCCGCGGCGGCGACCAGCGGTGGACCCTCGGCGAGCCATGGCGGAACCGCGCGACCGGCCAGGCCCGGCACCCACCGGGGGAACCGTTCGCCCCAGGGCCGGGCCAGTCCCACGGTGAGCCCGCCCGCCGCGGACGCCAGCGCGCCCAGCGTCGCCACCGCCCCCGCGGTACCGGGCGCGCTGAGTTCGGCCGCGCCCTCCTCGGGGATCCCGAAGGGGACGCCGAGCGCCCAGAGCCAGTGGGGGACGGCGAAGCCGACCACCGGGACGGCCGCCGCCAGGTAGGCCGGCCAGCGCGGCACCTCCCCGGGCCGGTGTCCGTGCCCGCCGGGGGAGCCAGAGGAACCGGGCGAGCCTGGGGAGCCGGGGAGGCGACCGCAGGCCAAGCACGCCCCGCTCCGGCGACGCCGGTCCAGCAGCGTCGCCCGGGTCCAGGCCGCTCCGCCGGCCACCAGGCAGACGCGCCGGGCGAAGTCCGGCCAGACCACCTCCCGACCGTGCAGGGTGACCACTCTGGCGAGGTCCAGCACCAGCTTCCCCGGACCGGCGGCGAGCAGCACCGCACCGGTCCCCCAGCCGAGCGCCTCCCGCCCCGCGCCCCGGAGTGACGGCGCGAGCCCTCCCTCCGCCGCGGGCCCGTCACCGCGAGCGGCACGGGACAACCGCGCCAGTCCGGAGCCCAGCGCGAGCAATCCGCCCGCCTGACCCGCACCCCGGAGGATGCGGCGGCCCGCCCGGGCCCGGACCGCCGCCACGGCGGCGGCCCGGGCGCTGGAAGCGGCACGTCCACGGTTCGGCACGTCAGCCCCGATCCCGCAGGAGGCCCGCCAGTACCTCGCCGATCGCCGCGATCGGCTCCGGCCGGGTCATCCGGTCGTGTGCGCAGTCGATCAGGTGGCTGACCACCCGTCCCCTCACGTACGGCTGCCAGTCAGCCGCCATCGCCTCCGGCTTCTCCTTGCCTTCGGCGGCGACGAAGACCAGCACGTCGCCGTCGAAGCTCTCCAGCCGGGCGCTCGGCAGGATGCGGCCGAAGTTCTCGCCGATGTCAGCGAGCGCCACGATGTGCCGCTCCTCCAGCCAGGCGAGCGCGCTGTCCCCGCGCCGGAGCACCTCCATCACGTCGCCGTACGTCAGCAGACCGTCGCCGAGACCGCTCGGATCGAATCCGAGGAACTGCAGCAGGGCGGCCAGGACGCCGGCTGTGCGCTCGGCCGGGTCCTGCGGAACCTCCGGCACTTCAGCACCGTTCCCGTCCTCGTCCCGCAGCGGGTAGACGTCCAGCAGCGACAGCAGTGCGACCTCCTCCCCCTGCCGCTGCAGCTCGGTCGCGATCAGGTGAGCGATGATGCCGCCGAAGGACCAGCCCAGCAGGTGGTACGGACCGTGCGGCTGGACCGAACGGATCTGCTCCAGGTAGTCCCCGGCCAGCTCCGCCATGCTGCCCGGAAGCGCGTCCGGCCGGGCGAGCCCCCGGGCCTGCAGCGCGTAGACCGGGTGCTCCGCCGGGATGTGCCGCAGCAGCCCGGAGTACGTCCAGCCGATGCCGGCCCCGGGGTGGATGCAGAACAGCGGGCCGCGGTCACCCGACGGCCGCAGCGGCAGCAGCACGTCGAGCGGGTCCTGGTCGGCGGCGGTGTCCAGGCGGGCGGCGAAGGCCGCCACCGTCGGCGCCTCCATCAGCGCCCTGATGCTGACCTTGACGCCCAGGGTGGACCGGACCCGGGTGACCAGGCGGGTCGCCTGGAGCGAGTCGCCGCCGAGGTCGAAGAACCCGTCCTCGACACCGACCCGCGGCACCCCCAGCACCTCGGAGAACAGCTCGCAGAGCACTTCCTCGCGCGGGTTGCGGGGACCCGTGCCGGTCGGCGCCGGCTCGAACCCCGGTGCGGGCAGCGCCTTCCGGTCGAGCTTCCCGTTCGCGGTGATCGGCAGGGTGTCCAGCGGCACGATCGCCGCCGGCACCATGTGGGCCGGAAGTGAGCCGGCGAGCCAGGCCCGCAGCTCCGCCGGTCCGGGCAGCACCGCGTCCGGACGGGCCACGGGGTAGGCGACCACCCGCTTGTGCCCCGGCTCGTCCTCGCGGACGACGGCGGCCGCCCGTGCCACCGCGGGGTGTGCCGTGAGAGCGGACTCGACCTCGCCGAGCTCGATCCGGAATCCCCTCACCTTGACCTGGCCGTCGGCCCGTCCGACGAAGTCCAGCTCGCCGTCGGGCCGCAGCCGAACCAGGTCCCCGGTGCGGTACATCCGGGCCCCCGGACGGCCCGCCGGGTCGGCGACGAACCGCTCGGCGGTCAGCCCCGGCCGGGACCAGTAGCCCCGGGCCAGGCCGGCACCGGAGACGTACAACTCGCCCACGGTGCCGGGCGGCACGGGCCGCAGCTCCGGGCCGAGGACCCGAAGCGAGGTACCGGGCAGGGGCAGTCCGATCGCCGGTTCCCGACGTCCTGCCAGGGGCCGGCTCACGGTCGCCACGACCGTGGTCTCGGTCGGCCCGTAGGCGTTGATCATCCGACGGCCGGGGGACCACCGCGCCACCAGGTCCGCCGAGCAGGCGTCACCGCCCACCACCAGCGTCCTCAAGTCCGGCAGTTCGCCGTCCGGCACGGTCGCCAGCGCTGCCGGCGGGATCAGCGTGTGGCTGATCCGCAGGCCCGCCAGGGCCTGTGCCAGCGCCTCGCCGGCCAGCGGGCCCTCCGTCGGCACCACCAGGGTGGCGCCCGACAGCAGTGCGCTGCACAGCTCCAGCACGGCGGCGTCGAAGCTCGGCGAGGCGAACTGCAGGACGCGGCTCTCCCCGGTGACCTCGTAGTGCGCGATCTGGCCTGCCGCGAACGCCGCCAGGCCCTCGTGCGGTACGACGACGCCCTTGGGGGTGCCGGTCGAACCGGAGGTGAAGATGACGTACGCCGGGTTGGCGGGCACCGGTCGTGCCGGCGCGGTGCCGGCCGACGGTTCCGCCGCGGGGCTGAGGTCCACCTCCTCCAGCAGCAGCCGGGGCACTCCGCGGTCCGGAACGCCCTCCGCGACCGCGCCGACGGTGACCAGCAGGACCGGCCGGACGTCGTCGAGCATGAACGCGATCCGGTCACGCGGGTAGTCCGGGTCCACCGGGACGTAGGCCGCACCGGCCTTCACCACCGCGAGGACGGCCACCACCATGTCCAGCGACCGCGGCAGCGCGAGGGCCACGAACCGCTCCGGTCCGGCTCCTCGGGCGGCCAGCAGCCGGGCCAGCCGACCGGCCCGGGCGTCCAGCTCCGCGTAGGACAGGACCGTGCCGCCGTACTCGACGGCCGGCGCGTCCGGGGTGCGCGCCACCTGGGCCTCGAACAGCTCCGGCAGCGTGGCGGCCGGGCGGCCGGCCGGCACCGGGACGGGGAGCGCGGCCACGACCCCGGACTCGTCCGCCGCCAGCACGTCGATCCGGCCGAGCAGTTGCTCCGGCTGACGGGCGAGCAGCCCGAAGAGCCGCACCAGTCGGCCCGCGAGCCGGTCGACGGCTTCCTCCGCGAGGAGGCCGCGCTGGTAGCCGAGCTTGAGCCGCAGGCGGTCGCCGTCCATCATCGCCGTGAGGCTCAGCGGGTAGTGGGTACCGTCCTGGGTGCCGGTGCCGACGATGCGCACGCCTCCGTCGGCCGCCGGCAGCCCGGTCGGCACCGCCGGGTAGTTCTCGAAGACGGTCACCGTGTCGAACAGCTCACCGAGACCGGCGAGTCGTTGCACCTCCGCGAGCCCCAGCCACTGGTGCGCCATCAGCCCCGACTGCTGGTCCTGGAGCGCGGCGAGCACCGTCTCCAGGGACGCGGCCGGGTCCAGCCGCACCCGGACCGGAAGGGTGTTGATGAACAGGCCGACCATGCCCTCGATGCCAGGCACCTCCGGCGGACGGCCCGAGACCGTTCCCCCGAACACGACGTCCTGGCGCCCCGTCAGCCGACCGAGCAGCACCGCCCAGGCGCCCTGGATCACGGTGCTGAGCGTCAGGCCGCGGCTCCTCGCGGTGGCGGACAGCTCCTGCGTGAGCGCCTCGGAGAGCGCCACCGACGTCTCTCCCGAGCCCTCGCCGTCCCCGCCACCCGTCAGGGCGGCGGCGACCAGCGTCGGCTCCTCCAGTCCGGCGAGCGCGTGCCGCCAGGCCTCGCTCGCCGCTTCCCCGTCCTGCTCGGCCAGCCAGGCCAGGTAGTCCCGGTACGCGGTGGCCCGCGGGAGCCCGGCGTCGTCGCCGTGCCGGGTGTACAGCACGGCGAGCTCCCCCATCAGGAGCGGGACCGACCAGCCGTCCAACAGGATGTGGTGGTTGGTCAGCACGAAGCGGTAGCGCTCGGCCGCGAGCTTCACCAGCGTGAACCGCACCAGCGGCGCGGCGGCCAGGTCGAACCGCTGTGCGCGGTCGGTGGCCAGGAGGTCGCTCCAGGCGGATTCCCGATCGGCCTCGGGGAGCGCGCTGAGGTCCACCTCGCGCCAGGGCGTGTCGCCCTCCGCGGGGACGACCTGCACCGGCCGGGTCAGTCCGTCCCCCCAGAACGCGGCGCGCAGGTTCGGGTGGCGCCGCAGGAGCGTACGGGTGGCCGCCCGCAGCGCCGTGCCGTCGACCCGGCCCTCCAGGTCCAGCGTCAGCTGCACGGTGTAGTGGTCGCTCTGCTGGTCGTCGTACAGCGCGTGGTAGAGCAGGCCTTCCTGGAGCGGCGAGAGCGGCAGGACGTCGGCCACCTCCGGCCAGGCCCGCTCGATCCGCTCGACCTCCGGCTGGGACAGCCGGACCAGCGGAAGGTCGGACGGGGTGCGGCCGCCGGCACCGGGCCGGTCCGCGTGGTCCGCGAGTGCCTGCAGACACCGGGCCCACAGCAGGGCCAGCTCCTCGACGCCCTCCTCCGCGAGCAGGCCCCCGGGCCACGTCCAGGTGGCGATCAGCCTGCTCCCGTCGGTGTAGTCCTCCGCGAGCACGTTCACGTCCAGCACGTGCGCGAGCGGCTGCTGCTCGCCACTGCCCGGGGCGCCGCCTTCCGTCAGTTCGACGACCGGCTCCCCGTCCGGGTGGTCACCGTCCGACGGCGTGGGAACGGCGACCGGGAACCGGCCCAGGTAGTTGAAACCCACCTGGGGAGCCGGGAGCGCCGCGAGTTCCGCTGCCGTCCCGGGATTCAGGTAGCGGAGCAGGCCGAAGCCGATGCCGTTGTCCGGCACGGCCCGGATCTGCTCCTTGATCCGCTTCAACGCGGCGCCCGCCGCCGGCCCGCCGGCCAGCACCTCGTCGTGGTCCACCGTGCCGGGATCCAGCCGCAGCGGGTACACGCTGGTGAACCATCCCACGGTCCGGGACAGGTCCACCCCCGCCACGACCTCCTCACGGCCGTGCCCCTCGACCTCCACCAGCAGCTCGCGGGCGTCGCCCAGGCCCCGCCGGCGCCGCCACTGCCCCATGGCCAGGGTCAGCGCGGCCAGCAGCACGTCGTTGGTCCCGGCGTGGAACGCCGCCGGCACCCTGCTCAGCAACCGTGCGGACAGCCCGGCCGGCAGGCTCAGCCGCAGCTCCCGGGCGGTCCCGGCCACGTCCCGCGTGCGGTCCAGCGGCCGCTCGGCCAGCCGTGGATCGGCGCCTTCCAGAACCGACCGCCACAACGGCAGCTCGGCGACCCGGGCCGGCTCGTGGGCCAGGCCCGCCAGCAGCCCGGTCCAGCGGCGGAGTGAGGTACCGACCGGAGCGAACTCCGGCTGCCCGCCCGACTCCACGGCCTCGACGGCAGCCCGCAGGTCGGGAACCAGGATCCGCCAGGAGACTCCGTCGACCACGAGGTGGTGCAGGACCAGCAGCAGTTGACCCGGCTCGTCGCCGCCGGCGTCGAAGAACACCGCGCGGACCATCGCACCGCGCTCCGGGTCGAGACGCTTCCTGGCCGCCCGGAAGTGCTCCGCGACCACCGCCCGGCGAGCCGTCTCGTCCAGCCCGGACACGTCGACCCGGTCGATGCAGTCCCGCGCGTCGACCGACCCGCGCGGCCCGATCTCGAACCGCCACGGGCCGTCGCCCTCGGTGCCGTTCGTGACCATGCGCAGGGCGTCATGGTGGTCCAGGACCGCCTGGAGTGCCGCCGTGAGGGTCTCCGGATCCTGTCCGGGCCGCACCGGCACGGGCATCGACTGGTTGAACTCATCGATCGGGCCGCCGAGTTCGCGCAGCCAGTGCACGATCGGGCCGGGCTCCACCGGACCGGTGCCGATGTCCTCCGGCTGCTCCTGCTCCCCGTCCACCGGCACCGCCACCGCGGCCAGCGCCGCGACCGTCCGGTGCCGGAACACGTCCCGCGGTGTCAGTACCAGGCCGGCACGGCGCGCCCGGCTCACCAGTTGGATCGAGACGATGCTGTCACCACCCAGGTCGAAGAAACCGTCGTCGACCCCGACCTCCGGCAGTCCGAGCGTCTCGGCGAACAGCGCGGCCAGGATCCGCTCCCGCTCCGTGTGCGGCGCCCGTCCCGAACCCGCCGGGGTGAACTCCGGGGCCGGCAGCGCCCGGTAGTCGAGCTTCCCGTTCGCGGTCAACGGCAGGCGGTCGAGCGTGACCAGGGCTGCCGGGACCATGTAGTCCGGCAGCGTCTCGGCCAGGTGGTCGCGCAACTCGGCGTGGGTCAGCCCGAGGCCCGGGGCGACGACGAGGTACGCCGTCAGGCGCTTGTCGCCCGGACGGTCCTCCCGTACCACGACCGCCACCTGCGCCACCGCGGGGTGGGCGGCGGCCGCGGCCTCGATCTCGCTCAGCGCGATCCGGAAGCCACGCACCTTCACCTGGTCGTCGCCCCGGCCGAGGAAGACCAGGTCTCCGTCGTCGTTCCACCGCACCAGGTCCCCGGTCCGGTACATCCGCTCGCCGGCCGGTCCGTAGGGGTCCGCGACGAAGCGTTCGGCCGTCAGGCCGGGCTGCAGCCAGTAGCCGCGGGCCAGGCCGGCACCGGCGATGTACAGCTCACCGGCGACGCCCGCGGGGACCGGCTGGAGCCCCGGGTCCAGGACGTAGAGGCGCATGTTGTCGAGCGGCCGCCCGATCGGGACGGAGTTCGGCAGTTCACGGTCGGGCAGCAACCGGTGGTGCGAGGCGAAGGTCGTCGTCTCGGTGGGGCCGTAGCCGTCGACCACGACCGTGCCCGGGCAGGCCTCCCGCACCCGCCGAACGGCGGCGGCCGGGACGACGTCGCCACCGGTCCAGACCTCGCGCACGCCGCTGAGCGCCTCCGGGGCCTCCTCGGCCAGGACCCGGAAGAGTCCCGCCGTCAGCCACAGGCCGGTGACCCGGTGCCGTGCGACGGTCCGCCCGATGGCCGTCACGTCGAGGTCGCCGTCCGGCGCGACCACGACCTCGCCACCGTTCAGCAGCGGCACCCACAGTTCGTAGGTCGACGCGTCGAACGCCTGCGGCGAGTGCAGCAGGACCCGCTCGTGCGCCCCGCCGCGGAACGCCCGGTCGTGGGCGAGGTGCAGGACGTCACGGTGACGAACTGCCACGCCCTTCGGCACGCCGGTCGACCCGGAGGTGAACATGATGTATGCCAGGCCGTCCGGGTGACCCGGGACGGCCGGGACGTCGGCGGACCACTCCGCCTCCCGGTCCGCCCCGTCGACGACGACCAGGCCGGCCTCGTGAGCGAACTGGTCGCGCCAGGACGCCGCGTCGGTCAGCAGGACCGCCGCGCCGGTCTCCCGGACCACCCGCTCCAGCCGCGACGCCGGGGCACGCCCGTCCAGCGGGACGTAGACGGCATCGGCCTTGAGCACTGCCAGGACGGAGACCACCAGGTCGACCGCGCGCCGCTGGAGGATCGCCACCCGGGACTGCGCGTTCACGCCCAGCCCCAGCAGCCGGTGGGCCAGCCCGTTCGCCCGGGCGTCCAGCTCCGCGTACGTCACCTGCTCGTCCCCGCAGCGCACCGCGACAGCGCCCGGCGTACGCGCCACCTGCTCGGCGAAGCACCGCTGAATCGTTTCGGCGGCCTCCGGCGTCTCGGTGGGAGCGGGGTTCCACTCCGTCAGGATCCTGCGACGCTCGGCGCGCGCCAGGATGTCCACCCGACCGATCGGACGGGCCGGCTCGGCCACCGCCGAAGCCAGGAACCGGGCCAGCCGCTCGGCCAGGCGGTCCGCGGACGGCTGCTCGAACAGATCGCGGCTGAACTCCAGCCGTCCTTCGATGCCGGCCGCGGTGCCGTCCGCCGCCCGCCGCTCCACGAAGGTGAAGGACAGGTCGAACTTGGCCGCGTCGGTGCGTACCGGCTGCTGCTCGATGCGCAGACCGGGCAGCTCCACCACGGCATCCGCGGTGTTCTGGAGGGTGAGGGCGACCTGGAAGAGCGGGTGCCGGGAGAGCGAGCGATCGGGGTTGACCACCTCGACCAGGCGCTCGAACGGCACGTCCTGGTGCGCGAAGGCGGAAAGACCGCCCTCGCGAGCACGGGCGACCAGCTCGCGGAAGCTCGGGTCGCCGGAGGTGTCGGTCCGCAGGACCAGGGTGTTGACGAAGAAGCCGACCAGGTCGTTCAAGGCCTCATCGGTGCGCCCGGCGATCGGGCTGCCGATCGCGATGTCGTCGCCGGCACCCAGCCGGGACAGCAACGCCGCCAGGCCCGCCTGCAACACCATGAAGACACTCGCACCGGTCTCGCGGGCCAGCTCCTCGAGACGGCGGTGGACCTCCCGCTCGATCCGGAAGGCCGTCTCACCGCCGCGGTAGGTGCTCTGGGCCGGGCGGGGGCGGTCGGTGGGCAGTGCGAGCTCGTCCGGCAGACCGGCCAGGGCCTGCTGCCAGTAGGCGAGTTGCCGCGAGATCGCGCTCTGCGGATCGTCCTCGCTGCCCAGCACCTGCTGCTGCCACAGCGTGTAGTCCACGTACTGCACCGGCAGTGGCGCCCAGGTCGGTGCCCAGCCCTCGGCGCGGGCGGCGTAAGCCGTCGCGAGGTCGTTCGCCAGCGGCGTCGTCGACCAGCCGTCGCCGGCGATGTGGTGCAGCACCAGCAACAGGACGTGGTCCTGCTGACCCAGGGTGAAGAGGTGCGCCCGCAGCGGGGGCACGCGCTCCAGGTCGAAGCCCAACGACGCGGCCTCGGTGAGCCGGGCGTCCAGGGTCTCGGCGGCGACGTCCACCGACAGGAGCTCGGGGCGCGCTTCGTCGAGGGCCAGGACCTGCTGGTGCGGAACGCCGTCGATCTCGGGGAAGACCGTGCGCAGGCTCTCGTGCCGCTCCACCACGTCCGCCAGAGCCGCCTGCAGGGCGGCCCGGTCGAGGTCACCGGAGAAACGGACCGCGATCGGGATGTTGTAGGTCGCGTTCGGCCCGTCGAAGCGGTTGATGAACCACAGCCGGCGCTGGGCGAACGACAGCGGAACCCGCTCCGGACGGACCACCGGCGCCAGTGCCGAACGCGCCCCGTCCGCATCACCGATCCGCGCCGCCAACCCCGCCACCGTCGGCGCCTCGAACACCGCCCGGATCGGCACCTCCACACCGAACACCGACCGCACCCGCGACACCAACCGCGTCGCC
>NZ_JBVHXY010000040.1:0-74996 GCF_055569215.1 Kitasatospora sp. NPDC029312 | reverse complement strand
ACCAACTGGAACAGCTCCCACAACTCGTCCGGCACCAGCCGCTCCACGATCATCACCCGCGAAGCCTACCCAGCGATCCAAATGAGATGTCTTCTTAGGAGAACGCTGCATGATGCCAAGAGTGGGCCGCTCTCCGAGCGGCTCTTCTGGTGGTGCTCACGGCGCCGGATCTCCACGATCGCCGGTGCCGTGGCGCTGGTCCTGGCCGCGGAAACGGCGATGACGCTCGCCGTCACCGGCCAGGCCGTCGCCGTCGGAGCCAAGAGCGACAAGGGTGGATCCACCCAGAGGCTGCCAGGCGATGTTCTACTCGCTCGACTACGCCGGAGGCTGGGCAGTCGAAGCCGCGTGCGGCGTCGCCGGCTACGTGTGCAGCGCCGTCTGGTCCGGACTGCTCGCGGTCGCGAAGTACGCCTACCAGTGCCTGAACCGCTGCTGGAGCTGGAGCACCGCGGGGTACAAATTCGGTTACGCCTTCGCCTGGGCATCGGCGCCGGTGGGTCCATGAACTGGGCCTTGCGCAGGTACCGCTTCGAGATCAGGTACCTGCTGACCTATGCGCGCGGCCCGATCGTGAGAGTCCTCGGGTGGAGCACGTGGAATGCGGTCGACAACGCCGTCTACTGGATCCTGTACTAGGAGTTGTCCGGTCGATCATGTGACTATCGCCTGACTTGCTCGTTGGTCCGGGCATGGGGCGGGGTGATCTGACGGATGCCGAGTGGGAACGGTTACGGCCGTTCCTGCCGGTCAGCAACAGGCGTTGTGGCCGGTGGCGGGACCACCGGCAGGTGATCGACGGGATTCTGCACCGGGTGCGGACCGGGGTGCAGTGGCGCGATCTGCCCGAGCGGTTCGGGCCGTGGAAGACGGTCTACGAACGCCACCGGCTGTGGTCGGCCGACGGGACCTGGGAACGGCTCCTCCAGCAGGCCCAGGCCGAAGCCGACGCGGCCGGCGACATCGACTGGGACATCTCGGTCGACTCGACCGTCGTGCGGGCCCACCAGCACGCGGCTGGTGCCCGCAGCGACCCGCCGCCGGCTCTGGCCTCAAAGGGGGATGGGCCAGGGGAACACCAGGGCGAGACGCCGTGGCAGAGCCTCGTCGCGCGCCTGGTGGAGGTGGCGCTGGAGGCGAGGGCCTTGGCCGCTCGCGCGGCGGGTTCACGACCAAGGTCCACCTGAGCGCGGACGGCCGCTGTCGCCCGCTGTCCCTGATCGTCACGCCGGGGCAGCGGGCGGACTGCACACAGTTCGAGCCCGTGCTGGAGAAAATCCGTGTCCCGCGGACCGGTGCGGGCAGGCCCCGCAAGAAGCCCGACAGCCTGGCCGCGGACAAGGCCTACAGCAACGGCCCGTGCCGCGCCTACCTGCGCAGGCGTGGCATCCGACACGCGATCCCGGAGAAGACCGACAGCCTGGCCGCCCGCCTGCGCAAGGGCTCACGCGGCGGACGGCCACCAGGCTTCGACGAAGAACGGTACAAGAAACGCAACACCGTCGAACGAGCCATCAACAAGCTCAAGCACGCCCGAGCGGTGGCCACACGCTACGACAAACGCGGCTACGTCTACCTCCGCACCATCACCGCAGCCGCCCTCGTCATCTGGCTCCGCACATGATCGACCGGACAACTCCTAGTCCGTAACCTATAGTCCGACCCGAGTCGAATGGAGCGCACCGGTAGAGGTGCGCTCCATTCGACGAAAATCCCCCCTCCCGGACAATGGCGCAAGGACAGCTCGATGAACAAAGTGAAGACCTTCTGGGGGCAGGTCACCTATGCTCGCCCAGGGAACTCATGGACAGTCCTGGTGATCAACCTGACCTTCTGGCTCCTGCTCTAGGGGCCAATCTCGTCATGGTGTTCGGAATGTATACAACCAACTGGCGTGCCCTTGCCGGCGTCCTGGTATTCCTGCTCCCCATCATTCACGGCTTCGCCGTGATGGGGCGCAAGCTGAGGCTCCGCCGGCGATATTGAGCGCAATGGGGCACTCACTCCGGCCGGCCGATCGGCGATTATCCCCCCTCCACTGGCGGCCACCGCCACGCCGTCCGCTGTACTGCGGCGCTTCGGCCAGGGCCAAGCCCCCTGCATGACCACAGACCCGCGGCATGGCACCGTTTGGCGCAACGCCTCGCTGGCGGACCGCCTGTCGGATGTGAAGGGCGTGACGGCGTCCGGCAGTGTCACGCGGCTCTGCCAGGACAGCCCCTCCGTGGGGCAGCGCGCCGCCGACCTCGGGGGCGAACTGCCCTGGCTGCTGTTCGGCTCCCTCGCACTGCTGCTCTTCTCCCGGCTGCTGAAGGCCGTCCTGCTGCCTGGACCGTTCACCGACGCGGTGTCGCAACGCCTCTCCGCCCTCGGCCGGTTCGTCACCCTGGGCACGCCGCTGGCCGGCCTCGTCGCCGGTTGGTCGCAGTCCTGGCTCGTCGGGAGCATGGCGCCGCTCGTGGGTGCCAGCCGGGAGACCTGATCACCCACGACCCCGCCGAGCCGGCCTAGCGGCCCTCGATACCGGGACGACCAGCCTTTGCTGCTCAACGTCCCCAGCAGATCGGTCATTTGACTGCACGCCACCCCCGACGTCGAAGTCCTCGTCCCGCACCTCCTGGCAGTCGAGCGCTGCGGCGCAGCTCCCACTCCGGGCGCTCAGCGCCGGGCGCACGGATGCTCGGGCGGTCCGACGCGCTCCACCGTCCCGCCTCGGCGATTCCCCTGGCCGGGTGAAATCCTCACTCGACTATCTGCATACACACCAAACCAACGGGCGGGGACGGACGCCGCCTGCCGATCCTGGTCCCGGCTGACCGGGGCCGGCACCGGTGCGGAGGCGATCACGCCGGGCAGCGACGGAGCACGCATGCACGCGTGCCGGATTGGAGCGGTGATGCCGAACAGGCTGGGGCTGTACTCGAGCGAGCCGCTCAGGCCGGGACAGGACATCCTGGTGTACTACGAGACGGACGCGGCAGGTCACCACTGCGTCGCGCTCTACCCGAAGAGCGCGCAATCCCTGTCCGACTTCCTGCTCTTCCAGCCCGCCCCCGACCAGGCCGGTGTCGTGCGCTTCTCCGGAACCTCCACCGAGGCCCCGGGACGATCGATCGCACCGGGCTCCTACGTGCTCAGGCTGCTGCCCTACCCCGTGAACGGCGAACCGAAGGCGGTGCCACCCCTGCCGGCGCCGGAAGCCGAGTTCGAACTGCTCGACAGCCCCCACTTCCTGGTGGATTCCTTCATCACCGCCGGCGCCGTCGCCGGTGAGAAGTGCACGGTGCCCCTGGCGGGCATCCTGAAGACCTTCGACCGCACCGTCAGCTACGAGAAGCACAGCGGCGACGACTGGCTCACCGTCGACGCCCGTACCGGAACCATCACCGCCAACCCGTCGGAGACGGCCGCCGGACGGACCGGGCACATCGTGGTCACCGCACGCGACGACGCCACACCACCACGCACCACCAGCGTCGCCGTCACCGTGCCCGTGCGGGACGCCCAGACCACGAGGGTCGACCGGTTGCGAGTGGCCACCTGGAACCTCTGGTACGACGCGACGCAGGTGTGGAACGGCGAGGACAAGGTGTTGCGCTTCCTGCTCGAACAGGACGTCGACCTGGTGGCCTTCCAGGAGGTGCACCGCTATCGGGAGCCGGGCACGGCCCGCCGGCTCGCCGAGCGCCTGGGCTGGGACGTCCACGAGTACCCGCGCATCCACACGGACCCCGTGGACGACAAGGACGTCGCCCTGATCAGCCGGTACCCCATCGATCAGGACGACAGCGGCCACGGCGCCGAATTCCTGCGCTCGGCCGTCCAGATCGGCGATCTGACCGTCCAGGTGTGCACGGTGCACCTGGACTACCGGTCCTACGGCCCGGACGCGGCACCGGTCGGCAAGCGCCGCTACACCGAGGAAGTCGACGACACCGAGCGGCAGTCCGGGCGGCAGGCCGAGATGGAGGCGATCCTCGACAGCCTCGACGACCGCATCCAGCAGGCCGACGACAGCCCCGTCATCCTCCTGGGCGACTTCAACTGCCCGTCCCACCTGGACTGGGTCCCCGACCTGGCGGACGTGCCCCGCTCCGGCTGGCCGGCCACCTACCTGCTGCAGCTGAAGGGCTTCGAGGACTCGTACCGCACCGTCCACCCCGACCCCGAGGCGCACCCCGGCCTCACCTGGTCGCCCACCGCCCTGTGGCGCAAGGGCATGGACCGCGTCGAACCCCAGGACCGCATCGACTTCATCTTCCACAAGGGCCGCCGGCTCCGTGCCCTCGACTCCCGCGCCGGGGTGACGGGCCACAACGCGCCGGCCGTGGAACACCCGTCCTGGACCAACCCGCCGCGGTGCCACTTCAACGACTGGCCCTCCGACCACGCCGCCGTCATCACGACCTACCGGATCGACCACGGCTGAAATTCCGGCGGCGCCGGGTGTGACAGGCCTTCCGGAGCGTCACTGCTTCCCTCTGCCGCCAGACCGGGCTTGGAAACAGCACCGATGCCCTTTCGCGGGCCGAGCGGTGCACACCTCCCAAGCCGAAAGGCTTCCCGATCGCACTGCACCTGAAAGTACGAGGACCCAGGAATGGACAAGCAGACAGTCGCCCCCGAGATCCGTGAGGAAACGCATGTGGGCAGCGGGGACACCGGAGCCTCAGAGGCCTCGAGGCTCGCTCCCTATGCGCCTTACTGGTTCCCCGGCTGGCACAAGCCGCTGCCGGGCAAGGACATCCTCGAATGGGACCCGGCCACGGACCCCGACGCGGCATTCAACCGTTCCCGAGTTCCGCTCGCGCCCCGGGAGCAGCGCCGGGAACTGAACCCGGACGGCAACGCCCGCGCCCGGCAGGGAAAGATCGTCGCGTGCGCCGAGTTCTACCCGACCTCCGGAAACCCGTCCCAACAGTTGAACGACTGCCGCTACTACGCCTTCGGCTTCTGGCAGTACGTGGACATCCTGGTGTTCTGGGCGGGCTCGGCAGGCGAGGGCATCATCGTGCCTCCCAACGGGCCGATCGTCGACGCGGCCCACCGCAACGGCGTGAAGGTCTACGGCAACGTCTTCTTCGCCCCCACGGGCCATGGCGGAGAGACCGGATGGGTGGACGACTTCGTCGCCGTCGAAGGCAACACCTACCCCGTGGCGGACAAGCTGATCCAGATCGCCCAGTACTACGGCTTCGACGGCTGGTTCATCAACCACGAGATGGACAAGCACGGCCGTGACGAATTGCGTGACCTCATCCGCTACGCACGGGCGTCGAACACCGTGGAATTCATGTGGTACGACAACGATAGAACGTTCGACGACGACAGGAAGGATCTGCTTCAGCACGGTGGTGAGCGTGTCTGCGACTCGGTGTTCATCGACTACGACTGGGACGGGAACGTCGCCGACTCCGTCGCCACGGTCAAGGAGATCCTTCGCAGCCCCTACGACCTCTTCTTCGGCTGGGAGGTCGACAAGAAAACGGTGAGCATTCCCGCCGAGGTCTGTCCCGATGGAGAGGACCACCTGGCTTCCGTCGGGCTGTTCGCCACCCACAGCGCCTCCAACTGGAAGCGGAAGAACGACGACAAGTACAAGAACGACGCCGCGCTGTGGCTGAAGGACTTCTACACCCAGGAAACCGCCTACTGGGCCGGCCCGGGGAAAAACGGCCGACAAGGAATCGGCCACTGGATCGCCGAGGCCACACCCGTGCGCCGGCTGCCGTTCATCACCCACTTCAACACCGGTCACGGCCTCGCTCACCACCACGCGGGCGTCAAGAACAGCACCAGCGCCTGGGCCAACCTCAGCGTGCAGGACGTGCTGCCCACCCGTCGGTGGCGGGTCATCACCCAGGGAGGCTCCACCCTGACCCCGGCGATGGACTTCACCGACGCCTTCCACGGAGGCTCGTGCCTGCGACTGACCGGAGGCCTCAAGAAGGACAACCCCGTGGATCTCCTGCTCTACGACTGCCGGTTGGCTATCACCGCCGCCACGGAGATCAGCATCCGCATCAAGGTCCCGGCCGGCTCTCCGATCACCGTCGACGCCCTGCTCGCCTTCAGCAGCGCGCCGGCCACCCAGCGGAGCGTCCCGCTCACAGCCGGTTCCACGACCAGCAGCGGCTGGACGACCTACACCGGCTCCCTGAAGGACGACGCCGGCTGGACCGTCGTCCAGCTCGGTCTGCGGCTGAGCGCCTCCTCCGACGCCACCTACGACGTCAGGGTCGGTCAACTCGCCGTCACCTCCGGCGCCCTGACCGCACCGCAGGGCCCGGCCGGCCTGCGGGTGACGGACACAGCCGCCGTCGACAGCAACCGCAAGGCCCTCCGTCTCGCCTGGACGCCCGCCGCGGACACGGAGTCGGTGCACCACTACGACATCCTGCGCGGCGACACCTGGCTGGGCTCGACCACCAATGACGTCTTCTACGTCGGCCGCCTGGACCGGAACAACGAAGCCAAGACCACGTTGTCGGTCGTCGCCGTCGGCCCCGACGGCAGCCGTTCACAGCGGAGCAACACCGAGGTCTCCTGGTCCTGAAGGCTGCCGGTAACCGGTAACTCGTCGAGTGCGCCGGGCCGCCGCTCCGCCCTGCGGGCGCCGGCCCGGTAGTGGCGCGGGCCGGCAGCGCCCGAGCCCGCCGCTCTTCGGTGGCGACGGCGCCGTCACCAAAGGGCTGATCCTCCCGCTGGAGTGACATCGTCACGGCCGACCCGCCGGGCACCCTGCGACCCGTGGGCCCAGCGCGAGCCTGCCCCGGCCGCCGCGACGGTTGGCGCGCCGTCAGAGACCAGCGCGCCGAGAAGCTCCCGTTCCTCCGGGTCAGCCGCAGGCGGCCGCCGCGACCACGAACTCGCTGCCCGAACTCGCCCTCCCCACGGCCGAGGACGGCCTGCACGGCCTGGAAGGCCTGGAAGGCCTGCTCGCGGACCGCACCGCCTTCGAGGACTTCGACGTGGACGCCGCCGCCCGCCGCGGCATGGCCTTCGAGCAGTTGGACCAGCCGGCCCAGGAACACCTCCTCGGTGCCCGCTGATCCCGGACACGGCGGAGCCGGGCCGTGCCCGTGGCACGACCCGGCTCCGGATGCCCGGCAGCCCGCGCTGTTCCGATCAGGCCGGGCTGCGGCCGTCGGGCGGGCGCGGTGCTGCTACGCCACGCGGGCGGGTCGCCGGGGCGCCCGGCGGCGGCCGGCGGCGGCGCGGGAGTCGCCGGAGGTCTGGGCGGGACGCCCGTAGCGGGCTCGGCGCGGCCGTTCGATCACGGGGTCGGCGACGACGACGGGCACGCCGGTGGGCACCCGGGCGCCGGTGATGCGGGCCAGGTCCTCGTCCCCGGCGCTGACCCTGGTCGTGACGGGGGTGATGCCGGCGGTGTTCATCGTCCGGGCCATCTCGCGGCGCTGGTTGGGCAGCACCAGCGTGACCACGGTGCCGGACTCGCCCGCCCGAGCGGTGCGCCCACCCCGGTGCAGGTAGTCCTTGTGGTCGCCCGGCGGGTCCAGGTTGACGACCAGGTCCAGACCGTCGACGTGGATGCCCCGGGCGGCGACGTTGGTCGCGATCAACGCGGTGACCTCGCCGGCGCGGAACTGCTCCAGGGTGCGGGTGCGCTGCGGCTGCGACTTGCCGCCGTGCAGCGCCGCGGCCTTCACACCGTTCGCGAGCAGGTCCTCGACCAGACGGTCCGCGCCGTGCTTGGTGTCGATGAACATGATCACCCTGCCGTCGCGGGACGCGATGTGGGCGATCGTGGCGTTCTTGTCGAAGTTCTGCACCTGCAGCACGTGGTGCTCCATGGTGCCGACCGCGCCCGCGGACGGGTCCACCGAATGGGTGACCGGGTCCTTGAGGAACCGCCGCACCAGGCGGTCGACGTCGCGGTCCAGGGTGGCGGAGAACAGCATGGTCTGGCCGTCCGCGGCGACCTGCTCCAGGAGCTCGGTGACCTGCGGGAGGAAGCCCATGTCGGCCATCTGGTCGGCCTCGTCGAGCACCGTGATGCCGACCCGGTCCAAGCGGCAGTCGCCGCGCTGGATCAGGTCCTTGAGCCGGCCCGGGGTGGCCACCACGACCTCGGCCCCACGGTTCAGCATCCACGCCTGGCGGCTGATCGACGTGCCGCCGACCACGGTCGCCATCCGCAGGCGGACGGCGCGGGCGTAGGGGGTGAGGGCCTCGGTGACCTGCTGCGCGAGTTCGCGGGTGGGCACCAGCACCAGGGCCAGCGGGCAGCCCGGCTCGGCCCGCTGCCCGGCGGTGCGGCCCAGCACGGCGAGGCCGAACGCGATGGTCTTGCCGGAGCCGGTCCGGCCCCGTCCGAGGACGTCGCGGCCGACCAGCGAGTTCGGCAGCGTCGCGGCCTGGATCGGGAACGGCGCGGTGACGCCCTGGCCGGTCAGCACCGACAGCAGCGCCTTCGGCATGTCCAGCTCATCGAAGGACTCGACGGCCGGCAGTGCCGGGGTGGTGCTCACCGGCATCGCGAACTCGCTCGGCGCGGAGGAGCCCGAAGTGCGCCGGCCGGAGGAGCGTCGGCCGGCGGCGGGCCGGTCGCCGTAGAAGGAGCTGCCGCCGGAGCGGGAGCCCGCGGCGGAGCGGAAGTCGGCGCCGTTTCGGTACGAGGGGCGACTGGTACGGGTCATACGGGAAACCTTCCTCGGGGCGGCACGTTACGAGGAAGGCTCCGTGGCGCGGGGCGCAGGCGGAGACCGCAAGGAAACGGGCCGGACGCGGCGCTGAGCGTCTCGCGTGGGAATGGCCCGCCGGTGGCGGAGCCAGGGGCCTGAACGGCCGGAGGGTGCGCCGTGGCACAAAGCCGAGGGGCCCGCACCGTGCATGTGCGCGGTACGGGCCCCTCGCTGCTAGGCAGGTGCCGTGGCAGAAGAACTACAGCGGGCGAATGTTCTCGGCCTGCGGGCCCTTCTGGCCCTGCGTGACGTCGAACTCGACCTTCTGGCCCTCAAGCAGCTCACGGAAGCCGTTGGCGTTGATGTTCGAGTAGTGGGCGAAGACGTCCGGGCCGCCACCCTCCTGCTCGATGAAGCCGAAGCCCTTCTCCGCGTTGAACCACTTCACAGTGCCATTAGCCATTAAGAAATCTCCTTCAAGGGACCGTCTGAAGCACGCACGGTGCGAGCTTCGAGTCACCGCATGGAGCGCCCGCCGGGGAAGAGCCGGGGAACAAAAATGCGCCTGCATACATCAGCAGGCGCACACAAAGTTCATGGGAACCACTACTGCAACTACCTCGACTGTAGCAGGCCACGGCGGGCGATGGCGAGATCCCCCGCGCCCGGTTCCGGGTGGCCGCGCGGTCCGCGGGGAAATCGTGTGCGCGGGAGAGGCCCACGGCCGGGTTTCCCGGCGCATACTGTGCATGATGAATAAATTCTCAGCAGGTCGCCGCCCCCTGCCCACCAGCCCCTTCAAGGCCCGGATGGAGGCACCGCGCAAGCACTTCGCCGTCGGGGACCGGGTCACCCATGACGGCTACGGCCTCGGCCGGGTCATCGACGTCGAAGGTGACGGCGACATCGCGGTGCTCGTCGACTTCGGATCACGGAGGGAACGCATCACCCAGCCGTACACCGCGATGTTCAAACTCTGACCGCCGGAAGCCGGCCGGCCGTCGCAGCACGGTCCGGACGGCCTTCGCGGGCACTATCCTCAGGTCCATGTCGAAACCTGATGCGCTGCTCGTCGACATCGCCGCGATGGTGGAGTCCGAGCGCAGCAACCAGATGCCCCTGACCGTGGTCGTCCCGGGGGCGGTCATCACCGGTCGTTTGGCACCGGAACGCCTGTGGCTGGAACGGGTGGCCGAAGTCCTCGCCTCCTCAGACCACTTGAAGCCCTTCGCCACGCTCTTCGCGGCGCCCGCCGGCGGCGACCCGGCTTCGCCCGACGACCGGCCCACCCACCTGCACCTGCACGTCGCCCGCATTCTGCAGGGCAGCTTCGGCCTGCCCCACACCGGCGGCCTGTACCGGATCGCCATCGCCGACATCAGCAGCTGGACGGTGGGAGACCTCAGCTACTCCGACCACTGACCGCTCCCCGCCTGGCGGCGGGGGTCCGCCGCCAGGCGGGATGTCCTCGGCGCAACGCCGACGGGACGGCTTGACGCCGAGTCAACACGGCCGACGCCATCGCCCGGGGACGGGCGGTGGCGTCGTCGAGCATCCGGCGGCCGACCCGCAAGGGGGGTCCTCGCCGTAGCCTCGCGGGCGGGTGCGTCACTCCTGGACGGCGTCTCACAGCCCCTGGGCCAGGCGGTGGTACGCCTGGTTCCAGCGCAGTTCCCTGGTGAACCGGCGGATGGACGTGTCGTGGTCGATCGACACCAGCTCCACGCCGAGCATCTCGGCGAGATCCTCGAGTTCCTCCGTGCCGACCGCACCGGAGAGCACGGTGTGGTGCGGCGCGCCGGCTGTCAGCCAGGCCTCGGTGGAGGTGCGCAGGTCCGGCCGCGGCTTCCAGACGGCGCGGGCGACCGGCAGGCGCGGCAGCGGCTCCGGCGGCGCGACCACCTCCACCTCGTTGGCGACCAGCCGGAACCGGTCGCCCAGATCCGCGAGGCCGACCACCACGGCCGGGCCGGGTTCGGCGTCGAAGACAAGGCGGACCGGGTCCTCCCGCCCGCCGATGGACAGCGGGTGGATCTCGCAGGAGGGGGTGCCGGCCGCGATGCTCGGGCAGACCTCGAGCATGTGCGCGCCGAGGATCAGCTCGTGGCCGGGCTCCAGGTGGTAGGTGTAGTCCTCCATGAAGGAGGTGCCGCCGGGCAGACCGGTGGCGGCGAGCTTGAGGGTGCGCAGCAGGGTGGCGGTCTTCCAGTCGCCCTCGCCCCCGAAGCCGTAGCCGTCGGCCATCAGCCGCTGCACCGCCAGGCCGGGCAGCTGGCGCAGCCCGCCGAGGTCCTCGAAGTTGGTGGTGAAGGCCCGGAAGCCGCCCTGCTCCAGGAAGCCGCGCAGGCCGAGCTCGATGCGCGCGGCGTAGCGCAGCGACTCGTGGCGCTCCCCGCCGGCCCGCAGCTCGGGCGCCAGGCGGTAACCGTCCTGGTACTCCTTGACCAGCGCGGTGACGTCGGCGTCGTCGGTCGCGTCCACCGCGGCGACGAGGTCGTTGACGCCGTACGTGTTGACGGAGACCCCGAGGCGCAGCTGGGCCTCGACCTTGTCGCCCTCGGTGACGGCGACGTCGCGCATGTTGTCGCCGAAGCGGGCGACCTTGAGGCCGCGCAGCTCGGCGCGGCCGGCGGCGGCACGGGTCCAGCCGGAGACCCTGGCCGTCACGGTCGGGTCGCTGACGTGTCCGGCGACGGTTTTGCGCGCCACTCCCAGACGCGACTGGATGTAGCCGAACTCGCGGTCGCCGTGGGCGGCCTGGTTCAGGTTCATGAAGTCCATGTCGATGGACTGCCAGGGCAGTTCGACATTGGCCTGGGTGTGCAGGTGGAGCAGCGGCTGCTGCAGGCCGGCCAGGCCGGCGATCCACATCTTCGCCGGGGAGAAGGTGTGCATCCAGGCGATCAGGCCGATGCAGTCGTCCGCGGAGTCGGCCTCCAGGCAGATCCGGCGGATGGCGCTCGCGTCGGTGAGGACGGGCTTCCAGACCACCTCGACCGGCACGGCCGGGTCGCGGTTCAGGGTGTCGGCGATCCGCCGGGACTGCTCGGCGACCTGGCGCAGCGTGTCCTCGCCGTAGAGCCCTTGGCTCCCGGTCAGGAACCAGACCCGGCGTCCGTCCAGTGGCTTCTTCACGGGGTGGCTCCTCATCGGGCCTGGGGTTGGCCGTAGACGTTCCGGTAGCGGTGGTTGAGGCTGTCGATGTCCGCCTGGGCGATCGACAGCGGCTCGCCGAGCTGGCGGGAGAGGTGGACGGTGCGGGCGACGTCCTCGCACATCACGGCGGCCTTCACGGCGGCCTCGGCGTCCTTGCCGATGGTGAAGACGCCGTGGTTCTGCATCAGGACGGCGGGCGAGCGGTGGCCCGTGAGGGTGTCGACGATACCTCGGCCGATCGAGTCGTCGCCGATCAGGGCGAACGGGCCGACCGGGATCTCGGCGCCGAACTCGTCGGCCATGGCGGTGAGGACGCAGGGGACGGGCTCGCCGCGGGCCGCCCAGGCGCAGGCGTAGGTGGAGTGGGTGTGGACGACTCCGCCGACCTCGGGCAGGTGGCGGTAGACGTAGGCGTGCGCGGCGGTGTCGGAGGAGGGCGCGTGGTCGCCCTCGACGACCTTGCCGTCGAGGTCGCAGACGATCATGTTGGCGGGCGTCAGCTCGTCGTAGGGGACGCCGCTGGGCTTGATGACCAGCAGGTCCTCCCCGGGAACGCGGGCGGAGACGTTCCCGGCGGTCCAGACCACCAGGTGGTAGCGGACCAGCTCCTGGTGGAGGACGCTGACCTGGCGGCGGATGAGGTCGGTGGTCGCGTTCACGGGGCCTCGCTCGTGGTGGTGAGGGCGGCGTTGCGGATGTCGTGCAGGCGGTGCAGGAGCTTGTCGGCGCCGAGTCCGAAGTGGTCGTGCAGGGCCCGGTACTCGGCGAAGAGCCGGTCGTAGGTGTCGGCGGCGGTCCGGTTCGGCTGGTAGGCGCCCCGGTGCACCCGGCCCATCGCGGCGGCCGCGGTCCGCACGTCCGGGTAGGCGCCGGCGGCGACGGCGGCGTGGATCGCCGAGCCGAGCGCCGGGCCCTGCTCGGATCGGGCCACCGAGACCGGGCGGCGCAGCACGTCGGCATAGGTCTGCATCAGCAGGGCGTTCCTCTTCAGGCCGCCGCTGACGATGAACTCGGTGACGGGGACTCCGCCCTGCTCCAACGCCTCGACGATGACACGGGTGCCGTAGGCGGTCGCCTCCAGCAGCGCCCGGTAAACATCCTCGGGGCGGGTGGCGAGGGTGAGTCCCACGATCACGCCGGAGAGGTGGTGGTCGACCAGGGTGGAGCGGTTGCCGTTCATCCAGTCGAGCGCCACCAGGCCGTGGGCGCCCGCGGGTTGGGCGGCCGCCTTGCGGGTGAGGAGCCGGTGCAGGTCCTCGCCGGTGGCCTCGGCCTCGGCCAGGTAGTCGGCGGGGACTCCCTGGCGCAGCCACCAGGCGAAGATGTCGCCGACGGCGCTCTGGCCGGCTTCGTAACCGTAGGAGCCGGCGATGATGCCGTCCCGGACCACGCCGCAGATGCCGGGGACCTCGGCGAGAGTGGCGCCGTTGACCACGTGGCAGGTCGAGGTGCCCATGATGGCGAGGAGTTGGCCGTCGTCGACGGCGCGGGCGGCCGGTGCGGCCACGTGGGCGTCGACGTTGCCGGCGGCGACCGCGATGCCGGCGGGCAGGCCGGTCCACTCCGCGGCCCGCGCAGCGAGCCGACCGACCCGGGAGCCGAGCGGGGAGAGCGGGTGCTCCAGGCGGGTACGGGCGAAGTCGGCGAAGTCCAGGTGGAGCGCGGCGAGGTAGTCCTCGCCCGGGTAGCCACCGTCCTGGTGGATGCCCTTGTAGCCGGCGGTGCAGGTGTTGCGGCTCTCGGCTCCGGTCAGCTGCCAGACGATCCAGTCGGCGGCTTCGATCCAGCGCTCGCAGGCGGCGTAGACGGCCGGGTCCTCCTCCAGGACCTGCAGCGCCTTGGCGTACTGCCACTCGGCGGAGATCCGGCCGCCGTACCGGGCGATCCACTTCTCGCCTCGGGCGTGGGCCAGCGCGTTGATCCGGTCGGCCTGGGGCTGGGCGGCGTGGTGCTTCCAGAGCTTGGGCCAGGCGTGCGGGCGGGATGCCCAGGCGGCCGTCTCGGCCAGCGGGGTGCCGTCGGCGAGCACGGGCAGGACGGTGCAGGAGGTGAAGTCGGTGGCGATGCCGATGACGCGGGCGGGGTCGACATCGGCGGCGGCGAGTGCGGCCGGGACGGCGGCGCGCAGCACCTCGCGCCAGTCCGCCGGGTGCTGCAGCGCCCAGTCGGGCGGGAGCGGCCGGCCGGTGCCGGGCAGTTCACGCTCGATCACGGCGTGCGGGTAGTCGTGGACGGCGGTGCCGATCTCCTCGCCGTCCCGTACCCGGACCACCACCGCGCGGCCGGAGAGGGTGCCGAAGTCGACGCCGACGACGTAGCGGTCCGGTTCGGGGAAGGTAGCCGTCACGTCGGTTCCTCATCCTTCGTACGAGAGGCCTGGGTTGGCGCCTGTCGCCGGTGCGGCCTCGACCGGGGCAGGGGTGGGGCGCACCGGCGACAGGCTTCGTTCCGCTGCCTCTCCCTCCGGAGGGCGGAACGGTCCGCCGTCGGCCGGGCGTGCGGAAGCGGGAAGCAGCGGCCCGGTCGGCGGAGTTGAGGAGCCGTTCTGTTAGCGCTCACAGAGATTGTTAGCGCTAACAAATATCGTGTCAAGGGAGGTTCCGCAGCTGGGCCAGCGAGCCGGGCGTGGCGAGCACGGGGTCGGACAGGGTGGTCAGGGCTCCCTGGGCGCCCGTCGGGGCGGCCCGTGCTGCCTCAGCGCCGGACGGCGGGGCCCACGCTGCGCCGCAGCACCATCTCCGGGGCGATCTCCACCCGGGCGTGCGAGAGCGCTCCGCCCTCCAGCTCCTCGACCAGCAGTCCCAGCGCTCTGCGGCCGAGCTCGCCGAAGTCCTGCCGCACGGTGGTCAGCGGCGGGGTGAAGTAGGCGGCCTCCGGGATGTCGTCGAAGCCGACCACACTGATCTCCTCCGGCACGGACCGGCCGGCCTCGTGCAGGGCCCGCAGCAGACCGAGCGCCATGTGGTCATTGGCGCAGAAGACGGCGGTGACATCGGGCAGTTGAGCGATCCGCAGCCCCGCCTGGTAGCCGGACCGGGCGCTCCAGTCGCCGCGCTCCACGTCCGGCACCGGCGCTCCGGCCACCTCCAGGGTGAGGCGCCACCCCTCCTCGCGGTCCTGGCTCTCCAGCCAGTTGGGCGGGCCCGCCAGGTGGTGAACGGTGCGGTGGCCCAGGTCGAGCAGGTGCCCGGTGGCCTCTCCGGCGCCGGTGCGGTTGCCCACCGACACCATCGGCACCCGCGTCTGGTTGCCCGATCCGACCGCGACGACCGGCACCGAACTGGAGAGCCGGGCCACCGCGCTGACGGCGGAGGTCTGCGGCGCGATCACCACGACGCCCTCCACCCCCTGGTCGCGCAGCCGGTCGACGGCCTCCTGGACGGAACGGCCGTCCAGGGAGCGGAGACTGGTCACGCTCACGAAATAGCCGGCGCTGCGCGCGGCGCGCTCGATGCCGTCCAGCATCGAGGCGGGGCCGTAGAGGGTGGAGTCGAAGCTCACCACGCCGAGGGTCTGCGAGCGGCGGGTGACCAGGGCGCGGGCGGCGGAGTTGGGCCGGTAGTCCAGCTCCCGGATGGCGGCCAGCACCCGGTCCCGGGTGTCCGGCCGCACGTGCGGGGCGCCGTTGAGCACCCGGGACACCGTCTGGTGGGACACGCCCGCCAGTTTAGCCACGTCCGCCATCACGGGCTGGCGCTGTTCCGTCCCGGCGCTGTCGGTTCCCACTCGCAGTCCCCTCCTCGGCTGTGACCACAGTACGCGACCGGGTTCGGGCCGATGCGTCACCGTCGGCCGACGGGCCGTCCCCCTTCTCACCGGCCGTTCGGGTCGACCACACCCGGCCGTCCCGGTGGGTTCACGCGCACGGGTTCGCCCTCGCCGCCAGACGGGCCGCCCGCCCGGCGGGCTCGGCGGCCGGCGCCGTGCGGGGCGACGGCGGTCGGGCCCCGGCTCCGCAGGGCGCGGAGCCGGGGCCCGACCGGAGCGCGGGCGCAGCTGCTGGGCCCTGTCCGGCCGATCTTGCCGGACAGGGCCTAGCCGAAGGTCCACTTCTGGTTGTCGCCGCCCCAGCAGGTCCACAGTTGGACGGGCGTGGCATCGGCGACGGCCGCCCCGGCGACGTCCAGGCACCGGCCGGACGGGACGCCGGTCACGCTGCCGTCGGCGTTGAAGCGCCACTGCTGGTTGGTGCCACCGTTGCAGGGCCAGGTCACCACCTTGGTGCCGTCCGCCGTAGCGCCTCCGGAGGCGTCCAGGCACAGCGTGGTGCCGGAGACGTTCACGGTGAGCCGGCCGTCGGCGGTGCGGGACCAGGCCTGGTTCGCCGCTCCGGAGCAGCCGTGGATCTGTACCTGCAGCCCGGGCGTGGTGGAGGCGTTCGGGACGTCCAGGCACTTCCCCGAACCGCTGCCGCGCAACGCCCCGGTGGTGGCGCCGGGGTCGGTGTAGCCGGCGGCCACGACGTTCGCCTGGACGGCGTTCTCGGTGGCCTCCGACGGGTAGCCGGAGGTCATCACCCCTTCGTAGAAGGTGCCGCGGGCGCCCTTGCTGTTGTCACCGCCGATGCCGAGGATGATCGCGCCCTCCTTGTGCATCGGGTTGTAGCCCGACGCGTTCGGGCGCGGTCCGGAGTAGAAGGTCGACAGGCCGCCGGACCGGGCGTCGCCGGCCCGGATCGCCCACTGGTTCGGGGCGCCCTTGACCATGGCCGTCAGGTAACGATGGTTCACCGTCGGGTCGTTGGCGTTGTAGCCCGGGTTGGCGCCGGAGAACAGGCCGTTCTCCAGGTCGGCCATCACCCAGGGGCCGGGGCCGCTGCCGTAACCCCAGACCTTGATGGTGCCGAAGTAGATGGCCTCCATGTGGCCGTTGCCGGTGTCGTTGCCGCTGGTCTCGGCGTTGCCGTAGTCGAAGCAGCAGCCGCCGTTGTCGTGGGTGCCGTCGAGGATCGCGTACATCCCCTCGGGCTGGTCGCCGGTGGCGATGCCGGAGGTGTGGTTGTTGCGGTAGCCGGTGCCCGGCGCGACGTACACGCCGTAGGCGCGGTGGCCGTTCAGGGTGGTGGGGGCGAGGGCGGCGTCCGCGAGGTCGTCGGGGCCGGGCGCGGCCCCGCCCCCGGGTGCCTGGGTGAGGTGGTTGCGCCGGCCGCTCTGGTCGTAGATCACGGTGATCACGCAGGTGGTGCCGGCGCAGAACGCGTCCTGCCCGGCGGCGTCGGCGTAGCCACCGGAGCTCAGGACGCCGATGTCGCGCAGCGCCTGGTCCGACGCGCGCCGGACCTGATAGAGCGGCCCGGTGTAACCGGCGTACAGCGCACGGGTGGTGCTGTGTGCGGCCACGCAGGGCGTGCCGCCGGCGGCGTAGAGGTCGCACGGGCCCTGCGCGGCAGCCTGTGCCACACCGCTGGTCGCGGGTCGCGCCGGCCAGGGCGCCGACCAGGACGGCGAGCGCCGCCCCGGCCCGGGCGAGGCGGCGCAGCGCGCCGCGTCCACGGGTTGTCGTGGTGTTGTCACTCATGAGTCTCCCTTGCTCAGCGTCGAGAGCGGTCAAGGTATGTGAGCGCTAACAATCAATCCTTCGATGACGGGCTTCTGCCGGGGCGGAGGGTGGACGGGTTCCTGGACCGGTGACAGTGCCCTCACCGACCGTGGCCCGTCAAGACTTTCAACACAACCGCTGCCCAGAGGCGGCCGATCCGGGCGCGAACAACTGCCACGACGCATGTCCCGTGACCGGCAAAGTGGTTGACGCCCCATGAGCGCGCATCGGATCCGTGATCCCACACCCCTTGACGGCGCTCTTGTGAGCGTTAACACTTCATGTCACGCCAGGCCAGGGCGGCCGCAGCCCCGACGTTCCCCCACAGGAGGGACCGCTCCCGGCCGGCCCCGCCCGACTGCTCCCAGCCGCCCGACCGGGGCCGCTGTGCCGGTCGCGGAACACCATCACTGGAGGAACTGTGCGGAAGCTTTCAGCGGGCCTGGTCGCGGTGGGACTGGCGCTCTCGTCGGCGGCCTGCGGCCAGAGCGCCAACGGCGTCGGCGACCGGGCGGCCAAGGGTGACGCCAAGGGCGGGCTGGTCGGCATCGCGATGCCGACCAAGTCATCGGAACGCTGGATCGACGACGGCAGGAACATGGTCAAGGAGTTCCAGGCGAAGGGCTACCAGACCGATCTGCAGTACGGCGACAACGTGGTGGAGAACCAGGTCTCCCAGCTGGAGAACATGATCACCAAGGGCGCCAAGCTGCTGGTGGTCGCCGCCATCGACGGCTCGTCCCTCACCAACGTGCTGCAGAAGGCCGCCGACGCGCACATCCCGGTCATCTCCTACGACCGGCTGATCCGGGGCACCGCGAACGTCGACTACTACGCGACCTTCGACAACTACAAGGTCGGTGTCCTCCAGGGCGGTTACATCGTCGACAAGCTCGGACTCAAGGACGGCAAGGGCCCGTTCAACATCGAGCTGTTCGCCGGCTCGCCGGACGACAACAACGCCACCTTCTTCTTCAACGGTGCGATGAGCGTCCTCAAGCCGTACATCGACCAGAAGAAGCTCGTCGTGCAGAGCGGCCAGACCGACTTCAACCAGGTCGCCACGCTGCGCTGGGACGGCGGCCTCGCCCAGTCCCGGATGGACAACCTGCTGAGCAAGGCCTACACCTCCACCCACGTCGACGCGGTGCTCTCGCCCTACGACGGCATCTCGATCGGCATCCTCTCCTCGCTCAAGGGCGTCGGCTACGGCACCGCCAAATCGCTGCCGATCGTCACGGGCCAGGACGCCGAGCTGGCCTCGGTGAAGTCGATCATCGCGGGCGAGCAGACCCAGACCGTCTACAAGGACACCCGCCAACTGGCCAAGGCGGCCGTCCAGATGGGCGACGCCCTGCTGACCGGCGGGAAGCCCGAGGTCAACGACACCAGCCAGTACGACAACGGCGTGAAGACCGTCCCGGCGGAGCTGCTCCAGCCGGTCAGCGTCGACAAGGACAACTACCGGAAGGTCCTGGTCGACAGCGGCCAGTACACCGCCGACCAGCTCAAGTAGCCCGTGGGGCCCGGCCGACGGGCCCCACGCCGAACCGGCGGTACGGAGCCGTACCCTCCGACGCCCGGGGCTCGCCCTGGGACCGGGCGCTCCCCCCACCACACCGCCCCGAACGATACGGACGCACACCATGGCCGGACCCGTCCTCGAAATGCGATCGATCAGCAAGTCGTTCCCCGGCGTCAAGGCGCTGTCCGAGGTCAACCTGACCGTCCCCGCCGGCGAGGTGCACGCCGTCTGCGGTGAGAACGGCGCCGGCAAGTCCACCCTGATGAAGGTGCTCAGCGGGGTGCACCCGCACGGCAGTTACGAGGGCGAGATCCTCTTCGAGGGCGAGCTCTGCCGGTTCAGGGACATCCGGGCCAGCGAGCAGCGCGGCATCGTCATCATCCACCAGGAACTCGCGCTGGTGCCGTACCTGTCCATCGCCGAGAACGTCTTCCTGGGCAACGAGCACGCCTCCCGGGGCGTCATCAGCTGGCACCGGACGCTCACCCACGCCGGTGAACTGCTGCGCCGGGTCGGCCTGGACGAGAGCCCGCACACCAGGGTCGCCGATCTCGGCGTGGGCAAGCAGCAGTTGGTCGAGATCGCCAAGGCGCTCGCCAAGCGGGTCAAGCTGCTCATCCTGGACGAGCCGACCGCCGCGCTGAACGACGAGGACAGCCGCAAGCTGCTCGACCTGATCCTCGAGCTCAAGGCGCAGGGCGTCTCCTGCATCGTCATCTCGCACAAGCTGAACGAGGTCGCCCGGGTCGCCGACTCCGTCACCATCCTGCGCGACGGGCAGACCATCGAGACCCTCGCCGTGGGCCCTGACGGCATCTCCGAGGACCGGATCATCCGCGGCATGGTCGGCCGCGACCTGGAGCACCGCTACCCCGAACGCACTCACGACATCGGCGAGATCGCCTTCAAGGTCGAGGACTGGACCGTGCGGCACCCGATCGACCAGCAGCGCACGGTGGTGGACGGCGTCTCGTTGAACGTGCGGCGCGGCGAGATCGTCGGGATCGCCGGCCTGATGGGCGCCGGCCGCACGGAACTCGCGATGAGCGTCTTCGGCCGCTCGTACGGCCGTTGGGCGGGCGGCCGGGTGCTGCTGCACGGCCGGGAGGCGCGCACCCGCACGGTGCCGGAGGCGATCGGGCACGGCATCGCGTACGTGACCGAGGACCGCAAGCGGTTCGGCCTCAACCTGATCGACGACATCAGCCGGAACATCTCGCTGAGCGCGCTCGGCAAGGTCGCCCGGTTCGGCCGGGTCGACCGGCACGAGGAGAGCAGGGTCGCCGAATCGTTCCGGCGGCAGCTGGACATCAAGGCCCCGACGGTGTTCACCCGCACCGGCACGCTCAGCGGCGGCAACCAGCAGAAGGTCGTCCTCAGCAAGTGGATATTCGCCGAGCCGGAGGTGCTGATCCTGGACGAGCCCACCCGGGGCATCGACATCGGCGCCAAGGCGGAGATCTACACCGTCATCGCCGAACTGGCCGCCCAGGGCAAGGCCGTGCTCGTCATCTCCTCCGAACTCCCCGAACTCCTGGGCCTGTGCGACCGGATCTACACCATGGCAGAAGGCCGGATCACCGGTGAGGTGGCCCGCGCCGACGCCGACCAGGAATCCCTCATGCGGCTCATGACCATGAGCACCGCATCCCCCAACAAGCAGGTGTGAGGCATGGCCCAGACCGAGATCATCCCGGACTCCACCCAGCACGGCCCGGCGGCCGGCCCGACCCCGTCCGTCGGTTCCGTCCTGGCCCGCACGCTGCGCGGCAACGTGCGCCAGTACGGCATGCTGGTCGCGCTGGCCCTGATCGTGCTGCTGTTCCAGATCTGGACCGGCGGCATCCTGCTCCAGCCGCTCAACGTGACCAACCTGATCCAGCAGAACGGCTACATCCTCATCCTGGCGATCGGCATGATGATCGTCATCATCGCCGGGCACATCGACCTGTCGGTCGGCTCGCTGGCGGCCTTCGTCGGGGCGGCCGCCGCGGTGATGATGGTCCAGCACCACCTGCCGTGGCCCGTGGCGATGCCGGCCGCGCTGGTGATCGGCGGGCTCGCCGGCGCCTGGCAGGGCTTCTGGATCGCCTACCTCGGGATCCCGTCGTTCATCGTCACCCTGGCGGGGATGCTGCTGTTCCGCGGCGGCACCCAGATCCTGCTGCAGGGGCAGTCGGTCGCGCCGTTCCCCAAGGGCTTCCAGAGCATCAGCAGCGGCTTCCTGCCCGAGGTGGGCCCACACACCGACTACCACAACCTCACCGTGCTGCTGGGGCTCGCGGTGCTCGCCGTCGCGGTCCTCCAGGAGCTGCGCGGACGCCGGCGGACCGCCTCATACGGGCTGGCGGTGCTCCCGCTCGGGCTGTTCCTCGTCAAGCTGGCCGCGATCACGGCGGCCGTGGTGGTCTTCACCCTGCTGCTGGCCAGCTACCACGGCGTGCCGATCGTCCTGCTGATCCTCGGTGCGCTGCTGGTCGGCTTCGGCTACCTGATGCGCAACTCGATCATCGGCCGGCACACCTACGCCATCGGCGGCAACGAGGCGGCCGCCGAGCTGTCCGGGGTGAAGAGCAAGCGGGTGGTCTTCCTCGCCTTCACCACCATGGGCGTCCTCGCGGCGCTCGCCGGGCTGGTCTTCGCCGCGCGGCTCAACGCCGGTACGCCGCAGGCCGGCATCAACTTCGAGCTGGAGGCGATCGCCGCCGCCTTCATCGGCGGCGCCTCGGCCAGCGGCGGCGTGGGCACCGTCCTCGGCGCGATCATCGGCGGGCTGGTGCTGGGCGTGCTGAACAACGGCATGTCGCTGGTCGGCGTCGGCACCGACTACCAGCAGGTGATCAAGGGCCTGGTGCTGCTCGCGGCCGTGGGCTTCGACGTCTACAACAAGCGGCGGGCCGGTTCCTGACCGGGCCGCCCGGCGGGGACGGGACGCGAATGCCCTCGAAGTCCGCTCAGTCCCCGTCCGGGTCCCGGCGTTCCGGGCCGGCGGCCCGGTTCAGCCGTCGGTCCGGTCTGCGGGCCGCGCGAGTCGGCCGCGGATCGCGTACCAGCCGGCGACGAGCGCCGCAGCGATCAGCGGTATGCACAGCACGGTGGTGCGCCCGGCGCCGCCGTCGGCGTACATCAGGACCGGGACGGAGGCGAGGAAGGCCAGCGTCACGAGTTCGGTCCAGGGCGATCCCGGCAGTCGGTAGCCGGGGCGGGTCAGTTCGCCGTCCCGGGTCTTCCGCCAGAAGAGGAGGTGGCAGACCATGATCATGCCCCAGGTGACGAGGATGCCGAGCGCCGCGAGGTTGAGCACGATCTCGAACGCGTCGGCGGGCACCACGAAGTTGAGGCCCACCCCGAGGACGCACATGCCGCTGGTGAGCAGGATGCCGCCGTACGGCACCTGACTGCGGCTCATCCGGGCGGTGAAACGCGGGGCCGACCCGTTGACGGCCATCGACCGCAGGATGCGGCCGGTGGAGTAGAGGCCGGAGTTGAGTGAGGACATCGCAGCGGTGAGGACGACGAGGTTCATCGCGCTGCCGGCCGCCGGCACGCCGAGGTGGGAGAGCACCGTCACGAAGGGGCTCTGGCCGGCCGTGTACTTGTTCCACGGCAGCAGCATCGACAGCAGCAGCACCGAGCCGACGTAGAACAGGCCCACCCGCCACATGATCGAGTTGATCGCCTTCGGCATGATCTTCTCGGGGTTCTCGGTCTCCCCGGCCGTGACGCCGACGAGTTCCACCGAGGCGTAGGCGAAGACGACGCCCTGGACGATCAGCAGCATCGGAAGCAGGCCGTGGGGGAAGACGCCGCCGTTGTCGGCGATCAGGGACGGACCGGGCACAGCGCCGTCGACGGGGTGCCGGGTGACCAGCAGGAAGATCGCAATGCCCATGAACACGACCAGCGCGCCGACCTTGACGATGGCGAACCAGAACTCCAGCTCACCGAAGATCCGCACCGAGATGAGGTTCACGGTGAGCACCACGGCCAGGGCCACGAGGGCGATCACCCACTGCGGGATGTCGGAGAACAGGTGCCAGTAGTGGGTGTAGGTGGCCACCGCGGTGATGTCGGCCATACCGGTGGTCGCCCAGTTGAGGAAGTACATCCAGCCCGCGGTGTAGGCGCCCTTCTCGCCCAGGAACTCCCGGGCGTACGACACGAAGGCGCCGGAGGAGGGGCGGTAGAGCACGAGCTCGCCGAGCGCGCGGACCACGAGGAAGGCGAAGGCGCCGCAGACCGCGTACACGAGGAAGAGCGAGGGCCCGGCGTCGGCGAGCCGTCCGCCGGCGCCGAGGAAGAGGCCGGTGCCGATGGCGCCGCCGACGGCGATCATGTTGATGTGCCGGGGCTTCAGGGACTTGCGGTAGCCGGCGTCGCCGGCGTCGACGTGAGGGGTCGTGGGGCGCTTCTCGTCTTCGAGGAACTGCTCGCTCACGCCTCGGTTCCGCCTTCTCTCGGGGTGGCCGCGCGCCGGCGGCGCACGATGTCGGTCAGGGTCGCCTCGACGCGGCGGAGGTGGTGGGACATCGCCTCGACGGCGTCGGCCTCGGAACCCTCGATCAGCGCCCCAACGATCGCCCGGTGCTCGCGGTTGGACTGCTCGCGCCGGCCGCCGAGTTCGTTGCGGAAGGCCGACTGACGCGCCAGTGCGTCCCGGATCTCCTCGATGACCCGGCGGAACACCGGGTTGCCGGAGGCCTCGGCCACCGCCAGGTGGAAGACGGTGTCCAGCGCGAGCCACGCGGTGGTGTCGGTCTCCCACTCCATCCGGTCGACCAGGTGGGCCAGGTGGGCCAGGTGCTCCGGGGTGCGGCGCAACGCGGCGTACCCGGCGACCGGGATCTCGACGTGCCGGCGCACCTCCAGCAGGTCGCCGGCCGCGTAGTCGCCGAAGGTGGGGTCCTCGACCGTGTTCGCCGCGACGAAGGTGCCCTTGCCGGTCCTGGAGACGGTCAGACCCATGGCCTGCAGCGCCCTGAGCGCCTCCCGCAGCACGGGCCGGCTGACCTCCAGCGCGCGGCACAGCTCCGCTTCCGAGGGGAGCTTGTCCCCCACCGCGTACTCGCCGCGCTCGATGGCGCTGCGAAGGTGGCCGAACACCGCTTCCGTGGCACTGACACGCCGTGGCACCGGTCTGACTGTCTGGCTGTCTGACAGGATCACGGGCCGATCCTGTGGCCAGCGCCGGGCGGTGTCAAGGCACCGCTTTTTGGTGACGGCGGGTCCGGGCGGTTCTCCACCGGGCGGAGCACACCCCACCGCTCGGTCGGCGCAGCCGCCTATCGGCCGGCTGCGCCGTGGACCGACCGCCAGGCGGCGGGTGGCACCCCGGTCTGGCGGCGGAAGAAGGTGGTGAAGTTGCCGACGTCCCGGAAGCCGAGGCGTCGGGCGCAGCCGCCGACCGGGAGGTCGGTGTGGGCGAGCAGCCGCTTGGCTTCCAGCAGGATGCGCTGGTCGAGGAAGGCCTTGGCGCCCGTACCGGTGGCGGCGCGGGTGGCCCGGGTGAGGGTGCGCGGGTCGTAGCCCAGGGCGCGTGCGTGGTCGGCCACCTGGTGCCGGCTGGTGAAGTGCTCTTCGACGGCATCCCGGTAGGCCCGGAAGACCGCCATGTGCCGGTCGCCGGCCGGCGCCGGCGCGGCCGGGCCCGCCGCGGCGGGCAGCGCGCGCAGGAGGAGCGCCGCGAGGAGGTGGGAGAGCAGCGCCGGAGCCGCCAGGGCGGGTGTGCGGGATGCCGCGTCGTGCTCGCGCCGGAGGTGCTCGGCCCCGAGCAGGGCGAGGTCCAGCCGTTGGCGCTCGAGGTGCCAGCACGCCGGAGCGGCGGTCTCGGCCGCCGTGAAGCCCGGGAGGAACCCGGCCCGGAACAGGATCAGGGGGCCGTCGCAGCCGTCGACGTCGCTCCAGCGGTGCACCGTGCCGGGCCGGATCCACACCGCACTGCCCTCCTGGAGGCGGTAGCCGTGGAAATCCGCCTCATGGGCGCCGGTGCCGGAGCCGACGAGGGCGAAGACGTGGAAGTCCGGGCGCTGCGGGAGCACGCGACGGCGGGCGGAGTCCATGGACCGCAGCGCGGCGAAGTCGAGGACCTCCACACCGTACGGCGAGCCGACGGCCGGCACGTAGCGCAGCTGCCGTACGGCACTCTGTCCGTTTACCACAATCGGTACGTCCCTTTCCACCGCGGCCCGGGTGTCGTCCCGCCTACGGTCATGACTGCCCGGTCAAGCGGGCTCAAGACTACCGATGCGGGACCGCTGCGGCGAGGCTCCGGTCGCGCGCGCGGCGGATGGAAAGGTGCAGTGATGACGGAAACCACAACGACGGTGACCGTGGCCGGCGGCGGCAGCCTGGAGGTGCGGGTCGCGGGACAGGACGGGCCGGCGCTCGTGTTCGCCCACTACTGGGGCGGGTCCGCCGGCACCTGGGACGCGGTGATCGACCGCCTGCCGGCCGGGCGGGCCACCGTCCGCTTCGACCAGCGCGGCTGGGGGACGTCACGCGCGCTGCCCGGGCCGTACCACCTCGACCAGCTCGCGGACGATCTCGCCCGGGTGGTCGACGCGTGTGTGCCGTGGCCGTTCGTCCTCGTCGGTCACTCCATGGGCGGCAAGGTGGGTCAGCTCCTCGCGGGCCGCCGACCGGCCGGGCTGGTCGGCCTGGTGCTCGTCGCTCCCGCGCCGCCGCAGCCGCCCGCCACCGTCACCGAGGCCTACCGGCAGGGCCTGTCCCACGCGTACGACTCGCCGGAGGCGGTGCGGCACGCCGTCGACCACGTCCTCACGGCCCTGCCGCTGCCCGGCCCCGTGCGGGCCGCCGTGGTGCGCGACAGCCTCGCCGCGGGGGCCGAGGCCCGGGAGGAGTGGCCGCTGCGCGGAATCGCGCAGGACATCACCGCCCGGGTACGCGCCATCGACGTCCCGGTGGCGGTGCTGGCCGGGGAGCACGACCCGGTGGAACCGCCGGCGGTGCTGCGCGAGTGCCTGCTGCCGCACGTCCCGCAGGCGACGCTGACCACCGTTCCGGGCGCCGGACACCTGCTTCCGGTGGAATCCCCGGACGCCGTCGCGATCGCCCTCGGGGATTTCCTCACCCGCCTCCGGCCCTGACCGGATTCCCCCGAACGGGTGCTGCGGTCGCCCCGGCGCCGTCCGGCGCCGGGGCAGTTCCGGGACAGTGGTGTCCCACCCGGGTACGGCCGTGCCGCGCTACCGCGCCGCCGCCCGGCCGGTGGCCGGGACCGGGCCGTCGAGGTCCTGGCCGGGGAGGGCCCGGAGGATCGCCTCGACGCTCTGCTTGGCGTCGCCGAAGAGCATGCTGGTGTTCTCCCGGAAGAACAGCGGGTTCTGCACCCCCGCGTAGCCCGAGGCCATCGAGCGCTTGAAGACGATCACCTGTTCGGCCTCCCACACCCGCAGGACGGGCATCCCGGCGATGGGGCTGCCGGGGTCCTCGGTGGCGGCCGGGTTGACGGTGTCGTTGGCGCCGATGACCAGGACGACCGAGGTCGCGGCGAAGTCGTCGTTGATCTCGTCCATCTCCAGGACGATGTCGTACGGCACCTTCGCCTCGGCCAGCAGCACGTTCATGTGCCCGGGCAGGCGGCCGGCGACGGGGTGCACGCCGAAGCGGACCTCGACCCCGCGCTCGCGCAGCCGGTGGGTCAACTCCGCCACCGGGTGCTGGGCCTGGGCCACCGCCATGCCGTAACCGGGGGTGATGACCACCGACCGGGCCTGGTCGAGCAGCCGGGCGACCTCCTCGGCATGGATCTCGCGGTGCTCGCCGTGCTCCTCGTCCCCGCCCGACGGCGCCTCGATGCCGAAGCCGCCGGCGATCACGGACAGGAAGGAGCGGTTCATGGCCTTGCACATGATGTACGAGAGGTACGCACCGGAGGAGCCGACCAGCGCCCCGGTGACGATGAGCAGGTTGTTGTCGAGCAGGAACCCGGAGGCGGCCGCGGCCCAGCCGGAGTAGCTGTTCAGCATGGAGACGACCACGGGCATGTCGCCGCCGCCGATCGAGGCGACCAGGTGCCAGCCCAGGGCGAGCGCCAGGACGGTGACCGCGATCATCAGCACCGGGCCCGGGACGGCGGTGAACCAGACCGTCAGGCCCACGAACGCGGCCAGCGCGCCCAGGTTGAGGGCGTTCTTCCCGGGCAGCGTCAGCGGACGCGAGGCGATCCGGGCGGACAGCTTCAGGAACGCCACGATGGAGCCGGTGAAGGTGACCGCGCCGATGAAGACGCCGATGAAGACCTCGGCGTGGTGGATGCCCAGCAGGTCCCCGGCGATCCGGGTCTGGGCGGACCCGTGGGACTCGACCTCCAGGTAGCTGTTCCAGCCGACCAGGACGGCGGCGAGGCCGACGAAGCTGTGCAGGACGGCGATCAGTTCGGGCATCTGCGTCATCTCGACCCGCCGCGCCCGCCACAGCCCGGCCGCACCGCCGAGCGCCATCGCGAGGACGATCAGCGCGACCGCGCCGGCGGTGATGCTCTGCGCCGCCACCACGATGGTGGCGACCAGGGCGAGGGCCATGCCGGCGATGCCGTAGACGACGCCGGCCCGCGAGGTCCGGTGCTGGGAGAGCCCGGCGAGGCTGAGGATGAACAGCAGCGCGGCGACCAGGTCCGCGGCGTGCGAGGCCGTCGTGGAGGACATCGGGCTCAGCGCCTTTCGGGGGAGGTCGAGAACATCGACAGCATGCGGCGGGTGACGGCGAAGCCGCCGAAGATGTTCACACTCGTCAGCAGCACCGCGATGAAGGACAGCACGGTGACGACGCGGCTCTCGTGGCCGATCTGCAACAGGGCGCCGATCACCACGATCCCGGAGATCGCGTTGGTCACCGACATCAGCGGGGTGTGCAGGGCGTGGTGCACCTTGCCGATGACGTAGTAGCCGATGACCACGGCCAGCGCGAACACCGTGAGGTTCTGGGCTAGTTGGGCCGGTGCGAAGGCCGTCAGCAGGAAGGCCGCGAGCATCCCCGCGCCGATCAGGCCGAAGCGTGCCGCCGGAGTGAGGCGGGGCCGCTTCGGCTCCACCGGCGCGGGGGCGGAAGCGGCGGGCTGCGCGGCCGGAGCGGCCGACACCGCCACGGGCGGCGGTGGCCAGGTGATCTCGCCGTCGCGGACGACCGTCACGGCCCGCTGGACCACGTCGTCGAAGCCGAGGGCCAAGCGCCCGTCCCGGCCGGGCGTCAGCAGCTTCAGCAGGTTCACCAGGTTGGTGCCGAACAGCTGCGAGGCCTGCGCGGGCAGCCGGGCCGCCAGGTCGGTGTACCCGATGATGGTGACGCCGTTGTCGGTGACCACCGTCCGGCCCGCCACCGTGCCCTCGACGTTCCCGCCCTGCGCGGCGGCCATGTCGACGATGACGCTGCCGGGCCGCATCGCCGCCACGTCCTCGGCGGTGACCAGCCGCGGGGCGGGCCGGCCGGGGATCAGCGCGGTGGTGACGATGATGTCCACGTCCTTCGCCTGCTCGTGGTAGAGCGCGGCGGCGGCGCGGTCGTACTCGGCGGAGGTCGCCTTGGCGTACCCGTCGACGCTCGCCTCCTGGGCGACCTCCACGGCCAGGTACTCGCCGCCCAACGACCGGACCTGATCGGCGACTTCGGGCCGTGGGTCGGTCGCGCGGACGATCGCGCCCAGGCTGGACGCCGCGCCGATGGCGGCGAGCCCGGCGACGCCGGCGCCGGCGACCAGGACCTTCGCCGGCGGCACCTTGCCCGCGGCGGTGACCTGGCCGGTGAAGAACCGCCCGAACACGTGGGCCGCCTCGATCACCGCCCGGTACCCGGCGATGTTCGCCATCGAGCTCAGCACGTCCATCGACTGCGCCCGCGAGATCCGCGGGACGGCGTCCAGCGCGAGCGCGGTGACGCCGTGGGCGGCCAGCGCCTTGAGCAGCTCGGGGCGCTGGGCGGGCGCGATGAGGCCGATCAGGGTGGCGCCCCCGCGTAGCCGGGCGATCTCGGCGTCCGTCGGGGCGTTGATCTTCAGGACCACCTCCGCCGCCCAGGCGTCGCCGATGCGCGCCCCGGCCTCGACGTAGGCCGCGTCGGTGAAGCCGGAGGCGGCGCCGGCCTCCGGCTCGACGACGACCTCGTAGCCGAGATCGAGCAACTGCTGCACCGTCGTCGGTGTCGCCGCGACGCGGGCGTCCCCGCTGGCCGACTCGGCGACCACGCCGATGCACCGGGGTGGGGGTTGGGTCGGGACAAGTGCAGACATGTCTGGTGTCTCTCTCGTCGAAAGCGCTGCTGACCGGGGGATCCGCGGCAGGGAGACGATCCCGGCCGTTGGTCGAAGGAACCTACCTCCTACCCAGTCTGCGAACCGATGGCGCGAACCAGTGACAAGCCTCACTCACCTTCGTGGACGATGGCCGGAAGCCGCCGGGCGCGGCTGGGCCCCGGCGGTCTGCCCGCGCGGGAAGGCCGACGGAAGCGGAAGGCCCCGGCCGCCCCCGGGGAGGGGGCGGCCGGGGCCGCTGAACGCCGGGCTGACGGGTGTCAGCTCAGCTGGGTCGGGACGGGGCGGTCCTTGCCGATGGAGCGGACGCCGCCCGGGGTGAGGGCCTCGGCGAACAGCTGGACGTCGGCGACCCGGCCGGCGGTGTACTCGCCGTAGGAGCCCTGGTACTTGCGGCGGCCGATCTGCACCGGTCCGCCGGCGTTCCACACCGTGCCCGTGTAGTCGGCCGCGGCGGCCGTCTCGTCGTTGACGTACAGCTTCAGCTGCTGGCTGTCCGCGTCGAAGACGCCCACCAGGTGGTACCAGGTGTTGGTCTTCGGGCTGAGCGGCCCGGTGGTGGGGCCGTAGGCGCTGGTGAAGTTTCCGGCGGTGTCGTCGGCGTGGCCGTGGCCGTGGCCGAAGGCGAAGGCGTGGGCGCCGCTGGAGTAGTACAGCTGGAGGCCGTTGCCGGTGGTGCCGGACTGCGAGACGAAGCTGGAGTTGTTCGTCAGGCTGGTCAGCTTCACCCAGGCGGACACGGTGTAGCTGCGGCTGGTGTCGAGTGCCGGGCCCGGCGTGTCGGCGAACGCGGTGGTGCCGTTGAGGGCGAGCGCGCTGCCGCGGTCCGGGTCGGCGACGACGGCGGCGGTGCCGTAGAGCGTCAGGGCTCCGTCGGTGCGGACGCTGTCCTCGGTGCTGTCCAGCTTCCACCAGGCGGTCGGCTGGTGGACGTGCCCGATGGACACCGGGGCGGCGAACTGGGCCAGGCCGCCGGCCGCCGCGGCGCCCGGGTACTCGACCAGCCGGCCGGAGCCGCTGCCCGCGTAGAGCGCCGGGAAGCCGGTGCCCTGGACGTCGCCGGGGGAGGCGACGGTCGGATAGTCCTTCTCGCCGACGCCGAGCGGAAGCACCGGCTGGGCGGCGGGCAGCACGTTGCCGCTGGTGGCGGCCCACTTCTGGTCCGCGATGTTCATGCAGTCGTAGATGATCACCTGGGTGCGCGGGTTGCGGTTGCTCGCCGTGTCGGCCAGGCAGCGGCCGGACTGCGGGTTCTTGAGCGTGCCCGGGTACGGGCCGGGGACCCACTGCTGGGCGCCGGTGTTGTTGCACTGGTAGAGCTGCACCGGGGTGCCGTTGTCGGTGCCGCCCTTCACCACGTCCAGGCACTTGCCGATGACGTGCACGGTGTTGTCGGCCCCCAGGGTGAACGTCTGGGCGTCGGTGCCGTTGCAGGTGTACATCTGGGCGGGGGTGCCGTTGGCGGTCCGCGCGTGGTCGATGTCCAGGCAGAGGTTCTTGTTCGCGGTGTCCAGGATGCCGGAGACCAGCGCCGCGCCGGTCGGAGCGGCGATCCGGGTGGTCGGGACGCCGCCGGCGAAGGTCAGCGGGAAGCTGCTGACCGCGCCGGTGGTGTCGTTGCGCGCCCACAGCGTCGGCACGCCGTTCACGGTGCCGGGCGCCAGCAGGGTGACGTTCGACCAGTCGCCGGTGCCGATCCGCACACCGGCCGCGAGGTTGCAGCCGGCCTGGAAGGTGCCCGGGAAGTACCAGAGTTCACCCTTGTCCACGGTGATCAGGTCGGGGGCGTCGGCGAAGCCGGCGAGCTTGCCGGGGGCCAGGATCTGGCTGACGTTGTTCCAGGTGCCGTCCGAGCCCTTCGCCGGGCAGCTGCCGGAGTTGCGGATCGGCACGACGTTCTGGGTCAGGGTGAAGTGGCCGCTGGTGCCGCCGGGGGTGATGGCGTCGTTGGGGTAGAGGTAGAGCTCGTGGGTGGCCTTGTCGTAGGCGAACAGGTCGTCCACGTTGGTGCCGGTGGCGGTGCCCCGGTGCGCCACCAGGTAGTTGTTCCAGCCGGTGCCGTCCGGGCTCTGCGCCTTGGCGGAGACGGTGACGGGCGGGGCGGCCGGGTCGGCGTTGCCGCGCACCAGGACGAGGTCACCGCCGGTGGTGGGGGCGACGAGGTCGGGCACGGCGTCGCCGTCGACGTCGCCGGCGGTCACCTTGGTGTTCGGGTTCCAGGGGGCGAAGAAGCTGTACTGGCCCACCGTGCCCTGGGTGTTGCCCGCGTTGTCGACGGCCCGGACGAACAGGGTGTGGGCGCCCCACTGGGCGGCGCTGAGGACGACCGGGATCTCGGCGGTGGCGGTGCCGCCGCCGGCCTGGACGGCGTCGACCTTGGCGGCGCCGTTGGCCGGGATGTTGACGTCCAGCGCGTACTCGAAGCGGTCGATGCCGCTGCTGACGCAGGAGCCGCGGGTGCAGCCGGTCGGCGTCGGGTCGTTGGCGCTGACGGCGACCTTCACCCCGGTGTCACCGGCGTGGCCGGTGGGGGCGTGGTCGCTGCCGAGCGGCGGGAACACCGGCGACTCGGTGAAGGTCGGCACGCTGGGCGCGCTGAGGTCCACCTTGAAGTAGCAGTTCGGGGACCAGCCGCTCATCAGGGTGTCGTCGTCGGCCCGCACGTGCCAGCCGTACTGGTGACCGTCCGCGACCTTGAAGCCGATGTTCTGGCGGGTGGTGCCGCCGTCGCTGACCCAGCCGCTGACGGGCGAGCCCTTCCCGGCGGAGTTCCCGGCGGAGTCGGCGGTCTTGGTGTCCCACACCTCGTACCGGGCGCGCAGGTTGACGCCGCTCATGTCGGTGCCGAGATGCGCGTTCAGGGTGATGTCGGAGGTGTCGCCGGCCAGACCGGACTGACCGATCCAGCCGGGTTCGGCGCCGTCGCAGCCGTTGCTCGAGGGCGAGACGGCGGCCGGCGTGGTGCCCAGCTTGTCCGGCACCCGCGGCGCGATGTCGAAGACCGTCGTCAGGTACGGGTTGTTGGCGAAGCGGATGAAGTCGTTGTTGCCGGACGACTTCGACTCGTTGCCGAATAGCCCGAAGGTCCAGCTGTCCTTCTCGCCGGCGAGCTTCCTGATCTGCCCGGTGACCTCCCAGTTGGCGTCGTGGTCGCCGCAGTGCTGGGAGGGGTTGGAGCTCTTCACCTTCTGGGTGCCGCCGATGTAGCCGTCACCGCTCACGTCCGGCTGGTGGTTCCACGTGGTGGAGCCGCTGATCCCGGTGACCGTCGCCAGCTTGACGTCGGTCTCGTTGTCGCAGTCGAAGGAGGCGCCGTACGTCGAGGTGAGGTGGACCGTCGACTTGGAGATCACCATGGCCTTGGTCAGGTTGCCGATGTCGATCTCGAAGTAGGCGCGGTTGAGGCCGTAGCAGTCCTTCCAGTGCTGGTAGCCGACGCCTTCGCCGTTGTCCTGGGCGTCGTCGTACGCGCTCTGCGACGGGCAGCCCTCCTTCACCGTGATGAAGTGGCTCTTCTTGCTGGTGATCGGGCTGGTGTACGGGTCGATGTACACCGGCCACACCGTGGCGGGGTCGGTGAGCAGGCCGGCGTCCGGGACGAGCGTGAGCGCGCCGGCCGAGCTGGTCACCGCGATCGGCCGCACCTGGGCGGCGGTGCCGGGCTGCTCGGCGGTGGAGGTCGTGGCCGGCTGGGTGGAGGCGGTCGGCGCGGTGGTCGGTGCGGCGCTCGCACCGCCCGCGCCGTCCGTGGCCGCGGCCGGGGCCGCCGCGAAGGCGGCCTTCGGGGCGGCGGCCGCCTTGAGGGCCGCGGACTGCGGCGCCGCGGACGGGGCCGCAGTCGGCGCCGCGGTCGGCGCAGCGTCGGGAGCCGTGCGGGCGGAGTCCCACATCAGCGGCGTGGGGGAGCGGAAGACGGCCGTGCCGTCGGCGGTGGTCGCGGCCACCCGTCCGTCGGCGTCCGCGTTCAGCTTCAGGCCGTCGCTGGTGGCGGCCGTCAGGCGGAGCGCGGCGAGCGCCGGGTTCGCGGCGGCCTTCGCGTCGTGGACGATCAGCACCTCGTGGAAGCCGCCCTGGTCGGTGCTGGTGACCTTGAGGTCGACGCCCGGCAGCACCCCGTCGTACTGCGCGGTGTCACCGCTGACCTGCGGCGCGGGCAGCGGGAACGGCAGGGTGTACGAGAGCCGGTGGCCCTCGGCGTCGGTGAGGGTGGCCAGCGGGCCGCTGCCGCCGCCGGACAGCGCCAGCCCGGAGGGCGTCGCCTTCGGCGAGAGGCTGCCGTCGGCGTTGCGGACCAGCGCCGCGTCCACCGCCGCCCAGCCGTCGCCCCGGCGGACCCGGGCCGGCTGGAGGTGGGTGGTGACGCTGAAGGTGCCGTCGGTGTTGGCGACGGTCTCGTCGGTCGCGGTGGTGAGCCGGTCGACGGTGACCGGTTTGCCGGTGCGGACGGCCTCGGCTTTCGCGGCGGCCAGCGGCGAGGCCGCGGCGCTGCCCGCCGCGGCTCCGGCGTCGGCCGGCACGTCGTCCGCCAGCGCCGGGCCGACGGTGCCGAGCAGCAGCCCGGTGACCACCGCCGACACCGCCAGGCGGCGTGTCGGTATTCGGGCCGGATGCCTCCGGGCGCGGGTGCGCTCCCCCATGTGTCGTCGTCCTTTCGAGGACCGGAAGCGGCCACGGGCGCCCCGCTGTGGTTCTTCTCACAGAACGGGGCGTCACAAGGGCCGCCTTGTGTCGGAATTGCGGCCGTTCCGCCCGTCTCCGACCACTTCGTGAACGTCATGGCGAACCTGTGTGACGGATGGGGACGGTGTGACCGCTGGGGAAGGGTATTGCTGACTCTTTGTCATGGCAATACGGTTCCAGCCGGGCCGAGGACGGCCCGTCAGCTGACGTGACCTCAGTCGATGTCACGGTTCGTTTTCATGGGGGATTGTGCGCATGCGCGCAGGACCACGCGGACCACACGGATTCCGCATATTCGACAGAGCCCGCCGTCGGGCCTGGATACGACGGGGAGCGGTGACGGTCGCGACCGTCACCGCCCTCGCGCTGTCGGCGCCCTTCGCGGTCGCCGACTCCGTTGTGGGCGGTTACCGCTACACGGACAAGGTCTGGGAGGCGGATCCGCTTCCGTCCCAGCCCAAGGTGCCGGGGCACCCGGCGGACACCCCCGCGGGCAACGCCCCGAAGCCGGTGCTCCCGGCCGGCGCCCGGGAGTTGAAGCCCCACGAGGTGAAGGGCCCGCAGTGGCCGGCCGCCGCCAGCGCCACCGTCGACCTCGGCGGCGCGTCCGCGGTGCGCAGCCTGGCCGCGCCCGCGGGTGAGGTGAAGGCCGGTTCGCTGCCGGTCTCGGTCTCGCCGGCCGCTCCCGCGGCCCTCGGTGCGCAGGCCCGAGCCCTGGCCGCCCCGCTCACCCCGGTGTCGCCGGTGTCCGCCGTGCAGGTCACGGTGGCCGACCGCGGGCGGGCCCAGGGGGCCGGCGTGGACGGCCTGCTGGTCGGTCTCAGCCGCGCCGACCGTGGAACCGACACGGGCAGCGTGTCGGTCTCTCTGGACTACGGCTCCATCGAGCAGGCGTACGGCGGCGGTTGGGCGTCCCGGCTGCACCTGGTGGCGATGCCGGCCTGTGCGCTGACCACCCCGCAGGTGGCCGCCTGCCGCACCCGCACCCCGCTGGAGTCGGTCAACGACCCGGTCAACCGGAAGGTGAGCGGCACGCTCGCCCTGCCCGGCTCGGCGGACGCCAAGAAGTCCTCGTTCTTCGCGGCCCCCTCCGCACAGGCCTCCTCCGGGGGCATGGCGGTGGCCGCCGTCGCGGGCTCCAACGGCTCGCAGGGCGACTTCGGCGCGACCTCGCTGTCCGCCTCCGGCGCCTGGTCGGCCTCGGCCTCGGGCGCCTTCACCTACCACTACCCCGTCACCGTCCCCCCGTCGCTGGGCGGCGCCGCGCCGACGGTCAGCCTCTCCTACGACTCCCAGTCGGTGGACGGCGAGACCTCCGCGCGCAACTCCCAGTCCTCCTGGATCGGTGACGGCTGGTCGTACACCCCCGGCTTCATCGAGCGCTCCTACAAGAGCTGCAAGGACCAGGGGATCAAGGACTCCGGCGACGAGTGCTGGGCCGGCTGGAACGCGACGCTCCAGCTGGGCAGCCACAACGGCCGGCTGCTGCGCGACGACAACGGGGCGTACCACCTCCAGAGCGACGACGGCACGAAGATCGAGCGGCTCACCGACGCCGCGAACGGCCTGTGGCAGGGCGAGTACTTCAAGGTCACCACGACCGACGGCACCGCCTACTACCTGGGCCTGAACCACGCGCCCGGCACCACCTCGGACGACGCCACCGACAGCGCCTGGGGCGTGCCGGTCTACCACCCCAAGTCCGGTGACCCCTGCCACAGTTCGGACAAGGGCGACGACTCCCAGTGCGACAAGCCGGTCGGCTGGCGGTTCAACCTGGACTTCGTCGTCGACGCCCACGGCAACGTCCAGCGCTACGACTGGGCGACCGAGTCCAACTACTACAACATGGGCTACGGCCAGGTCGCCAAGGACGACAAGGGCGGCACGATCACCAAGTACACCCGCGGTGGCCGCCTGACGAAGATCTCCTACGGCTACCAGCTGGCCGACGCCCGCGCGGGCCGCGAGCCGGCCGCCCAGGTGGTCTTCCGCGCCGCGCAGCGCTGCACCAAGTCGGACAGCGTCTGCAAGGACGGCAACCTCTCCTCGGACACCGCCGCGAACTGGCCGGACACGCCGTACGACCTGCACTGCGAGTCCGACTGGAAGAACAAGGTCGGTGACGACGACAAGACCGACGGCGTCTGCCTGACCGGCGGGCCGACCTTCTGGTCCAGCTACCGCCTGAAGGGCATCGACACCAAGGTCCGCACCGTCTCCGGGTGGCAGGACGTCGACACCTACGAGCTCGACCACGTCTTCTCGGACGCCGGCGGCACCTACGACCCGGTCACCGGCAAGACCCAGGACGCGAAGGCCACCGGCTCGCTGCAGTCGGTCATGTGGCTGTCCTCGATCGTCCACACCGGCAAGGACACCTCCGCCGGCGGCAGCGGGCCGATCACCCTCGACCCGGTGACCTTCACCGGCATCGAGATGGACAACCGGGTCGACGGCCTCACCCCGGCCGCCCCGCCGCTGTACCACCCGCGCATCTCCAGCGTGCAGACCGAGACCGGCGAGTCGATCGCCGTCACCTACCGGGCGCCGGAGTGCTCGCGCGAGAAGAAGACCATGCCCGCTTCGGCGGACAGCGACACGATGGCCTGCTACCAGGTCTACTGGAACACCCCGGGCGGCGTGGAGCCGATCGAGGACTGGTTCCACAAGACCCTGGTCGAGCAGGTCACCGACAGCGACCGCACCAAGGCCGGCTCGCCCGCCAAGGTCACCCGCTACACCTACGCCGACGGAGCCGCCTGGCACCGCGACGACTTCGAGCTGACCGACGACAAGCACCGCACCTGGAACGACTTCCGGGGCTACCGCACCGTCACCACGACCACCGGCGCCGCGCCGGACCCGATCACCCAGAGCACCGTCTCCTACCTCCAGGGCATGGACGGCGACTACAAGGCCGACGGGACCACCCGCAGCGTCAAGGTGAAGAACGCCCTGGGCGAGGAGATCACCGACAGCCCGTGGCTGGCCGGCACCCCGTACCAGACGCTCGGCTACACCAAGGCCGGCGGCAGCGTCGTCACCCGCACCCTGGCCGACCCGCCGACCTCCAAGGTCACCGCCAGCGCCGGCCGCAAGGCGTGGACCTCCGAAGACCCGGCGCCGGACAAGCTCTCCACGCTGCCGGACCTCACGGCCCGCCAGATCACCGCGACCTCCTCGCGGACCATGAGCCTCCTGTCGGACGGCAGTTGGCGCACCTCCCGGACCAGCACCACCTTCGACGGCCTCGGCCGGATCTGGAAGGAGGACGACCAGAGCGACCTGTCGGACCCGAAGCAGGAGACCTGCACCACCACCACGTACGCGGACGCTCCCGCGAGCAACCCGATGATGCTGGTCTCCCCGAAGGAGACGATCAGCGTCGCCGGCCCGTGCGGCACCGCGCCGGGGAAGAACACCACGCTCTCCCACAAGCGGATCTTCTACGACGGCGACGGCTCCGTCGACCACCCGGGCAGCTACGGCGTCCTCGGCCAGAACGGCACCTCGCTCGGCCTGGTCACCGCCACCCAGGCGGCCACCGGCTACGACGACAAGGGCCAGCCGCAGTTCCAGACCCTCGGCGGGATGTCCTACGACCGCTACGGCAGGGTCACCGCCAGCACCGACGCGGCGGGCCAGACCACGACCACCGGGTACCAGCCCGAGACCGGCGTGCTGCCCACCACCCTGTCGACCACCAACCCGCTGAAGTGGACGGCCACCAGCACCGTCTCGCCCGGCCGCGCCTCGGTGACCCACTCCGTGGACGTCAACAACCAGGTGACGGACGCGAGCTACGACGCCCTCGGCCGCCGGGAGAAGGTCTGGTCCCCGGGCCGCGACAAGGCCACCCAGACCCCGGACCGGGTCTACTCCTACGACGTGCACGGCGCCGGTGACAACCCGACGCCCTCCTCCGTCACCACCAGGAGCCTGCGGGAGGACGGCTCCTACAGCACCGCCGTCACCATCTACGACGGCGCCCTCCAGCCCCGCCAGACGCAGTCGACCCCGGCGGACAACTCGGCCGGCCGGCTGGTGTCCTCCACCTACTACGACTCGCACGGCTGGGCGGTCTCCAGCATCGCGACCTACTCCGACGCCGACCACGCGCCGAGCAGCACGATGTGGGCGGAGACCAACCGCACCGGCCCGTCCGTGACCCGCACCGCCTTCGACGGCCAGGGCCGGCCGGTCACCACCACGCTGGTCTCCTTCGCCAGCACCCTGTGGCAGAGCTCCGTCAGCTACCAGGGCGCCGACCGGGTGGACACCACCCCGGCCCAGGGCGGCAAGGCGAGCACCACGTACACCGACGCGCAGGGCCGCACCACCGTGCGCGTCCAGCGCGACGACACCCCCGACCGGCAGCTCGCCGGCGGCAGCCGGATCTCCTCCGGCACCTCGGTGGTCTCCGCCGGGGTCCGCCTCGGCATGCAGCCGGACGGCAACCTCGTGCTGACCGCCCTGGTCGGCGAGAAGGTCCTGTGGTCCAGCGGCACCGGCGGCCACCCGGGCGCCTACGCCGTGATGCAGACCGACGGCAGCCTCGCCGTCCTCGACCCGACCGGCAAGACCACCCTGTGGTCCACCGGCACCTCGGGCCACCCCGGCGGCTACCTCAAAGTCCAGGCCGACGACGACGTCGCGGTCTACGACGCCAAGAACGCCCGCCTCTGGTCCGCCGGCACGGCCGGCACCGCCCCGGCCGCGGACATCACCACCCGCTACACCTACACGGCGCGCGGGCAGATCTCCACCGTCCAGGACAACGCGGGCAACACCTGGACGTACGGCTACGACATGCAGGGCCGGATGACGTCCCAGACGGACCCGGCCGCCGGCTCCTCCGGCGCCACCTACGACCCGCTGGGCCGGCTCGCCAGCACCACCGACGCCCGCAAGCAGACCCTGTCGTTCACCTACGACCAGCTGGGCCGCCGCACCGCCGAGTACTCCGGCACCGACACCGGCGACCCGACCAAGCTGCTGGCCGAGTGGAGCTACGACAAGCTCGGCAAGGGCCTGCCCGTCGCCTCCACCCGGTACGTGGGCGGCAAGAACGGCAGCGCCTACGTCCAGCGGGTCGACGGCTACAACGCGGTCGGCCAGCCGACCTCCGTCAGCACCGTCATCCCCGCCGCCGAGGGCGCCCTGGCCGGCACCTACACCGCCAAGGCGTCCTACACCGAGAACGTCGGCATGCTCGCCTCGACGTCCTTCAACGGCGACGGCGGCCTGCCCGCCGAAACCGTCGGCTACGGCTACAACCTGGAGGGCGGCCTGGTCAGCCTGGGCTCGCCGGCCCGCCCGTACGTCGCGACGGTCAACTACAGCCCGCTCGGGCAGGTCGTGCAGACCACCGTCGGCACGCCGACCAAGCAGCTGCGCACCGCGCAGACCTGGGACGCGGCGACCGGCCGGCTGGCCACCAACCGGGTCACCCTGCAGAACAACACCGCCAACCCGGTCTCCGACACGACCTTCGGCTACGACCCGTCGGGCAACCTGACGACCGTCTCCGAGGTCCAGTCCACCGGCGGCACGGACCGGGTCACCGACACCCAGTGCTTCGGCTACGACGCCCAGCGCCGGCTGACCAGCGCCTGGACCGACACCAAGGGCATCACCGCCGCCACGGCCGGCCAGCTGGCCCGCTGCAACACCACCCGGCCCAGCCCGGCCACCGTCGGCGGCCCCGCCGCGTACTGGCAGGACTGGCAGTTCGACCAGCTCGGTGACCGCACCCAGCAGATCAGCCACGACGTGACCGGCAACGCGGCGAAGGACACCGTCCAGACCCTCGCCTACCCGGGCCAGGGCGTCACCCCGGCCAAGCGGCCCAACGCCGTCTCGACCGTCACCACCCGCACCGCCACCGGCACCGCCGTGCTCACCCCGGGCTACGACGACGCCGGCAACACCCAGACCCGGGTCACCACCGGCGCCAAGGCCGGCAACCAGAGCATCGACTACAACGAGGAGGGACGCACCGCCGCCGTCACCACCGACGGCAAGAAGAGCGGCTACCTGTACGACGCCGACGGCGGCCTGCTGATCCAGCGCGGCCCCGGCGGCAACACCCTCTACCTCTTCTCCGGCAACGAGCAGCTGAACCTCGACGCCGCCGGAAAGTCCGTCACCGGCCTGCGGTACTACCGCTCGCCGGACGGCACCGTGACGGTGCGCGCCAGCAACGGCGCCATCAGCTACCAGCCCACCACCCCGCAGGGCACCGCCCAGCTCCAAGTGGACGGCAGCACGCTGGCCCTCACCCGGCGCGCGTACGACCCGTACGGCAACCCGCGCGGCACCGCACCCGGCGGCTGGGCCGACAACCACGGCTTCCTCGGCAAGCCCGCCGACGCCGCCACCGGCCTGAGCCTGCTCGGGGCACGCCACTACGACCCGGTCATCGGCCGCTTCCTGCAGGTCGACCCGGTCTTCGAGAACGGCGACCCGAACCAGATGGGCGGGTACGGCTACGCCGCCGGCAACCCGGCCTCCGGCAGCGACCCGACCGGGCTGTGGTGGGGCTCCGACTGGTGCGGCGCCGCCGGCAACTGGCTCACCGGCATCGGCGACTCCATCGTCGGCGACCCGTACGAGTGGGGCGTCAACTTCCTGTCCGACGGCTGGAACTCGTTCGCCGACATCGTCAACGGCGACAACGACGTGTTCAACGGCATGACGGGGTACGAGAACGAGACCCCGTTCAAGCTCGGCCACACCGGCTACGTCGACGACCACCCGCTCGCCGAGCTCTTCGGCGTCGACACCAGCTCCACCTCGTACGTCGCCGGCCAGTGGACCGGCATCGTCGGCTCGTTCGCCCTGGACGGCTACGGCGCGGTCAAGGCGATCAGCAGCGGCGTCAAGGCCGTCAAGGCCGTCAAGCTCGCGGTCGAGGACGGCGACTCCGTCCTCAGCGCGATCAAGAAGCTGCTCTCCGGGGACCTGCCCACCACCACCCCGGCCGACCCGGCGCCGACCACCCCGAAGGGCGACACCCCGTCGACCCCGAAGTCCGGCACCGGCAAGGGCGGCAAGGAGCCCGGCGGCAGCGGCAAGGGCGGCGGGGGCGGCAAGACCGCCGAGGAGCCGGCCCCGGCCCCGGAGGCCACCGACGCCGGCCCGAGCGGCAACGCCTACCGTCGCGGCTCCAAGGGCAAGCCGAACGAGTACGAGTCCGGCCCGGTCGTCAGCCTCGGCCGCCTCAAGGAGACGCTCGCCCGGGCCGGGTACCGCGACGTGTGGGACCGCTACGACGTCGTCCACAAGGACCGGATCTACGACGGGCAAACGGGCGAGACCAACTACGGCAACAGCCCGCACTACCTCCGGTCCAACTCCACCTTCACCGACGTGCCGCACCGCGGCCGCAACGGCCTGCCCGTCATCGAGCTCTCCAATAAGGGCCTGCGCAACATCAAGGAAGCCGTGGTCACCTTCTTCCACGAAGTGCACCACCAGGAGGGGATGAGGATCCACGGCGACAAGGGAACCGAGGAGGACGCCGAGGACTTCGGCCAGATGATGTGGCGGAGGATCTCCGGGGACAACTGATCGGGGAACCGATCCGGGAACTGATCGGGTACGCCTGATAGCGTTCCCAGCCGGCCGGACGGCTCCGCGCCGGTGAACCGAAGACACCGCGGGCCGGCCGGGGCGGGGACCTCCCCCGCCCCGGTCGGCCCGTCCGCTTTCCCGTACCCACCCAGAAAGGTCACCCACCCATGGCCCGCCGTTACGACGAGACCGACCGCGAGGCGCTGCGCGCCCAGCTGGACCGGCCGGTGACGGAGCGCACCTGCCCGGTCTGCGGCCACCTCGGCCTGCGCTCCTACCACCGGGAGAAGCTCGGCCGCGACACCCCGTCGATGATCAACTACCTGTGGTGCCCCGCCTGCCACGCCTACTCCTCGTCCTTCACCTCCGCCGAGCGCCGCACCGTCGACCGCGACCCGCTGACGGACGCGTACGGCGACCGGGTACCCGAGCTGATGCGCGACCCGGAGGCCCTGCTGACCGTCCTCGACGGCTACTGGAAGGACGGCCGCCTGCCGCAGGCCATGGTCCGCCGCAGATAGGGCGGCCACCGCGATTCCCGGTCGGCGGCGACCGGCGGTTATTGTTGATCTTCAACATGATCGGGGGTGGGTCCCATCAGTGGGAACAGCGGTGCGCTGAGTGCGCTCGGGGTGGACGAACCGCGGGAGATCGCCGGGTACCGGCTGCTCGCCAGGATCGGCGAGGGCGGCATGGGCTCGGTGTACCTGTCGCGCACGCGCGGGAACCAGCCGGTGGCCCTGAAGGTCATCCGCCGGGAGTTCGCGGGTGACGCGGAGTTCCTCCGCCGCTTCCAGCAGGAGGTGCGGGCGGCGCAGCAGGTCCGGGGCTACCACCTGGTGCCGGTGCTGGACCACGACGTGAGCGGGGATCAGCCGTGGCTGGCGACCGCGTACGTGCCGGGGCTGCCGCTGGACGAGGTGCTGGCGGGGTACGGCCCGCTGCCGGTGCCCGTGGCTCTGCAGCTCGTCGGGTGCGTGGCCCGCGGACTGGCCGCCGTGCACGCCGCCGGGGTCGTCCACCGGGACCTCAAGCCGGCCAACATCCTGCTCGGCGCGGACGGTCCCTGGGTGATCGACTTCGGGATCGCGCACGCCGCCGAGGCCACCCGGCTCACCCGCAGCGGCGGCTTCATCGGCACCCCGCAGTTCATGTCGCCCGAGCACGGCACGGGGGCCGAGATCACTCCGGCCGCCGACGTCTTCTCGCTCGGCCTGATCGCCGCCGTCGCCGCCACCGGCCGGCACCCGTACGGCTCGGGCGGCATGCTGACGGTGGCCACCCAGATCGCCAACACCGAGCTGCGACCGCCGGACCTGACGGGGTATCCGGAGGAGTTGCGGCCGCTGCTGGAGCGCATGCTCGCCGCCGATCCGGCGGCCCGGCCGACGCCGACCGAGCTGGCGGAGCTGTGCGAGCGCGCGTCGGGCCGCGCCGCGCAGCCGGGCGAGGGCTGGCTGCCGGCCCCGCTGGCCGCGGCCGTCGCCGAGCGCGAGCGGGCGGCGGAGCGGCTGCTGACGGCGGCGCAACCCGCACCGGCAGCGGCCCCCACACCGGCAGCGGCAGTCGGCGCGGGTGCGCCCACCTACGTGCCCACGCAGGTGTCGGGACATCCGGGCGGTGCCGTGCACAGCGCGCCCACCCAGACCGCAACGCCGCCCCCGCCCCTGGCGGCGCCGTCGCAGCCGGCCACGGCGGCGGGGCGGCCGCCGCGTCGACGGGCACCGCTGGCCGTCGCCCTGGTCGCGGCCCTGGCCGTGGCGGCCGCCGGTACGGCCTGGTTCCTGTCCGGCGACGACAACGCGGGAACCCCCACCGCCGCCACCACCGGCGCGCCGGTGACGAACGCGCCCGCCCCCGCGGCCGCGACCGGGTCCGGGTCCGCAATCCCCGCCCCGGGCAATCAGCCCGCCGGCGCCCCGCCCGTCACGGCGTCCGCCACCGCGACCCCCAAGCGCGGGTACGAGCCGGTCTTCGCCGACCGCCCGCTGCTCATCGGCCCGCCGGTGACCGGCGCGATCATCACCGTCGACCTGGACGCGCCCAAGGTCGTACCGAACGGGGACGTCAGCGACCACGAGGCCGAGTTCTCCTACCTCCTCCAGTGGATGACCTTCCGCACCACCATGGCCAAGAGCCCGGGGACGTCACCGGAGCAGTGCCGTCAGTCGGTGGACACCGCCCCGCTGCCCGCGGAGCTCAGCAATACGGCGCTGATCGACCAGAAGGCCCTGAAGAAGGGTGACGTGCTCTGCACGGTCACCGACAAGGGGAACCTCGCGATGCTCAAGATCAACGACGTGAAGCCGACCGGGCAGCCGATGGACCCACCGGCGTACAGCGTCCTGCTCACCCTCTGGAAGCCGGCCTCGTAGCGCCGCTGGAGGGCAAGCCGGCTGGTCGATCGTCCAATCCGGATCACCCGGCCTGGTGCCCGAGCCTACTCGTTCGGGCCTGCCGCCGTTGCTTCAATTGCCGTACTGAACGGTCGAGAACGGTGGTTGGACGTGGACCTGAACACGGTGGTGGAGCTGCGTGACGCGCGGCGTCGCGATGCCTGGCGGCCCGGGGACGCCTGGCTGGGCGGCGGGACGTACCTGTTCTCCGAGCCACAGCCGCACCTGCGCCGGCTGGTCGACCTGAGCCGGATGGGCTGGGAGCCGCTCCGGACGACCACGGCGGGTGACCTGGAGATCGCGGCGACCTGCACGATCGCCCAGCTCTCCCGCTTCGCCCTGGGGGCGGACTGGCCGGCCGCGCCGCTGTTCGAGCAGTGCTGCCGGGCGTTCCTGGCCTCCTGGAAGGTCTGGAACGTGGCCACCGTCGGCGGCAACCTCTGCAACGCGCTGCCGGCCGGTCCGATGATCTCGCTGACCGCCGCGCTGGACGGCGTGTGCACGCTGTTGTCGCAGAGCGGCGCGGTCCGCGAGGTGGCGGTGAAGGACTTCGTGACCGGGCCCGGCGGCAAGGTCCTGCGGCCCGGCGAGCTGCTGCGCTCGATCACCGTCCCGGCCCGGGCGCTGGCGCGTCGCACGGCTTTCCGCCAGGCGTCGCTGTACCGGCTCGGCCGCTCCGGCGCCCTGCTGATCGGCGCCCGGGACCCGATCGACGGCGAGCTGGCGCTGACGATCACCGCCTCGACCGTCCGCCCGGTCCAGCTGCGCTTCGCCGTGCCGCCGAACGCGGATGCGGTGTGCGAGGCGGTCACCCACGGCGTCCGGCCCGAGGAGTACTTCGACGACATCCACGGACTCCCCGCCTGGCGGCGGCACATGACGTACCGGTTCGCCGAGGAGATCCGACTCGAGCTGGTCGAGGAGGCCGGGCGGTGAGCTTCCGGGTCAGCGTCAACGGCGAGGACTTCGACGCCGAACCGAGGCCCGGGCAGTGCCTGCGCACGTACCTGCGCGAGCAGGGCTGGTTCGGGGTCAAGAAGGGCTGCGACGCGGGGGACTGCGGCGCCTGCACCGTCCAGGTGGACGGCGATGCGGTCCACAGCTGTCTGTATCCGGCCTGGCGCGCCGAGGGCCGCTCGGTCACCACCGTGGAGGGGCTGGCCAGGGGCGGCGAACTCCACCCGATGCAGCAGCGGTTCCTGGACGCCCAGGGCTTCCAGTGCGGCTTCTGCACGGCCGGCATGCTGATGACCGCCTCCGCCACCGGCTTCGACGAGGACAAGCGCGCCGACCTGCCCAGGGCGTTGAAGGGCAACCTGTGCCGCTGCACCGGCTACCGGGCGATCGAGGACGCGATCCGGGGCGTCAAGCACACCGAATCGCCGTGCGCCGGCCAGGCCGTGGGCCGCAGTCTCGGGGCCCCCGCCGGTCCGCAGGTGGTCACCGGCACCGCCCGCTACACCTTCGACCTCGCCGTCGAGGGGCTGCTGCACATGAAGCTGCTGCGCTCCCCCCACCCGCACGCGCGGATCGTCGCCATCGACAGCTCGGCGGCCCTGCGGGTGCCCGGGGTGGTCGCGGTGTTCACCCACGAGGACGCCCCGGACAAGCTCTACTCCTCGGCCCGGCACGAGCACCCCACCGACGACCCGGACGACACCCGGGTGCTGGACGACGTGGTCCGCTTCGTGGGCCAGCGGGTCGCCGCCGTGGTCGCCGAGAGCGAGGGCGCCGCCGAGGAGGGCTGCCGGCGGATCGTCGTCGAGTACGAGGAACTCCCGTACGTCCTCGACCCCGAGGAGGCGATGGCCCCGGGCGCTCCGGTGCTCCACCCGAAGGGGCCGCAGTCGCGGATCGCCCGGGCGGAGAACAACGTCTGCGGCGAGGCGCACGGCGAGAGGGGCGACGTCGAACGGGGCTTCGCCGAGGCGGACGTCGTCCACGAGGAGACCTTCCGCACCCAGCGGGTGCAGCACGCCAGTCTGGAGACCCACGGCTGCGTCGCCTACTTCGAGGAGACCGCTGCCGAGGCCGCTGCCGGCGCCGGGGCCTGGGCCGCTGGCGGGCGCGGGCCCGAGGACGGATCCGGGGCGACCGGACTGCCGGCCGGGCAGCGGATCGTGGTCCGCACCTCCACCCAGGTGCCGTTCCTCACCCGCCGGGCGCTGTGCGACCTGTACGACCTGCCGATGGAGAAGGTGCGGGTGGTCGCGGGCCGGGTCGGCGGCGGTTTCGGCGGCAAGCAGGAGATGCTCACCGAGGACATCGCGGTGCTCGCGGCGCTGCGGCTGCACCGGCCGGTGAAGCTGGAGTTCACCCGGGCCGAGCAGTTCCACGGTGCCACCACCCGCCATCCGTTCACGATCACCGCCAAGCTCGGCGCCAAGCGGGACGGGACGCTGACGGCCGTCCAGCTCCGGGTCGTGGCCAACACCGGGGCGTACGGCAACCACGGCCCGGCGGTGATGTTCCACAGCATCGGCGAGTCCATGGGCGTCTACCGGGCGCCGAACAAGAGGGTCGACGCCTACTCCGTCTACACCAACAACGTGCCCGCCGGGGCCTTCCGCGGCTACGGCCTCGGCCAGGTCACCTTCGCCGTGGAGTCGGCGATGGACGAGCTCGCCCGGCGCCTCGGGATCGACCCGCTCGTCCTGCGCGAGCGGAACGTCATCGGCCCCGGCGAGCGGATGGAGGGCCCGCTCGGCGAGGAGGAGGACCTCCACATCGCCAGCTACGGACTCGACCAGTGCCTGGACGTCGTCCGCAACGCCCTCGCCGACGACGCCGGCGCCGAACCGGCCCCCGAGGGCTGGCTGGTGGGCCAGGGCTTCGCCCTGGCGGCCATCGCCTGCGGCCCGCCCGGCGGCCACCTCGCCGACGCCACGGCGAAGCTGCTGGAGGACGGCACGTACGACATCGCGGTGGGCACTCCGGAGTTCGGCAACGGCACCACCACCGTGCACCGGCAGATCGCCGCAGGGGCCCTCGGCACCACGGTCGACCGGATCGCCGTCCGGCAGTCCGACACCGACGTCGTCCGGCACGACACCGGCGCCTTCGGCTCGTCCGGCACGGTCGTCGCGGGCAAGGCGGTGATGAGAGCGGCCGACGCGCTCGCCGAGCGGATCCTCGGCTTCACCGCGGAGTACACCCGCACCCTGCGCGGCCTGCTGCGGCTCACCGCCGGCGCGGTGGAGTGCGACGGGCGGGCGGTGACGCTCGAGGAGGTCTTCGCGGCCGCCCGTGCCAGGGGAGTGGAGCTCAGCGCCGACGGCCACTTCGGCGGCTCGCCGCGCTCGATCGCCTTCAACTCCCAGTGGTTCCGCATCGCCGTCGACCCGGACACCGGCGAGATCCGCATCCTGCGCAGCGTGCACGGCGCCGACGCCGGGAGGGTGATGAACCCGCTGCAGTGCCGCGGCCAGGTCGAGGGCGGCGTCGCCCAGGCCCTCGGCGCGACACTGTTCGAGCAGGTGCTGGTCGACGACCGAGGCGAGGTCACCACCGCGTCCTTCCGCCGCTACCGGATCCCCGCGTACGCGGACGTGCCCCGCACCGAGGTGCACTTCTCCGACACCTCGGACGCCATAGGGCCCCTCGGCGCGAAGTCGATGTCCGAGAGCCCGTTCAACCCGGTGCCGCCCGCCCTCGCAAACGCGCTGCGCGACGCCACCGGCATCCGCTTCACCGAGACGCCGTTCCTGCGCGACAGGGTCTGGCAGGCCCTCGACGAACACCGCCGCCGCTCCGCCACCACCGCCTGACGCGCCGTCACCGGGGCCGGTGCCCCGGCGAGCCCTGCCACCACCAGGCAGTCGACGCCTCAGCTCCGGGCCAGGAAGCCGTCGACGACCCGCCGTGCCAGGTCCGCCGCCCCGGCGTCGCCGAGCCGCAGGGCGGTGTTGGTCGCGAGGAGGACGGCGTCGATCTGGAACGCGGCGGCCTCGGGGTCGACCTCCGCGATCTGCCCACCCTCGACACCGTGGCGCAACTCGCCCGCGAGCAGGGCCAGCCAGTCCCGCCGCTGCCGGGCCAGGGCGTCGCGGACCGCGCCGGGGCGGCTGTCGAAGTCGGGGAGGCTCGCCGCCCAGAAACAGCCGCCGGGGAAGAGCGGAGCGCTCGCGTAGCCGATCCAGTGCTCCGTCAGGGCGCGCAGCCGCTCGGCGCCCCGGGGGTCGGCCGGCACCGGGCGCACCACGTCGTCCAGAAAGGCCTCCCGGGCGGCTTCGACGGTGGCGAGCTGGAGCTTCTCCTTCGTCCCGAACAGGGTCTGCACACCGCTCTTGCTCAGGCCCAGGTCGGTGGCCAGCCGGCCGATGCTCAGGCCGGACAGCCCTTCCAGGGAGGCCACGTCGACGGCGTGGCGACTGATCGCCTTGCGGGTCCGGTCGCCGCGGACCAGGCGGAGGTCCGCGCGTTCGGGAGCCGCGTCCTTCGTGAGCTCGTTCATGGGGCCATCTTGCCACGCTTGAACAATACGTACGATCGGTCGTATGGTTTCACCCGTGACTCAGACGACCTCACCCATGACCGAGGAATCGGACCCCTTCTGCCTTCCTCCCGACCGTGCCGCAGCGCTGCTCGCCGATGCCCCCTGGCGCCGGTTCGCCGTCATCGGCGACAGCCTCTCGGCCGGAACGGGCGACCCGCGCCCCGGATACGCCGCCGGCGGCTGGGCCGACCGCGTCGCCGGCACACTGCGCCGGGTCCACCCCGCCCTGGCCTACGCGAACACCGCCGAGATCGGCGCGACGACCGCGCGGACCCTGGAGACACAGCTCCAGCGGCTCGCCGACTTCCAGCCGGACCTGGTCCACGTGCCGTGCGGCGCGAACGACCTGTTCCGTACCGAACCCGACTACGCGCTGATCGAACGCGACCTGCGGCGCGTCTTCGAAGCCGCCGCCGCCACCGGCGCGCAGCTGACCGTCTTCACCCTCGGCCGGGCGTTCCGAGTCCCGGTCCTGCCGGACTGGGACCACCGGATCCGCACGCTCAACGCCGTCACCCGGGAGCTGGCCCGCGCCTTCGGGGCCGTGCTGGTCGACATGTGGGACCACCCGGTCAACGACCGCCCCGACCTGCTGAGCGCGGACGGCATCCATTTCGCCGCCGCGGGCCAGGCGGTGCTGGCCGCGGAGGTCGTCAAGGCACTGGCCGGTGCGCTCGCGCCGCGGGGGAGCCGTTCATGAGCCGCACGGAAACGCCCGCGGACCTGCCGGCCGCCGAGCGCGCACCCGCCGCCGCCGTGCCCTGGTCCGCCGTGTCCGTCGTCCTGGTCGGCGCGTTCATGGCCATCCTCGACGCGTTCATCGTCATCGTCGCCGGGCCCTCGATCCAGTCCGGACTCAAGGCCTCCGCCGGGGAGCTGGAATGGATCCTGGCCGGCTACCAACTCACGTACGCCGTGCTCCTGATCACCGGCGGGCGGCTGGGGGACCTGTTCGGGCGCCGGCGGATGTTCATCATCGGGATGGCCGTGTTCACCGTGGCCTCGGTCGCGTGCGCGGCGGCGCCGGGCGCGCTCGTCCTCATCGTCGCCCGACTGGTCCAGGGCCTCGGGGCGGCGGTGATGCTGCCTCAGACCTTCGCCGCCGTCACCGTCCTGGTCCCCGCCGCGAGCCGCCACCGCGTCTTCGGTGTGCTCGGTGTCGTGATGGGCGTCGCCACGATCAGCGGACAGCTCGTCGGCGGGCTGCTGATCGGCGCCGACCTCTTCGGCTCCTCCTGGCGGCCGGTGTTCTGGATCAACGTCCCGATCGGAGTGGCGACGATCTGGCTGGCCGCCCGGCGGCTGCCCGAGTCCCGGGCGAGCGGCGCCCGCCGGCTCGACGTCCCCGGCGTCCTCGTCCTCAGCCTCGCCCTGTTCCTGCTCGCCTTCCCGCTCATCCAGGGCCGGCAGGTGGGATGGCCGGCCTGGACGTGGATCTGCCTGGCCGGCAGCGCACTCGCCCTCGCCGCCTTCGTGGCCATCGAACGGCGGACCGGCGCCAGGGGAGGCGACCCGCTGGTACGGGTCTCGCTGTTCCGCACCCGCTCCTTCGGTGTCGGCATCCTCCTGGTCCTCGTCGTCTACACCGTCGTGACCTCCTACTACCTGGTGCTGTCGATCTCCCTCCAGGACGGTCTCGGCCTGTCCGCGCTCGGCGCGGGGCTCGTCTACACCCCGGCGGCGGTCATGTTCTTCAGCTTCAGCATGGTCGCCAGCCGGCTGGTGCCGCGGTACGGCCGCCGGGTCCTGGAGGTCGGCGCGGTGATCCTCGTCATCGGGTACGCCGCCACCGCGATCACGCTGTTCGCCGGTGCCCCGTTCGAACCCGCCGTGGTCATTCCGACGCTGATGCTGCAGAGCGTCGGCGGCGGGCTGCTCATCACCCCCGCGATGAACGTCGTCCTGGCGCGGATCGCACCCGAGGACGCGGGCACCGCCTCGGGCGTGCTGTCCACGGCCCAGCAGATCGGCGGCGCGCTCGGGGTCGCGGTGATCGGCGCGGTGTTCTTCGCCGCCCTCGGCAGCCCCGCCGCCGACCGGGCCCATGCGGCCGGCCACGCCCTCGCCACGGCGTCCGTCGGGACCCTGGTCGCGGCGATCGCCGCCACAGTTCTGGTGTTCCTCCTCCCGGCAGGCCAGGGTGACTGACGCGTCTCGCCCGGAATCCGGGAAACCGATATCGCGCGCACCACACGTTACGAGAGGCTGTTCCGCATGACTGAGACCAAGCCCTTCCGGATCGACATCCCGCAGGCCGACCTCGACGACCTCCACGACCGCCTGGCCCGGACCCGCTGGACCAACGAGCTGCCCGCCGACCCGGACGCGGCGGCGACCGGCCCGGTGCAGCCCGGCTGGGAGCGCGGTGTGCCCCTGTCGTACGTCAAGGACCTCGTCGAGCGCTGGCGCACCACCTACGACTGGCGCGAGCACGAGGCACGGCTCAACAAGTACCCGCAGTTCACCACCGAGATCGACGGGCAGACCATCCATTTCGTGCACGTCAGATCGCCGCACGAGGACGCCACCCCGCTGATCCTCACCCACGGCTGGCCGAACACCTTCGTGGAGTACGTCGGCCTGATCGACGAACTCACCGACCCGGCCGATCCGGCCGAGGCGTTCCACGTCGTCATCCCCGACATTCCCGGCTTCGGCTTCTCCGGGCCCACCCACGAGGCGGGGTGGAACCGCCACCGCATCGCCGCCGCCTGGGCGGAGCTGATGCGCCGGCTCGGCTACGAGCGGTACGGCGTGCACGGCAACGACGCGGGCGCCTACATCGCCCCGGAACAGGGCCGGCAGAACCCGGACAACGTCATCGGCGTCCACGTCAACCAGCTCTTCTCCTTCCCCGACGGCACCCCCGGGGAGTTCGACGGCCTGAGCGAACAGGAGCTGGGACTGCTGCAGTTCCTGCAGTCCTTCAACGCCGAGATGTCGGCCTTCGCCGACCTCCAGGCCACCAAGCCGCAGAACCTCGCGCACGCCCTCGCCGACTCGCCCGCCGGCCAACTCGCCTGGATCGGCCAGCTGCTGGGCACGGCGGTGGACCCGGACACGGTGCTGACCATCGCCACCATCTACTGGCTCACCAACACCGGTGCGTCCTCGGCCCGGCTCTACCACGAGGACCGCCACACCGAGCACCCAACCGAGCCGACGACCGCGCCGACGGCCCTGGCCAGCTTCGCGTACGACTTCCGGCCGGTCCGCAAGTTCGCCGAACGCGACCACGCCAACATCGTTTCCTGGCACGAGTTCGACCGCGGCAGCCACTGGGCCGCCCACGACGCACCGGACCTGCTGGTGGGCGACCTGCGGCAGTTCTTCCGCGGCCTGCGCGAGAGCTGAGCGGCCCGAGGCCGCCGGAAGACCGTCAGGTCCGCCCCAGGCACCGGGCCGGACGCCCAAGCGGCGTCCGGGCCGGCGCCATCGAATTTCCGACCCGCGCCGCCTCCGAGGCGGTGAAGCCCGCGAATGCGGAGCCCTTCCCGCCGCCGAAGGCCGCTCGGCTGGGCCGCGAGGAGCATCTCGATACCTGATGCGACCTCAGGGGACAGTACGGGGTGCGTCAGGGGTGTTCCCTGATGAGTCGCGCGGTGATCGCACGGCATCGTCAGGGGCATGACTCTGAAGCCCCGTTCTTCCGGTACGCAGACCACTGCCACGAGAGGCCGACGCAGGCGACTGCCGGTGGCAACGCTCGCCTGCGCGGTCCTCGCCGCGGTGACGCTGGGCACGGCCGTCCCGGCGGTGGCGGCTCCTGCCGCGCGGCCTGCGAGGCCTGTCGAGCGTGCCGGTGGCCGGTTGCCGGGTGTGGACCAGGAGATCCTGCAGCAGGCACTGGCGAGTGCACCCGACCGGGTCACGGGGGTGCTGGCACGAGTGAGTGGCCCGGACGGGCACTGGGCCGGCACCTACGGGACCGGCGACCTGGCGACCGGGGCGCCGGTGCCGGTCGACGGACGGTTCCGGCTCGGCAGCGTGACGAAGACCTTCATCGCCACCGTGGTGCTGCAGCTCGCCTCCGAACACCGGGTCGACCTCGATCAGCCCGTGCAGCGGTACCTGCCGAACGTGCTGCCCGACCGCTACCCGCCGATCCCGGTGCGCACCCTGCTCGACTTCACCAGCGGCCTCCCCGAACTGACACCGGATGACCTGCCCACCACCCCGGACGGCATCGTCGAGCACCGCTTCGACGACCACTCGCTGGCGGAACTGGTCGCGAAAGCGGTCCGCCATGACCGCCCCTTCCAGGACCCCGGCTCCATGCAGGTCTACGGAGCCACCGGTTACTACGTCGCCGCGATGCTGATCGAGAACCTCACCGGGCGCAGCTACCAGCAGGAGATCACCAACCGGATCCTGCGGCCGCTCCACCTGCGCGACACGACCGCCGAGGAAACCGACACCACCATCCCCGGCCCGCACTCCCACGGCTACATCGCCGTGCCCCGGCCGGACGGCGGAACGCAGCTGGTCGACATCACCGAACAGAACCCGGGCGCCGGCGGCATGATCTCCACCACGGCCGACCTCGATCGCTTTCTGACCGCGCTCTTCCGGGGACGGCTCCTTCCGCCGGCCGAGCAGGCGGTACTGTTCACCGTCCCCGACGTCCCCTACCTCGGCGGCACCGACCACGACCCGGGCCACGGCCGCGCCTACTACGGCGCCGGACTGATGCGCGCGACGCTGCCCAACGGAGTGACCGTGTGGGGCAAGACCGGAAGCACCTTCGGCTACACCGACGGCATGTTCGCCACCCGCGACTTGCGACGGCGCCTGGTGTACTCCTTCAACCCCACCACCGGTGGGGGGAACGATCTCGCCCTGGTCAACCGGATCCTCTCCGCGGCCTTCGCCTCGTGAGCTCCACTCCTGCCGTCGACGACCCCTACGCGATGCTGGAGGCCGTGCTGCGGCAGGCGTTGCGGCGGTGACGGCGCCCGCGTCGCCGCCGAGGCCGGCCGGCACCGGTGAACCCGATGAGCCGGCCGGCTGGAGCGGTGACGCGCCGTCAGCCGGCGAGCTGCTCCGGCGGGAAGTCGGCGCCGAGGGTCACCTCGCGCCAGTCGTCGAAGGCGGTTTTGAGCGTGTCCAGCTTGGCGGTGGCGATGTCGTACGCGGCCTTGCCCAGCAGTAGCCGCAGCGGGGGCCGTTCGGCCGTGACGGCGTCGATGACGGCCTGGGCGGCGCGCGCCGGATCCCCGGGCTGGTGGCCGTAGGTGGCCAGCGTGCCGGCGCGGCGTGCGCCCGCGGTGGGGGCGTAGTCGTCGATGGTGGTGGCGGACTGGCGCATGGACGGCCCGGACCAGTTGGTGCGGAACGCGGCGGGTTCGACGATCGTCACGTTGATGCCCAGGGGGGCGACTTCGGCGGCGAGTGACTCGGAGAGGCCTTCCACGGCGAACTTGGTGGCGTGGTAGTAGCCGGTGGCGCCGAAGCCGACCAGCCCGCCGAGTGAGGAGATGTTCACGATGTGGCCGGCCCGACGGGCCCGCATGCCCGGCAGGACGGCCCTGGTGGTGTCGACCAGGCCGAAGACGTTGGTGTCGAACAGGGCGCGGACCTCGTCGTCCTCGCCTTCCTCGACGGCGGCGAGGTAGCCGTAGCCGGCGTTGTTGACCAGGACGTCGATCCGCCCGAAGGCGTCCTGGGCCCGGGCGACCGCCGTCGCGATCTGCTCGGAGTCGGTGACGTCCAGCGCCAGGGCGATGGCACGGTCCTCGTGTCCGGAGACCAGGTCGGCGACCTTGCCGGGGTCCCGGGCGGTGATCACCGCCCGCCATCCGCGTTCCAGCACGGCCCGGGCCAGCGCCCGGCCCAGGCCGGAAGAGCAGCCGGTGATGAACCACACGGGGGAATCAGGGGAGGTCATGGTGGAGGTGTCCTTCGTCGTGAACGCCGTGGAAGTCGGCTCGGAAGTCGGCTCGGGAATCGGCTTGGAAATCCCGGAAATCCCGGAAATCGGCTTGGAAATCGGCATGGACATCGGTCAGGGCGAAGCTGCCCAGCAGGGCCAGCGACTGCTCGGCGGCGCTGCCGGGTTCGGCCCGGTAGACGACCAGGTGCTGGCCGGGTGCGCTGTTGACGGAGAAGGTCTCGAAGCCCAGGGTGAGCTCGCCGACCAGCGGGTGGCGGAAGCGCTTGCTGGAGGCCGTCTTGGCCCGGACCTCATGGCGCGCCCACATGCGGGCGAAGTCGGGGCTGCGCACCGACAGTTCGCCCACCAGTTCGCGCAGCCGCTGATCGTCCGGGGCGGGATTCGCGGCCCGCAGCGCGGCCACGCACCCTTGCGCCACGACGGCCCAGTCACGGTAGAAGTCCCGGGCGGCCGGGTTGAGGAACATCGCCGTGATCAGGCTGGTCTCGCCGTCGAGCCAGGAGAACAGCGCCTCGCCCAGGGAGTTGACCGCCAGCAGGTCGACGTACCGGCCGTAGACCAGCGCCGGTGTGTCCGCCCAGGTGTCCAGCAGGGACACCAGGTGCGGGCCCGCGTACTCCCGGGCCGGTCTGGGGTGCCCGGGCCGGGGCGGATCGACCAGCGCGCGCAGATAGGCGGTCTCCTCGTCCCCCAGCAGCAGGGCGGCCGCCAGGGCTCGCAGGACGTGGGGTGACGGGTTGCGTTCGCGCCCCTGCTCCAACCGCACGTAGTAGTCGGTGCTCACCCCGGCGAGGAGGGCGATCTCCTCGCGTCGCAGACCGGGAGTGCGGCGCACCCCCGCGGGCATCCCGTGGTCCTCGGGGCGCACCAGGGCGCGCCGGGCCCGCAGGAACTCACTCAGCCGTTTCGTGTGCATGCCGACCAACGTACGGGCGGGTGCCGCGAGGAGGGTAGTCCTGCCACACCCACCCGGGCGGCCGGATCGACCCCCTTCCGCGGCCGTCGCGGCCGTCTCATGCGCTCGGCCGCTCGCTGTCAGGCTCGACGGGCACTGGCCGCAAGGCGGTCGGCGAACGCGACGACCAGGGTGCGCAGCTCATCGGGGCGCTCGATGACGAACGGCCGGTCGAGCGAGGCGAGTACCGGCGGCAACCAGTCGAGGTCCTCCACCCGTAGCTCGGCCCGCAGCCAGCGTTCGGGCGCCGCATCCGCGCCCGCCGCGGGAGCGGGCTCCTCCAGGACCGCGACGCTCGCCGGAAGGCGGGCGCGGATCTGATCGACCGTCCCGTGGATCCGCAAGGTCACCTCGTACCGGTACTCGGCCGTGGCGAAGCCGGACAACAGGCGCTGTGCCGGATCGACTCCGGCGGGCGCCTCGAACGAGCCGGGGAGGACTCTCGCGCTCGCGACGCGGTCGAGCCGGAAGGTCCGGTCCTCGCCGATCTCGGGGTCCGTGCCGGTGACGTACCACCGGCCCGCGTGGGCGACGATCCCGTACGCGTGCAGGGGGCGTTCGCTGCGGCGGCCGTCCCGGTCGGTGTACCTGATCGAGACCGGCCGCCGGTGGCGCACCGCATCGGCGACGGTGAGCAGGACCTCGGCGTCCGGGCCGGCGGACCCGCCGGGCGGAGCGGTGAACGCGAGGGATTCCAGGACCGCTTCGAGTCTGCGGGCCAGGCGCTCGGGCAGCACCCTGCGGATCTTGGCCGCCGCCGTCGCGCTCGCCGTTCCCGCCAGCGCCGTCCCCGCCAGCGCCGTACCCGCCATCGCGGCCGTCCCCGCCATCGCCGTCGTGCCCCCTCGGTGGCCGGCGACCAGCCCGAGTAGTACGGCGAGCGCCTCGTCGTCGCTGAACATGAGCGGGGGCAGGCGGTACCCGGAGGCGAGCCGGTACCCGCCGTAGCGGCCCCGCACCGCCTCCACCGGCACGTCGAGGTCGATCAGGTGGTCCACGTACCGCCGTACCGTCCGCCCGTCGACGCCGAGCCGCTCGGCGAGTTCGGCCACCGTCCGGACGCCGCCGGACTGCAGCAGTTCCAACAGCGCCAGCACGCGCCCGGTAGGTCGAGACATGGGCAGAGCCTAACCCCGAATAGTGGACCGATTCTGTCCACTATCCGGCCTAGCCTGCGAGGTACAGCGGCTCCACCAACCTGGGAGAAGACCATGAACTTCGTTTCGATCCGCATCATCACCGGCGACGTCGCCCGCCTCGTCGCGTTCTACGAGAAGGCCACCGGCATGGTGGCGGCCTGGGCCACCGAGGACTTCGCCGAACTCCGGACCCCCGGCGCCACCCTCGCCATCGCCGGCACCCGCACCGTCCCCCTGTTCGCCCCGGGTTCCGCCCGCCCGGCGGACAACCACAGCGTGATCACCGAGTTCCTCGTCGACGACGTGGACCGGGTGTACCGGAACCTGACCGGCTTCGTCGCCGACTTCGTCACCGAGCCCACCACGATGCCCTGGGGCAACCGGTCGCTGCTCTTCCGGGACCCCGACGGCAACCTCGTCAACTTCTTCACCCCGGTCACCCCGGCCGCCATCGAGAAGTTCGCTCGCTGACGCCGGACACCGCAGCCGGGCACCGCAGCCCGGGCTCACCGACCGCCCCCGCCCGGCCCCCGCCCGGCCCCCGCCCGGCCCCCGGGCACCGCCGGGCGTCCGGTCGGTGGGAGGATGGCCGCCATGGACGCGCGCCGCAGGAACAACGTGACATCCACCGGACCGATCGACGGGCCCGCGGTCGTGCTGGCGCACGGCTTCGGCTGCGACCAGAACATGTGGCGCCTGGTCGCGCCGGCCCTGGCGGAGCGGCACCGGGTGGTGCTGTTCGACTACGTCGGGTGCGGCGGCTCGGACTCGGCGGCGTGGAGCGAGGAGCGGTACTCCTCGCTCCACGGCTACGCGCGGGACGTGGCGGACGTCTGCGAGGAGCTGGACCTGCGGGACGCGGTGTTCGTCGGGCACTCGGTGAGCGCCATGGTGGGCGTGCTGGCGGCCGAGTCGGTGCCGGAGCGGATCGGCGCGCTGGTGATGGTGACCCCCTCGCCCTGCTACCTCGACGACGACGGGTACCGGGGCGGTTTCAGCGCCGAGGACATCGGGGAACTCCTGGCCGCGCTGGAGTCGAACTACCTGGGCTGGTCCTCGACCATGGCCCCGATGATCATGGGGAATCCGGACCGGCCCGAACTGGGGCGGGAACTGACGAACAGTTTCTGCGCCATGGATCCGGAGATCGCCCGGGTCTTCGCCCGGACCACGTTCCTGTCCGACAGTCGGGAGGACCTGAAGCGGGTCACGGTGCCCACCCTGGTGCTGGACTGCGCACAGGACGTCATCGCGCCCCGCGAGGTCGGCGAGTACGTGCACGCCTCGATCCCCTCCTCCCGCCTGGTCACCCTCGACGCCACCGGTCACTGCCCGCAGCTGAGCGCGCCCGAGGCCACGGCCGAAGCCGTCCTCGCGTTCCTCGCCGGACTGCGGTGATGTCCCGGATCGGCGAGGAACCGGGCCCCTTCGACGACAACGCGGCCACGGACGCCGCCTTCACCGCCCTGCTCGAGGACAGCGCCGAGGACCTGTACGAGCAGGCGCCCTGCGGGTACCTGTCGACGCTGATGGACGGAACCGTCGCCAGGATCAACAGCACGCTGCTGGGCTGGCTCGGCCTGGAGCGCTCCGCCGTGGTGGGCCGGATGCGCTTCACCGACCTGCTCACCGTCGGCGGGAAGCTGTACCACGAGACGCACTTCGCCCCCCTGCTGCGGATGCAGGGCGAGGTGCACGGGATCGCCCTGGAGATGAGGACCGGCGGCGCGGGCCGGCTGCCGGTGCTGGTGTCCTCCGTCATCCGGTACGGGAGCGGCGGCGAGGCGCTGCTGATCCGCACCACCGTCACCGACGCCTCCGACCGGCGGGCCTACGAGACCGAACTGCTGCGCCGGCGCGAGGAGGCGGAGCGTGCCCGCGCCGAGGCCGAGCAGGCCCGCGTCGAGGCCGAACGCGCCCGCGCCGAGGCCGAGACCGCACTGCGGCAGGCGGAGACCGACCGGCAGCGGTTGGCCGAGGCCCTCGCCGCCCTGCAGAAGTCACTCGTCCCCTCCTCGCTGCCCGCCGTCCCGGGACTGGAGGCGGCCGTCTACTACCACACCGCCTCGCCCGACCGTCTCGGCGGCGACTTCTACGACCTCTTCCCCGTCGGCGCGGGCCGGTGGGCGTTCTTCCTCGGCGACGTCTGCGGCAAGGGGCCCGAGGCGGCCTCCCTCACCTCCCTGACCCGCTACACGCTGCGTGCCGCCGCCCTCCACGACCCCGAGCCCGCGGCCGCGCTGACCACCCTGAACGCGGTCCTGCACGAGCACTACGCCGCCGCCGGTGACCCGAGGTACTGCACCGCCGTCTTCGGGCTCCTGGAACGCGCCGGTGACGACGGCCGGATCAGCGTGCGGGTCGCCTCCGGCGGTCACCCGCCGAGCCTGGTGCTGCGCGCGGACGGCCGCACCGAGTTCCTGCCCACTCCCGGCGGGCTGCTCGTCGGTATCCTGCCCGAAGCGCCCTTCACCACCGCCCGGACCGTCCTCGCTCCCGGGGACACCCTCCTGCTGTACACCGACGGACTCACCGAGGCCCGGACCGGCCCCACCCGGGAGAGCCTGTTCGGGGACGATGCACTGCTCGCCTTCGCCGCCGACCACGCGCCCGCCGGGGCCCGCGAGGTGATCGACGCCCTGACCGTCCTGCTGAAAGGCTTCGGCGACGGCCTGGACGACGACACCGCCCTCCTGGCCATCGGCGTCCCCGCCGCCGCCCCGACCACCGACCCGTCGACGAGTGCCCCATCATGAGCCTGACCATCAGCCAGCGTGACACGTCCACCGGCCCCGTCCTGCAGGTGGCCGGCGACCTCGACTACGAGCACGCCCCCGACCTGCGCCGACACCTGGACACCGTCGCCCTGGGCGAGCACCAGTGCCTGGTCATCGACCTGTCCGGCCTGGAGTTCTGCGACTCCAGCGGCATCACGGCCCTCCTCGCGGCCCGGCGCCACGCCCACGCCTCGGGTGCGGAGATCGTCCTGGCCGCCGTACCGGCCAACACGCTGCGCGTGCTCGCCCTCGTCGGTCTCGACCAGGTCTTCACCATCCGCTCCGGCGGCGCCGACCCGGGGTGACTCGTCACCCGCCGTCCCGCGGTGTGCGGGGCAGGGTAGTGCTCATCCCGCCGGTTGTCACCGCCGTTCACCGCGCGGCCCGCGCGTTGGGGGTGTAAAGTCGCGCGGTTCGCGCCCGGTGAACAGGCTGGGGTAGCCTCCTCGGCGGTGCGTCGGCCTGCGGGGCGGCGCCCGCTGACGGCAGCGACAGGTGTACCGGAGCTGAGCACGCTCACAGTGGCCGTGGGGCCCGGCGTTCTACGGAGGCGACGTTCGATGGCTGGTGCAACGAAGTCCACTTCCGTCGGCGGCCCGCAGGGCCCGGGCCCGGCTCAGGTCGGCGAACCGGAACTGCGGCAGCTGCTGGCCGGTCTGACGGCGGTGCGTGACGGCGACTTCGGCACCCGCCTGCCCGGCGACGCCGACGGCCTGCTGGGCGAGATCGCCACCGTCTTCAACGGGATGGTCGATCAGCTCGCCCTGTTCACCTCCGAAGTGACCCGGGTCGCCCGGGAGGTGGGCACGGAGGGCCAGTTGGGCGGCCAGGCCGACGTGCCGGGCGTCTCGGGGACCTGGAAGGACCTGACCGACTCGGTCAACGCCATGGCGGGCAACCTGACCAGCCAGGTCCGGGACATCGCCCAGGTGGCCACCGCGGTGGCGAAGGGCGATCTGTCGCAGAAGATCGACGTCGCCGCGCGCGGCGAGATCCTGGAGCTGAAGAACACCGTCAACACGATGGTCGACCAGCTGAGCGCCTTCGCCGACGAAGTCACCCGGGTGGCGCGGGAAGTCGGCAGCGAGGGGCGCCTCGGCGGTCAGGCGCAGGTGCCCGGCGTCGCCGGAACCTGGCGGGACCTGACCGACTCGGTCAACTTCATGGCCGGCAACCTCACCGACCAGGTGCGCAACATCGCCCAGGTCACCACCGCGGTGGCCAAGGGCGACCTCTCCCAGAAGATCACCGTCGACGCCCGGGGCGAGATCCTGGAGCTGAAGAACACCGTCAACACGATGGTCGACCAGCTGAGCGCCTTCGCCGACGAAGTCACCCGGATGGCCCGCGAGGTCGGCACCGAGGGCATCCTGGGCGGCCAGGCCGACGTCAAGGGCGTCTCGGGGACGTGGCGGGACCTGACGGACTCCGTCAACTTCATGGCCGGCAACCTGACGGCGCAGGTCCGCTCGATCGCCCAGGTGGCCACCGCGGTGGCCAAGGGCGACCTCTCCCAGAAGATCACCGTCACGGCCCGCGGCGAGATCCTGGAACTCAAGGACACCATCAACACGATGGTCGACCAGCTCTCCGCCTTCGCCGGCGAGGTCACCAGGGTGGCCCGCGAGGTGGGCACCGAAGGCCGGCTGGGCGGCCAGGCGGACGTGCGGGACGTCTCGGGGACGTGGCGGGACCTGACCGAGTCCGTCAACGTCATGGCCGACAACCTGACGGCGCAGGTCCGCTCGATCGCCCAGGTGACCACCGCCGTCGCCAAGGGCGACCTGTCGCAGAAGATCCGGGTGGACGCGCGCGGGGAGATCCTGGAGCTGAAGGAGACCATCAACACGATGGTCGACCAGCTGGGCGCGTTCGCGGACGAGGTGACCCGGGTGGCCCGCGAGGTCGGCACGGAGGGCAACCTCGGCGGCCAGGCCACCGTCCGCGGCGTCTCGGGGACCTGGAAGGACCTCACCGACAACGTCAACGTGATGGCCTCCAACCTGACCGGCCAGGTGCGTTCCATCGCCCAGGTCGCCACGGCGGTCGCCAAGGGCGACCTGTCGCAGAAGATCAACGTCGAGGCGAAGGGCGAGGTCGCCGCGCTCGCCGGGGTGATCAACACCATGGTCGACACCCTCTCCGCCTTCGCCGACGAAGTCACCAGGGTGGCCCGCGAAGTGGGCACCGAAGGCACCCTCGGCGGCCAGGCCCGGGTCCCGAACGTGGCGGGGACCTGGAAGGACCTCACCGACAACGTCAACTTCATGGCGCACAACCTCACCAGCCAGGTCCGCAACATCGCCCAGGTGACCACCGCGGTGGCCAACGGCGACCTGACCCGCAAGATCGACGTGGACGCGCGCGGCGAGATCCTGGAGCTCAAGACGACCATCAACACCATGGTCGACCAGCTGAGTTCCTTCGCCGCAGAGGTCACCCGGGTCGCCCGGGAGGTCGGCAGCGAGGGGCGCCTCGGCGGCCAGGCCGAGGTCGAGGGCGTCTCCGGCACCTGGAAGCGGCTGACCGAGAACGTGAACGAGCTGGCCGGCAACCTCACCCGGCAGGTCCGGGCGATCGCCGAGGTCGCCAGCGCCGTCGCGGCCGGGGACCTGACCCGCTCGATCACCGTGGACGCCTCCGGCGAGGTCGCCGACCTCAAGGACAACATCAACTTCATGGTGGAATCGCTGCGCGAGACCACCCGGGCCAATGAGGAACAGGACTGGCTGAAGTCCAACCTCGCCCGCATCTCCGGCCTGATGCAGGGCCGGCGGGACCTCGCGGTCGTCGCCGAGCTGATCATGGACGAACTCACGCCGCTGGTCTCGGCGCAGTACGGGGCCTTCTACCTCGCGGAGGAGACGGACGAGGGCACCTACCTCAACCTGATCAGCTCCTACGCCCACCCCGACGAAGCGGTGGGCAGCCGGTTCAGGCTCGGCCAGTCCTTCGTCGGCCAGGCGGCGCGCAGCAAGCGCACCATCGCCGTCGGCAAGCTGCCGGCCGGCTATGTGACGGTCTCCTCGGGCCTGGGGCGCACCGAGCCGGTCGACCTGGTCGTGCTGCCGATCGTGGTCGAGGAGCAGGTGCTCGGCGTCATCGAACTCGCCACCGTCCACGCCTTCACCCAGGTCCACCGCGACTTCCTCGAGCAGCTGCGGGAGGCGATCGGCGTCAACGTCAACACCATCGTCGCCAACGCGCGCACCGACGAGCTGCTCGGCGAGTCCCAGCGCCTGACCGCCGAACTGCGGGCACGCTCCGAGGAGTTGCAGGCCCGCCAGGAGGAGCTGCAGTCCTCGAACGCCGAACTCGAGGAGAAGGCGGAGCTGCTGGCGGCGCAGAACCGCGACATCGAGACCAAGAACCTGGAGATCGAACAGGCACGCCAGGAACTGGAGGCCCGCGCCCACCAGTTGTCCCTCGCCTCGAAGTACAAGTCGGAGTTCCTGGCCAACATGAGCCACGAGCTGCGCACCCCGCTCAACAGCCTGCTGATCCTCGCCCAGCTGCTCGCCCAGAACCCCACCCGGAACCTGACCGCCAAGCAGGTCGAGTACGCCGGCATCATCCACTCGGCCGGCTCCGACCTGCTCCAGCTCATCAACGACATCCTCGACCTGTCCAAGGTCGAGGCCGGCAAGATGGACATCAACCCCGACCGCATCCCGCTGCGCAAGCTGCTGGACTACGTCGAGGCCACGTTCCGGCCGATGACCAGCCAGAAGAACCTGACGTTCACCGTCCGGACCGCGTCGGCCGTTCCGGCCGAACTGCTCACCGACGAGTACCGGCTGCGCCAGGTGCTGCGCAACCTGCTGTCCAACGCCGTCAAGTTCACCGAGCGGGGCAGCGTCGAGCTGCGCATCGACGTGCTCGAGGAATCGCGGGCCCCCGAGGCCGCCAGGCGCGGCGGGCCGGTCGTCGCGTTCCGTGTGGTGGACACCGGCATCGGCATCGCTCCCCAGCACCTGGAGACGGTGTTCGGCGCCTTCCAGCAGGCCGACGGGACGACCAGCCGCAAGTACGGCGGCACGGGCCTGGGCCTGTCGATCAGCCGGGAGATCGCCTTCCTGCTCGGTGGCGTGATCACCGCCGAGAGCACCCCCGGTCAGGGCAGCACCTTCACGCTCTACCTGCCCGCCGTCCAGCCGGACTTCGCCGAACTGAGCGCCCAGGGCGCCCGGGTGCCGCTGGAGGCGGCCACGCTCGAGGACGCCCCCGGCGGCGCCGGGGAGCACGACCCGCACCGGGCCACCGCACCCGCGGTGGACACGGCCCAGCCCAAGCGGCTGCTGGTGATCGAGGAACGCCCGCGCGGCCTGCTCTCCCTGGTCGCGGAGAGCGCCGTCAGTGACTTGGCCGGTCAGCCGAACCTCGGCCGGCCGAGCGTGCCGGTGGAGATCATCACCACCGTCGGCGCCTCCGAGGCGGCCACCGCGCTCGCCACCACGCCCTGCCACTGCGTCGTCCTGGAACTGGACCTGCCCGACGGCGCCGCCCTCGGATTCCTGGAGGACATGGTACGGGACCCGGCACTGCACGGGGTGCCGGTCCTGGCCCACCACAACCGCCGACTGGGCACCGAGCAGGAAAGCGCCCTCCAGGAGCACGCCGCGAGCCAGCCGCTGGAGCTGATCTCCAGCCTGGACGAGCTGCGCGAGCGCATCGCCCTGCACCTGAGCGCGGAACAACCCGGCGACGTCCTGCCGCTGGTGCGCTCCGACGAACCGGCGGCGTCCGCCGGCGAGCACGTCGACGGCTCACTCGCGGGCCGCACCGTGCTGGTCGTCGACGATGACGACCGCAACCTCTACGCCCTGACGGGGATACTCGAACTCCACGGGGTCCGGGTGCTCCAGGCCGAGAACGGCCGCGCCGCTCTCGACGCCCTCGCCGAGCACGGCGAGATCGACGTGATCCTGATGGACGTGATGATGCCCGAGATGGACGGGTACGCGGCCACCTCCGCCATCCGCGCCATGCCCGAGCACACGGACCTGCCGATCATCGCCGTCACGGCGAAGGCCATGATCGGGGACCGCGAGAAGAGCCTGGCCGCTGGCGCCTCCGACTACGTCACCAAGCCGGTGGACGCGAGCGACCTGATCGCCCGCATCAAACGGCAGCTGGCGCGCTAGCCTTCCCGAACCGGGTGTCGCGCCGGGCGCTTGAGCTCGGCGTTCGGGGTTAGACGGGGTCCGTGTTGAGATTCCTGTGGGTCGCCGGGCTGGGGTGTGGAGCGGTCGCCGCGACGGCGGTGGCCGTCGTCGTGTCGCCGTGGTGGTGGTGTGCGGCCGTGCCCCTGCTGGCGCTCGCGGCGCTGGCGGTGGCGGACCTGCTGCAGACCCGGCACTCGGTGCTGCGGAACTACCCCGTCCTGGGCCACCTGCGGTTCGCGCTGGAGGGCATCCGGCCCGAGCTGCAGCAGTACTTCATCGAACGCAACGTGGACGGGCGCCCTTTCGACCGCGACACCCGCAGCATCGTCTACGAGCGGGCCAAGGGCACCGACGCGGAGGAGCCGTTCGGTACGGAGCTGGACCTGTACGGGAGCGGGCGCGAGTTCCTCGTGCCGTCGATGGCCCCGGTCGCGGTGCCCGATCAACCGCCCCGGGTGCGGGTCGGCGGTCCGGACTGCACCCGGCCGTACGGGATGGCGCTGCTCAACGTGTCCGCGATGAGCTTCGGCTCGCTCTCCGCCAACGCCGTCCTGGCCCTGAACACCGGCGCCGCGCTGGGCGGTTTCGCCCAGGACACCGGGGAGGGCGGCCTGTCCGAGTACCACCTGCGGCCCGGGGGAGACCTGGTGTGGGAGATCGGCACCGGCTACTTCGGCTGTCGCACCGCGGACGGGGACTTCGACCCCGGCCAGTTCGCCGAGAAGGCGGCGCACCCGCAGGTCAAGTGCGTGTCCCTGAAGCTGAGTCAGGGCGCCAAGCCCGGTATCGGTGGCGTTCTGCCCGGTTCCAAGGTCGATGCGGAGATCGCGCGGGTGCGCGGCGTCCCGCCGGGCGAGACCGTCGTCTCCCCGCCCTACCACCGGGTCTTCTCCACCCCGCGCGAGCTGGTCCGCTTCGTCGGCCGGATGCGCGGGCTGGCGGGGGGCAAGCCGACCGGCTTCAAGCTCTGCGTCGGCTCGCGCCGCCAGTTCCTCGCGGTCTGCAAGGCCATGCTGGAGGAGGGGGTGACCCCGGACTTCATCGTCGTCGACGGCGCGGAGGGCGGCACGGGCGCCGCCCCGCTGGAGTTCGCCGACCACGTCGGCATGCCGCTCACCGAGGGCCTGATGACGGTCCACAACGCGCTGGTCGGCACCGGTCTGCGGGAGCGGATCCGGATCGGCGCCAGCGGCAAGGTGGCCACCGGGAGCGACCTGGTGAAGCGGTTGATCCAGGGGGCCGACTACACCAACGCCGCCCGGGCCATGATGTTCGCGGTCGGCTGCATCCAGGCCCAGCGCTGCCACACCAACACCTGCCCGGTCGGCGTGGCCACCCAGGACCGGCGCCGGGCCCGCGCCCTGCACGTGGGGGACAAGTCCCAGCGGGTGCGGCGCTACCAGGAGGCCACCGTCAAGAGCGCCCTGCAGATCATGGCCGCCATGGGGGTCGACGAACCCTCCCAGCTGCGCCCGCACATGCTCCGGCGCCGCCTCGACCCGCAGACCATCCGCTCCTACGCGGACATCCACTCCTGGCTGGTACCCGGGCAGTTGCTCCAGGACGCGCCCGCCTCGTGGGCGCGCGACTGGGACGCGGCCGACCCCGACCGGTTCACCGTCTGACACTTCGAAGGGAAGACCCGTGGCACGTACCGTCGCCCGCGTGATCGTCGACGCCCTGCAGGAGCTGGGCGTGCGCCATGTCTTCGGCGTCGTCGGCGACGCCCTGAATCCGCTGACCGACGCCATCCGCACCACCGACGGCCTCGACTGGGTCGGCTGCCGTCACGAGGAGGCCGCCGCGTTCGCGGCCGGCGCCCAGTCCCAGCTGTCCGGCACCCTGGGCGTGTGCATGGGCACCGTCGGCCCCGGCTCGGTGCACCTGCTCAACGGCCTGTACGACGCGGCCAAGAGCCGCACCCCGGTGCTGGCCATCGCCGGCCAGGTGCCCTCGGCCGAGATGGGCAGCGACTACTTCCAGGAGGTCGACAACGACCTGCTGTTCCGGGACGTCGCGGTCTTCCGGGCGACGGTGACCTCGCCGGACCAACTGCCGAGGATGCTGGAGGCCGCCGTCCGCTCGGCGGTCAGCGAACGCGGCGTCGCGGTCCTCACGGTCCCCGGTGACCTCGGCGACCGGGAGCTGACGGACGACCGCCCCGCCCGCTTCCCGCGCACCCGCCCCGTCACCCGCCCCGACGACGCCGGCCTCCGGGAGACCGCCGACCTCATCAACGCCGCCGACCGGGTGACCCTGCTGGTCGGCCGAGGCGCCCGGGACGCCCGCGAGGAGGTGCTCCGACTCGCCGAGCGACTGTCCGCACCGATGGTCCTCACCCTCAAGGCCAAGGAGGGCTTCGAGGAGGACAACCCCTACCAGGTCGGACAGACCGGCCTGATCGGCAATCCCGCCGCCTCCCAGGCCTTGGACGCCTGCGACACGCTGATCATGCTCGGGACCGACTTCCCCTACCGCGACTGGTACCCCAGCGGCTGCAAGGTCGTCCAGATCGACCTCCTGGAACGCAACCTCGGCCGCCGGATGCCCGTCGACGTGGGGCTGGCGGGGGACACGGCGGCCACCCTGCGCGCACTCCTCCCGCACCTGGAACCCGCCGGAGAGCGGTCGCACCTGGAAGCCGCCCGCAAGAGCTTCGACGAGTGGACCGTCGGCCAGCAGCGCCTCGCGGACCCCCACCACGACCACCGGCTGCTCGGCCGCCTGCGCAGCGCCCTGGACAACCGCGACCACGACGTCCGCCCGGAGGCCCTGGCCGCCGCGGTGGACGCCTGTGCGAGCGACGACGCGATCTTCACCTCCGACACCGGCATGGCCACCGTCTGGCTGTCCCGCTTCGTGACCATGCGCGGCCGCCGGCGGCTGCTGGGCTCGTACAACCTGGGCTCGATGGCCAACGCGATGCCCCAGGCCCTCGGCGCGCAGCTGTGGGCCCCCGACCGGCAGGTCGTGGCGTTCTGCGGCGACGGCGGTCTGAGCATGCTGCTCGGCGACCTGATGACGATCAGGACGTACCGGCTGCCGGTGAAGCTCGTGGTGTTCGACAACCGTCGGCTCGGCATGGTCAAGCTGGAACAGGAGCAGGCCGGACTCCCGGAGTTCGGCACGGAGCTGGACAACCCGGACTTCGCCGCGGTCGCCACCGCCCTCGGACTGACCGGTATCCGGGTCACCCACCCGTCCGAGCTCCCGGACGGTGTCCGACAGGCCTTCGGGACACCGGGGCCGGTGCTGCTCGACGTGCTGACCAACCCCCGGGAACTGGCGGTGCCGGGCAAGCCGACCGTCCAGCAGGGCTGGGGTTTCGCGATCGCCAAGGTCAAGGAGACGCTCCGGAGCCACGACGGCTGACGCCCCTTGCCGCAGCCGGAGCGCGGTGGTTTGCCGCTTCGGCGACCGGGCACGCGCCCGGGCGGCCGAAGCGGCGAACGACGACGGCGGTCGGACGGCGGCCGTGAGACGACGGTGGTGCGACGACGGCGGCGAAAGGCGGGCTCACGTGAACGCGGCCAAGGTGATGGACAAGCCGTTCCGCCTGCTGGCGGGCCCGTGGGCGGGTGGACCGGTCGGGTGGGCGGTCAGGCGGCTGTGGCGACGCGTCGCAGGCCGTCCCCGGACGGGGAGCGCGACGGGAAAGAAGCACGCCTGGCGCCGCACCCTCGTCGCGGCCGCCCTCCCGGTGGTGGCGTTCGCGCTGGCGAAGGCGGCGCGGGCCGGCCGGGGCGGCGCCGGCCGCTCGATGCCGGGATGACGGTGCGGGCGGTCGGGTGAGGGGCGGCGTGCACGGCCGGTGAGCGGGGAACGCATGGCGGACCCGAAGCCGAATGCCGAAACGCCGAATGCCTGGAGGACCCCCGGATGAGAGCCGAATCCGTCATGCGCCGCAGCGCCGCACCGCGCTCCGTCGGTCTGCTGCTGGTACTGGCGGCCTCGACGGCAGCCTGCGCGGCCGGCAACGGCGCGGAGACGTACCGGATCGCGCCGGACACCGTGAGCGCCGACATCGGCGACCTGAAGCTCCGCGACGTACGACTGGTCGCGGGGCCCGCTGGAAGCGGGACCGCCTCGCTGGCCGCGTACATCCTCAATCCGGGCGGAGAGCCCGACACCCTGACGGCGGTCAGCCTGGAAGGGGCCGGCGGTTCCCCGGCGGCGGCGAACGGGGCGGGCGTCACCCTTCCGCCCGGGCAGCCGGTCCTCGTGGGGTCACCGGGCCAGCCGCAGATGCAAGTGACGGGCCAGGTCAGCCCCGGCACCTACCGGCTGGTGACCTTCACCTTCGCGCACGCCGGACGCGGCACGGTCAACGCCTACGTCGTCAGCTCCGCCACCCAATCGCCTCCCGCAGGCTCCGCGTCGGCCCAGCCCTCGACCTCCCCCACACCGGAGGCGACCTCCAGCGCCTCCCCGTCCCTGGCTCCCGGAGGCGGCGCACCCACCGACGAACGGTCCGCCAGGCCCAGCGACCTCTCCTCCGGCGCCGCGACACCCGCCAGCCCGAGCAGCCAGCCCTGACCGCACATCAGGGAGGAGTTCGCCCGCGTTGCCGCCTACCTCGCACGGTGGTCGGCGTCCGGGCGCAGGAGGTCCTGGAGGAGTTCCAGCGCCGCGTGGACGGCGGCGGTCTGGATGTCCTCGCGGTCGTGTGAGGGCGGCTCGGGCTGGCGGACGACCACGGCGTCGGCCGAGACGGCGGCGACGAAGACGGTGCCGACGTCGTGTCCGTCCTGGGGGCTGGGCCCGGCGACTCCGGTGGTGGCCAGGCCGTAGGTGGCCCCGGTGATCCGGCGGACGCCGTGGGCCATCCGGACGGCGACCTCGGGGTGGACCGCGCCGACGTCGGCGAGCAGGCCCGGGTCCACGTCCAACAGCGACTGCTTGAGGTCGGTGGCGTAGGCGACGACACCGCCGACGAACGCCGCGCCGGCGCCGGGCGCCTCCGACAGGGCGGTGGCCAGGCGTCCGGCGGTGAGGGACTCGGCCGTGGCCACCGTGTGCCCGGCCGACGTGAGGGCCGCGGTGATCCACCGGGCCAGCAGACCGGTCCGGTCGAGACCGGGGCGCAAGGGTTCGATGTCCGACACCATCCCATGGTGATCGCCGCCGGCGCCGGCCGCACGACGGCAGCCGTGCGCGGGACGTAGCGGCCCACGCCGTCCGGGGCCCCAGGAAACCGCCGTTCCCCGAGGTCCGGTGACGCAGCGAAGTGGTGTGGTGCGGCCCGGTGTGGGACGGGGACGGCTGGGCAGCCGCCATGACCGGTTGTCCAACCGATGTCTAGGGAGGCCATGATGATCATCAAGAAGCTGCATGAAGCCGGTGTGAAGTCCGAGCACGCCTATCTGGCGGGGGTGGCGTCGATCGGCCTGTCGTTCGCCTCGTGGATGGTGTCCGTGAAGGCGGAGGCGGCGGGCGTGGACCGTGCCGACCGCTGGGGGATCTTCGTGGGGGAGTGGGCGCCGACGTTCTTCTGCATGGGGCTGGCGCTCTCCCAGTACGAACGGGCGGGAACCCTGCTGTCGGCGGACGACCCCCGTCTCACCGCGGCTCGGTGACCCCACCGGTGCCTGGCCTCCCGCCGGCGGCGGAAGGCCAGGCACCGAAGTGCCGGGCCCGGTCGGGCCCGCCGCCGCGCCGACGGCTGGCTGTCGAAGGACGCCCGGGCGAGCACCGAGGGCGGCGGGCCCGTCAGCCGGTGGCGGTGGTGAGGGTGCGGGCGGCTTCGGCGATGTGGGCGGCGGAGATGCCGGCGGCGTCGAGGAGCTCGGCGGGGGTGCCGGAGCCGGGGAGGGCGGTGACGGCGAGGTGGGTGAGCAGGGGGTGGGTGCGGGCGGTGTTGAGGGCGCTGAGGACCGCTTCGCCGAGGCCGCCCTCGGGGTGGTGGTCCTCGGCGACCACCAGGGCGCCGGTCTCACGCGCGGCGCGCACCAGGGTCTCGGTGTCGAGCGGCTTGACCGAGTAGAGGTCGATGACCCTGGCGGCGATGCCGCTCTCGGCGAGTCGGTCGGCGGCGGTGAGGCACTCGTGCAGGGTGACGCCGGCACCGATCAGGGTGACGCGGTCGTCGTCGGTGCGGCGCAGCGTCTTGGAGCCGCCGACCGGGAACGTCTCGTCGGGGCCGTACAGGACGGGGTACCCGCCGCGGGTGGTGCGCAGGTAGGAGATCCCGGGCAGGTCGGCCATCGCCACGGTGAGGGCGGCGGCGGAGGTGGCGTCGCTGGGGTAGAGGACGGTGGAGTCGAGCAGGGCGCGCATCATGGCGAGGTCTTCGACGCCCATCTGCGAGGGGCCGTCGGGCCCGATCTCCACGCCCGCGTGGGTGCCGCAGACGGCCAGCGGGACTTGCGAGATCGCGGCCATCCGCAGGAAGTCGTGGGCGCGCGTGAGGAAGGCCGCGAAGGTGGTGGCGTAGGGCCGGTGCCCGCGCACGGCCATGCCGGCGGCGGTGGCGATCATCTGCTGTTCGGCGATGTAGTTCTGGAAGTACCGCTCGGGGTAAGCCTTCTGGAAGTCCTCGGCGTGCGTGGAGTTGCCGACCTCGGCATCGAGCGCGACCACCTCGGGCCGGGCGCCGAGCGCGACCAGCGCCTTGCCGAAGGCCACCCGGGTGGCGACCTTCTCGCCGACCTCGAACCGCGGCGGCGACACCTCGGCCGGCGTGGCGGACCGGTCGGAGGGCCCTGCCGAGGACCGCCCGGCGGACTGCGCACCGGCCCTCGCCGCACCGGCCCTCGCCGCACCGGGCTCGGACGGCCGGGGCCCACGGGCCCGCAGGTCGCGGACGCCGCCGAGTTCGGCGATCGCGTCGGCCGCCAGGTCCTCGGGGAGCGGCTTGCCGTGCCAGCCGTCCTGGTCGGCGATCTGCGACACGCCCCGGCCCTTGACGGTGCGGGCGATGACGACGGTCGGCGCGGTCCCGTCGGCGGCGGTGGCCAGCGCCCGGTCGATGGCTGCCAGGTCGTGGCCGTCGACGACCAGCGCGCGGCAGCCGAAGGCTTCGACCCGGCGGGCGTACGCGTCGGTGTCCCACTGGAGTTCGGTGGGGCCGCTCTGGCCGAGGCGGTTGACGTCGAAGATCGCGATGTAGTTGCCCAGGCGGTGGCGTCCAGCGCTCTCCAGGGCTTCCCAGACCGAGCCTTCGGCGGTCTCGCTGTCGCCGCACAGCACCCAGACCCGGGAGTCCTGGTGGTCGAGGTCGCGGGCGGCGAGGGCGATGCCGACGGCGTACGCGATGCCCTGGCCGAGTGAGCCGGTGGCCAGGTCGACCCAGGGCAGGACGGGGGTGGGGTGGCCCTGGAGCCGGGCGCCGAAGCGGCGGTAGGTGGTCATCAGTTCGTCGTCGCCGACGACGCCGGCGGCCTTGAACATCGCGTACAGCAGCGGCGAGGCGTGGCCCTTGGAGAACACCAGGTGGTCGGCGGCCGGATGGTCGGGGCGGTCCCAGTCGTAGCGCAGATGGCGGGTCATCAGCACGGCCATCAGGTCGGCCGCGGACAGGCTGGAGGTGGGGTGCCCGGAGCCGGCGGAGGTGCTGGCGCGCACGGAGTCGACTCGAAGCTGCTGGGCGAGTTCGAAGACCTGGGCCAGGTCGGTGTCGGGGCCGAGGGTGGTCTGCACGGTCATCGGGTGGGCCTTTCGGAGAGTGGACGCGGGTGCCCCGGCCGGGAGGGTGCCCGCGCCGGCGGCTGCTGCGCGACGGAAGCGACGGTTCGCCGCCCCCGGGCACGCCCGTGCGGAGGGGCGCCCCGGTCCGCCACGGCGCGCCTACCCCGTCCCGCGCCGGCAAACTCCCCGCTCCGCCGGATGCCGTCCGGTGTCGCGCCGGCCGTCGTCCGGGTGCCCCCGACATGCGCCCGCGGATTCCGGCCAACCCCGTTCGGCGCCCTCGATCGAAGTCATGCCGGTCCCCGTAAACCCGCAATGGCGGTCAGCCGACGCTCAGCCATCACGCAGCGTGGCCGCCTCACAGAAGCCGGATCCCGGAAGCGCCATGATCGACCTGGTGGCCGGCATCCCCGCCGACCCGGACGCGCTGGAGGAGTACCTGCTCCGGCTGGCCGCCCAGGCGGCCATGAAGACCGCCACCGAACACCTGCGGAAGACGGCCCGGATCGCCGTCGACGCCGCCGGCAAGGCGGCACCACTCGTGACCGGCGGAGGCAGCAATCTGAGCGCCTTCGGCAGCATGTTGAACCAGGGCGGCGACAAGGCCGGCTCGGACAGTACAGCAGTAGTGGCTGTGCTGGTACGGGCGTTGCCTATTCGATCAGCAATGTGGCGAACCAGTCGTACGCGACGGTCTGTTCCATGTCGCCGATCCCCGCTGGATGGGTCGTCACCAGCTCCTACAGCAGTAGCGGCTGCGCCGGCACGGGAGTTGCCTACAACATCAGCAAGATCACCAACCAGACGTACGCCACCGTCTGCTCCTTCTCTCCCATCCCCGCGGGATGGGTCGTCTCGAGCTCGCAGAGCAGCAGCAGCTGCGTGGGCAGCGGCGTCGCGTACACCATCAGGAAGGTCTGACCACTCGGCCTGCCCCCGCAACGACCGCTAGGTCGAGCGCCGAGGCATCGTCGCGTCGCACGGGCGCGGCCCCCGACGGGGCCGCGCCCACCTGCTTGCGGGGTACCGGTTGCGGGGTCTCCGGCGGGCGGCGAGCCGACGAGTGGGCAGTGACGGGATCGATTTGGTGATCACCGACTGGTGCCGTAGAGTCATGTTCATCGACGCGGGGTGGAGCAGCTCGGTAGCTCGCTGGGCTCATAACCCAGAGGTCGCAGGTTCAAATCCTGTCCCCGCTACCACGGACATCGAGGGTGAATGCGCAATGCGCATTCGCCCTCGATGTGTTTCGCGTCGCGGTTTGTGCCGGGCCGGCTGCGTCCGGCCGGGGTAGTGGAAAGCCGGCATTCACGGCCCCTGCCTGGATCCGGGCCTCGACAAATAGCTTGCCCACCCGACGAGTGCGCGTCACTGTGCAGCCTGAGGCCAGGGCGGCGCTGGCACAGCGGCTGCTCGGCGAGGCCGCGCAGACGTCAAGCGCCGCGCGTGATGCGGCCGCCAATGCGTCGGCATGGTCAACTGCCGTCCATCCGTGCCAGTCAGCCGCCGAAGGCGGCCGGGTCACGTAGACCGGACAGCCGCCGCAGAGCGATCAGGAAGGTGTCCTGGACGGCGTCGGCGGCGTCCTGCGGATCACCCAGCAAGGCCAGGGCCTGGCGGTTCAGCCGCGCGCGGTAGCTCTCCGGCAGCAGCCCGAGAGCCGCCGTGCCGCCCCGCCGAGCCGCGAACACCAGATCTGCTCGGTCATACCGCCCCGTTCCGTCGGGTACCGAAAGGCCCTGCCGGATGTCCTGCGGGCGGCCGACTCACCCCTCTTCCTCCTCGGCTTCGGCGGCGAGCTGTTCCACCAGCGCGGCCGTACGGGCTCCGAGGTCCCGCAGGGCGTCGAGGACGCCGAGCATGGCCTGGGCGTCGCCGTCGGTCACGCGCGCCCGCTGCATGCTGCGGACGAAGTCCGAGCGGTCGGGGTCGCCCGCGGCGGCGGGCCTCTCGCCGCCGGGTCCCTGCCGCGCGGCAGGGTCCGGACCTGGGGGCGTGTCACCTGACACGGGAGCATCCTCCTCCGCTCGTCCCTCGCCCTGCCACCGTGAGCGTCGATCTCGCACTGCGCTCGGCGACCGACCAGCGGGCGTCAGCTGTCCTGGGCCGGCCGGGGAGGGAGTGGCCGGCCGCAAAGCCACAAAGTCTCCGGGCCGGCCCGTCCGGACCGCTGTCCGGCGTGACGGGGTCGCCGCGCCGCTCGTCCGGCGCGTGCCCGTCCCGGTCGACGACCGGGTTCGGCCACGGCGTACGCGAGGCGCCTGCGAGCGGTCGGAGCACCAGCGCGCCCTTTGCATTATGCAAAGAAGCCGCACGGGAAGCCAGCCCCGTGAGGGTGACGTCGGGGGAGGGGCGAGGCGGCCAGGCGGGGACGCGAAGATCGATTGAACGTGTGCGCGGGCGCACCTGGGAGGTAAAAAGGACACATGTCCGACGATCTCACCGTGCCTGCCTCCCGCAGCCGGGCCTCCGGGCCGGTCGAGGAGGACCTGGTCACTGCCGTGCTCACCGCCTCCCGGGTCCTGGTGGCGATCTCCGCGCGCTCACTGGGCGAGGTCGCGGAGGCGCTCACGCTGCCGCAGTTCAGGATGCTCGTCGTGCTGCACTCGCGGGGGCCGATGAGCATGTCGCGCCTGGCCGAGCTGCTGGCCGTCAACCCGTCGACGGCGATGCGGATGATCGAGCGGCTGGTCGCCGCCGGAGTCGTCGCCCGGGAGGTCAGCCCCGAGGACCGGCGCGAGGTGCGCATCGCGCTGACCGACGCGGGGGCACGGACCGTCGTCGACGCCACCGACCGGCGGCGCGAGGAGATCTCCCGGATCGTCGCCGCCATGCCCGTGAAGCAGCGCACCGGACTCGTCCAGGCCCTGCGGGCGTTCGCCGAGGCGGGCGGTGAGCCGTCGGCGCCCGACCGGAACCCGGCGGATCTGCTCGGGTGGTAACACCACCGGGCAGCCGGTCGCATCGGCTCAGGTGGTGCGCCGGCGGCGGCCAGGGTGCGGGCCGGCGACGCGCAGCCGCCGGCTGGACCGCCGTGACCGCCGAGCTCGGCCCCTCCTGCCGCTTCGACACCGGACGGGCAGCGAGCGGCCCCGCCCGCTGGTGGGTTTCCAGGGGGGGGGGGCGCTCAGGTGCTCGACAGGGTTACTTCCAGGCATCGTTGA
>NZ_JBVHXY010000039.1:70491-77125 GCF_055569215.1 Kitasatospora sp. NPDC029312 | reverse complement strand
CCGACCCCCCCCCCCCCCCCTTCTTCCCCCCACCGACCCCTTTTCCCCCCCCCCCCTACCCCCCCCCCCCCCCCCGCTCCTCTCCCGGGGTACCCCCCCCCCCCCCCCCCCCCCCCCCCAGGAAGCGGCGGGGTCAGCCCACGGAGGAGTAGGCGATGATGCCGCGGCGGAGGCCGTCGACGGCCTTGCGGGCGGTCCTGCGGAGGTCGGCGTCCTCGCCGGCGGCGTCCTGGATCTGGCCGAGGACGTCGATCAGTTGCTTGGTCCAGCGGACGAAGTCGCCGGCCGGCATGTCGGCGTCGCGCAGGACCTGGTCGAGGTTGTGGCCGAGTGCCCAGCGGTAGGCGACCCAGGCGAAGCCGAGGTCGGGTTCGCGCTGGCCGACGCCCTCGGCGGTGTTGATCCGGTGCTGCTCCTCAAGGGCGTCGAGGTGGCCCCAGATCCGGACCATCTTGCCGAGCGCCTCCTTGGCCGCGCCCTCCGGCACCCGGGGGGCGCCGGCGTCGTCGGACTGGCGGGCCTCGTACACCAGCGCCGAGGCGCAGGCGGCGAGTTCGGCGGCGGCGAGGCCGCTCCAGACGCCCTCGCGGATGCACTCGGAGGCGAGCAGGTCGAGTTCACCGTAGAGCCGGCCGAGCCGCTTGCCGTCGTCGGTGACGGTGTCGCCGCGCAGGTAGCCGAGGTCGGTGAGGAGGGCGCAGACCCGGTCGAAGGTGCGGGCGATGGTGTGGGTGCGGGAGCGCATCCGGCGTTCCAGCAGTTCGGTGTCGCGGTGGAGCCGGTGGTAGCGCTCGGCCCAGCGGGCGTGGTCCTCGCGGTCGGAGCAGCCGTGGCAGGGGTGCTGGCGCAGTTCGGTGCGCAGCCGGGTGATCTCCGGATCGTCGGCGGCGGCGGCGCGGCCGCGCCGGAACCGGTCGGGCTCCAGGTGGCCGGCCTTGGTGCGCAGGGCGGAGGCGAGGTCGCGCCGGGACTGCGGGCTGCGCGGGTTGAAGGACTTGGGGATGCGCAGGCGTTCGATCGCGGCGACCGGGTGCGGGAAGTCGATCATCGCGAGCCGCTTGACCTGCCGCTCGGCGGTGAGCACCACCGGGCGCGGGCCGTCCTGGAAGTCGGGGTGGCGGGTGCTGCCCCGGCCGGAGCGGCTGACCGGCGGCAGTCCGGGGTCGAGGACGAGGGCGAGGCCGGCGAACTTGCCGGTGGGGACGTGGATGACGTCGCCCGGCTTGAGCTGCTCGATGGACTCGATGGCGGCCGCGCGCCGCTGGCTGGTGCCCTCGCGGGCGAGTTCGTTCTCGCGGTCCTTGAGCCGGCGGCGCAGGTCCATGTACTCGCCGAAGTCGCCGAGGTGGCAGGTCATGGACTCGCGGTAGCCCTCCAGGCCCTCCTCGTTGCGCTGGACCTGGCGGGCGAGGCCGACCACCGAGCGGTCGGCCTGGAACTGCGCGAAGGAGGTCTCCAGCAGTTCGCGGGAGCGGTGCCGGCCGAACTGGGCGACGAGGTTGACCGCCATGTTGTAGGAGGGCCGGAACGAGGACTTGAGCGGGTAGGTGCGGGTGCCCGCCAGGCCGGCCAGCGCCTCGGGGTCGAGGCCGCGCTGCCAGAGCACCACGGCGTGGCCCTCGATGTCGATGCCGCGCCGCCCGGCCCGGCCGGTGAGCTGGGTGTACTCGCCGGGGGTGATGTCGGCGTGGGTCTCGCCGTTCCACTTGACCAGCTTCTCCATGACCACCGAGCGGGCGGGCATGTTGATGCCGAGCGCCAGGGTCTCGGTCGCGAAGACGGCCTTGACCAGGCCCTTCACGAAGAGCTCCTCGACGACCTCCTTGAACCGGGGCAGCATCCCGGCGTGGTGGGCGGCGATGCCGCGCTCCAGCCCGTCCAGCCACTCGAAGTAGCCGAGGACGTGCAGGTCCTCGTCGGGGATGTCGGCGCAGCGCTCCTCGACGATCGCCCGGACCTGGGCGCGCTCGGAGTCCTTGTTGAGCCGCAGCCCGGAGCTGAGGCACTGCTGGACGGCGGCCTCACATCCGGCCCGGCTGAAGATGAAGGTGATCGCGGGCAGCAGGCCCTCGGCGTCGAGCCGGTCGATGACGTCGACCCGACCTGGGGTCCAGACCTTGCCGGGGCGGCCGTTGGGCATGGAGCGGCCCCTGCCGCGGCCGAAGCGGTCGCGCGGGTTGCGGTCGAGTTCGGAGCGGGCGAGCCGGACCAGCTCGGGGTTGACGGCCTTGCCGGGGTGCTTCAGGTTGTGCTTGGGGCGGCCGTCGCGGTCCGGGTCGGCGAACAGGTCGTACATCCGGTTGCCGGCCATCACGTGCTGCCAGAGCGGCACCGGGCGGGTCTCGGAGACGATCACCTTGGTGCCGCCGCGGACGGTGTCCAGCCAGTCGCCGAACTCCTCGGCGTTCGAGACGGTCGCGGAGAGCGAGACGAGGGTGACCGACTCGGGGAGGTGGATGATGACCTCCTCCCAGACGGCGCCGCGGAAGCGGTCGGCGAGGTAGTGCACCTCGTCCATGACGACGTAGCCGAGGCCGTCGAGGGTGCTGGAGCCCGCGTAGAGCATGTTGCGCAGCACCTCGGTGGTCATCACCACCACGGGGGCGTCGCCGTTGACGGTGTTGTCCCCGGTGAGCAGCCCGACCTTGGCGGCGCCGTAGCGCTTGACCAGGTCGCCGTACTTCTGGTTGGACAGCGCCTTGATCGGCGTGGTGTAGAAGCACTTGCGGCCCGCCTGGAGGGCCAGGTGCACGGCGAACTCACCGACGATGGTCTTCCCGGAGCCGGTGGGGGCGGCGACCAGGACGCCCGAGCCGGCCTCCAGGGCCTCGCAGGCCTCCAGCTGGAAGTCGTCCAGGGGGAAGTCGTACAGCTGCTGGAAGCCGTACAGGGCGGTGGCCTGCTCCTGGGCCCGGCGACGGCTGGCCGCGTACGCCTCGGCGGGGCTGAGCTCCCGGTCGTCCTGGGGCTCTGGATCGGGGGTGTTCATCGCCGTCCGGGTGTGATTGGTGTGATCTCGCATCTCAGCGAGAGGTTACCCGGGTGGACCGACATCGATAGCACCGTTTTCCGGGCACGGACGTGACCCCCGGGATCACTTCCCTCTCAGATCCATAGTTGCAAATGTCTTCAAGTGATCCGGAGGGCGCCAGGTTCGAACGTCTCCGGTCATTCGCGGTGGAATCCCCCGGTCACTGCCTACCTTCGTGAGCCACAGCCACCAACTCACGGGAGGACAACAACGATGGCGAACCTGGAGACGTCCCTCAAGGAGGCCATGGCCATCGACGGCGCGATCGGCGTCGCCCTGGTCGACTACGGCAGCGGCATGGCCCTCGGCAGCCTCGGCGACGGCGGCGAGCTGGACCTCAACGTCGCCGCGGCCGGCAACACCGACGTGGTCCGCGCCAAGATGCGCGCGATGGAGATGCTCAACCTGCACGACAACGAGATCGAGGACATCCTGATCTCGCTGACCCACCAGTACCACATGGTCCGGCCGATCACGACGCCCGGCGGCCGCGGCCTGTTCCTCTTCCTGGCGCTCAACCGCAACCGCGCCAACCTCGCGATGGCCCGCCACCAGCTCAAGCGGATCGAAGTCTCGCTGGAGATCTGAACCGACCGACACCAGGGAAGGGGGGCCACGTGACGATGGGGGTACCTCCCGGCCGCAGGCTGGGAGAGCTCTACCAGGCCAAGGCCGAGTTCTTCCGGATGCTCGGCCATCCCGTCCGGATCCGCGTCCTGGAGCTGCTCCAGGACGGACCGACGCCGGTCCGCGGCCTGCTCGCCGAGCTGGGGGTCGAGCCCTCCAGCCTGTCGCAGCAGCTCGCGGTGCTGCGCCGGTCGGGCATCATCACCGCCACCCGGGAGGGCAGCACGGTGGTCTACGCGCTGGCCGGCGGCGACGTCGCCGACCTGCTGCGGGCAGCCCGGCGGATCCTCACCGGGCTGCTCGCCGACCGGAACCTGCTGCTGGCGGAGCTGCGGGCGGCGGGCGGCGAACAGCCGTTGCCGGAGGCGGTCGGCGGGTCCGGCACCGGGTGACGGCTCACAGCGAACAGTCTTACGGCTCACGGCTCACGGCCCCGCGCCGACCGGCCCCGCGCGGCGCCCGGCTACTCCCTGAACAGCTCCACCAGCGCGTCCGCGAGCCGCTCGTACTCCGCCGCCCGGTTGTACAACTGGGCGCTCACCCGCAGCAGTCCGCCGCCGTCGGGCCCCGGCCGGCCGGTCGCCCGGATGCCGTGCCGCCGCCAGAGCTCGGCCACCAGCGCCCGGGTCGCCGCCTCCGTGTCGAAGCGGCCCCCCGGCAGCCGCACGGTGCGCATCCACACCTCGGGTGAGGCGGGCAGCGGCCGCAGGCCCGCGCGCTCGGCCAGCACCCGCTGGCCGTACCCGGCGAGGGCGGCGTTGTGCCCGGCCACCGCCTCCCGGCCGAGCCCGCGCAGCAGCTCGAAGCCGGCCGGGGCGGCCAGCCACGGCGTGTAGTCGCAGGTGCCCCGCCATTCGACGTTGGCCGGGAATCCCCGGTGGTGCTCCCAGGACAGCGCGAGCGGGCGGACCCTCGCGGTCCACTCGGGCCGGACGGCGAGCACGCCGGTGGCGCGCGGGGCGAAGGCCCACTTGTGCAGGTTGCCGAACCAGAAGTCGGCGTTCGGGTCGACCGGGGCGGGCAGCATGCCGGGCGCGTGGGCGCCGTCCACCACGGTGGTCACGCCGCGTTCGCGCAGCTCGGCGACGAGTCGCGGGGCGGCCACCGTGCGGGCGGTGAGCGAGGTGATCCGGTCCAGCACCGCCACCGTGGTGCGGCCGTCCACCGCGGCGAGCACCGCCTCCCGTACCGCCTCCTCGTCGGGGGCGTCCGGCGGGACTTCGGCCACCACCAGTTCCGCGCCGGTCTCGGCGGCCTTGCGGGCGACGGCCTGGTTGACGGCGCCGTAGCCGTGGTCGGTGACCAGGACCCGGTCACCGGGGGCGAGGGGGATGGTGTCGAGGGCGATCGCGACCGCCTCGGTGACGTTGGCGACCAGTGCCAGGCGGTCCGGGTCGGTGCCCAGCTCGGCGCCGATCCGCGTCCGGGCCCGGGCGATCCGGTCGGGCAGGTCGGCGAAGAAGCCGTCCGGGTCCAGCTCGTGTTCGGCCCGCAGCCGCTCCTGCTCCCGCTGCACCGGGACGGGCACGGCCCCGTACGAGCCGTGGTTCAGGTGCGCGGCCTCCGGTGACAGGCTGAACAGGCCGTCGGCGGACGTCAGTGGGGTCGGGGGTTCGAGGATGCTGAGGTCATCGGCCACGGACTCCTCCTCGTGATGTGTGACATTTCACACGGCAGACTACTGGCCGGGTCGCTCCCCGCACGACCACCATCGGGCCGTGACCATCACCGACGCCTTCCTCTCCCTCAGCGCCCGCACCGGCCGGTTGGGGTACGGCGCCCCGCGCGCGTACACCCTCGCCGAGGACGGTACCCGGCTGCTGCTGCTCCGCTCGACCGGTCCGGAGGATCCGGTCGACCGCCTCCACCTGCTGGACGTCACCACCGGCACCGAGCGCCTGGTCGCCGACCCGGCCGCGCTCGCCCCGGGCCGCAGCGGCGAACGCGACGAACTGCCCACCGCTGAGCGGCGGTTGCGCGAGCGTACCCGGCTGGTCGCCGCCGGGATCGGCGGCTACGCGGCCACTCCCGACCTCGCCACCGCCGTCTTCACCCTGGACGGCCGGCTGTTCCGCACCGACACCGCCACCGGCACGAGCGTCGAACTGCCCACCGCCGGGCCCGCGTTCGACCCCCGGCCGGACGCCGGCGGCCGGCGCGTCGCCTACGTCGCCGACGACGCCCTCTACGTCACACCGGAGTCGACGCCGCTCTCCCCCGCCGACGGCGCGCGCTGGGGCGTGGCCGAGTTCGCCGCCGCCGAGGAACTCGGCCGCGCCCGGGGCCACTGGTGGCGTCCGGACGGCGGCGCGCTGCTGGCCGCGCGGGTGGACGAATCCGCCCTCCCCCGGCGCTACTTCGCCGACCCGGCCCGTCCCGGCGAGCCCGCCGAGGACTTCGCCTACCCGCAGGCAGGCGGGCCCAACGCGGACGTCCAGGTCTGGGTGCTCGGCCTCGACGGCCCCCGGGTCGAACTGCGGTGGGACGCGACGGAGTTCCCGTACCTGTGCGCCGCCTCCTGGGCCTCCGACGACGAAGTGCTGCTCACCGTCGCCGACCGGCTGCAACAGAACGTGCTGCTGCTCTCCGCCGACCCGTCCACCGGCGAGACCCGTGAACTCTCCCGCACCACCGACGCGTTCTGGGTGGACGAGCTGCCCGGCACCCCCGCCCGGCTGCCCGACGGCCGCCTGCTCACCGTCCACGACACCCCGCAGGCCCGCGGCCTCGCCCTGGACGGCAAGCCGCTGGACACCGCCGGGCTGCAGATCCGCCGGGTGGTCGGACGCTACGACGGGCGACTGCTCTGCGAGACCGGCCAGGGCGACCCGGCCGACCAGTACGTCCACCTGGTCGACCCGGACGGCGGCGCGCCCGAACTCCTCAGCAGCGGCGGGGGGGGGGGGGGCGCCCCCCCCCCCCCCCCCCCACCCCCTGCTGCCCCCCCCCCCCCCCCCCCAACCCCCCCGCCACATC